>JANNWV010000184.1:0-1642 GCA_031408815.1 Gammaproteobacteria bacterium
CGTCGTGCTCGACCTGCTGCGGCAGCTCGAGGATGGTACGGGAATCGTTTATGCGTCGACCCGCAAGACGGTCGAACGCATGGCGCAGTTCCTCGACGACAACGGGGTGCCCGCGAGCGCCTATCACGCCGGCCTCGATGATGAACGCCGCCGACGGGTGCAGGACTACTTCATGGCCGAACGCACGCGCGTGATCGTCGCGACCAACAGCTTCGGGATGGGTGTCGACAAGTCCAACGTCCGACTCGTGATTCACTACGCCATGCCGGGCACACTCGAGGCGTACTATCAGGAGGCAGGCCGCGCCGGCCGCGACGGACAGCCAAGCCGCTGCGTCCTGCTGCACGCGTTCCCGGATCGGTTCACCCACGAGTTCTTCATCAAGTCTGCGCTGCCGGATCGTGCCCTGATCGAGTCGGTGCATCGACGCTGTCAGCGTGAAGCGGATCGCGGGGGCGTCGTGTCGGCGACGGCTGAGGAAACGGCCGGTGCGATTGGTGGCAAGACCTCGGTGAAGGCGGTCGAATCGGCGTTGCGCGTGCTCGCGGATGCGGGGGTGCTGCGATGGGATCCGGAATCCGCAGGGCTCATTTCGCTCCGCCTGCTCGCGACGCCCGAACGGATTCGCGACGAACTCGGAGAGGGTTTCGAGATGGAGCGCGAACTGCTGCGGGCCTGCTGGCGTGTGGGGCGCGAACAACTCTCGCGGGGCGCGGTGATCGATCTGGATGGGCTGCCGCCGGGCTTCGGTGGCTTCGTCGGCGCCTTCCCGATGCTGGAGGCGCTCGAGTCGCGTCAGTTCGTGGTGGTCGAACGTGTCGGCGGCGGGCTTCGCCTGATCGATGCCACCACCACGCTGGATCGCGTCGCCATCGACTGGCGGTCACTCGATCGTCGCCGGCAGCGGGAGTTCGACAAACTCGACGCCATGCAGCGCTACGCGTACGCGACCACCTGCCGACGGCAGGCGTTGCTGCAGTGGTTCGGCGATCCGGCGGCGAAGGCACAGTGCGGCGCGTGTGACAACTGTCTCGGTGAACGCCGCGCCGCGCCTGCCATCCGGGGGGCCTTCGGCCCAAGCGCCGGGCCGCGCGAACGGGCACCGCGTGATTCAAACGCCCGGCGGGACACGGAACGCAAAAGCAGAGAGAAGGGTGGGGCGGTCACCGAAGCCGACACGGACCTGTTCAATGCGCTGAAGGCGTGTCGGGCGGCACTGGCAGGGAAGCAGAAGGTCCCTCACTATGTCGTCTTCCCCGATGCGACACTGGCGGCGTTTGCGTCGCGTCGCCCACTGACTCCCGCGGCAATGTCGTCACTCCCAGGTGTCGGGCCAGTCAAGCTGGAGCGATACGCGGAGTCGTTTCTGGACGTCATCCGGGCCCACCGCCGCTGAGACGTCGGCAGGCCCTCGGGCGTCAGACTCCCGGAAGGCCACCGGCAACGCATGCCTGAAACTCCGGTCCTTCGCCAGGCCTTTCATCACAGTACGTTTCGCCGACTACGGGCGCCCGCAGGTGGCTGCCCCCCAACACCCGATATTGAGATATGGACGATTCACTGTACTTCAACGAGCAGCACCTTCTGGTTCGCGAAATGGTGCGCGCGTTCGCGAATGACCACGTCAAGCCGGTCGCGAGCC
>JANNWV010000185.1:0-7619 GCA_031408815.1 Gammaproteobacteria bacterium
CGCACTTCATCTGACCCTGCCATTCGCCGAGACGAAGCGGAAGCCTTGTATGGGTACCTAGTCGTGAGGACAGCAGGATAGAAGTACGGATTACGTATAGGAGCAGGGGCGGGCGTTCACTTTTGACCAAGTCGGCCCGACACCGCAGGCGGAGGGACGCGACTCAAAATGAATGCCGGACCCAGCTGCACCGTAATGCGTAACCGCTAGTACGCTAAACCGCTTCGAGAACCTAGTCGGCGACGACAGTCAGGACCATGCCGTCCGATTGCACAACGCGGACGCGGGTGCCGACCGGCAGGTCTTCGCCGGCGACAGTCCAGAAAGCGTCGCCGATCTTCAGGCGGCCGGAGCCGTTGACGATGGCTGATTCCAGGACGAAGTTCTTGCCGATGAAGTGTTCCGCCCGGCGGTTCAGCAGCGGCTGGTCGTTGCGTTCCGCGTCTTGGCGGAAGTGCTTCCGGTAGACGGCGATGGACGCAAAGCTCAGCATGATGAAACCGAGCGCCTGCCACAGCACGGGGATGCCGGGCACCAGCAGCACCACGCCGAACACCACGGCCGCAGCGATGCCCAGCCAGAGCATGAATACCCCCGGCGCGATCACTTCGGCCGATATCAGGGCCAGCGACAGGCATGCCCAGGCAATGACTTCAGCGCGCATGTTTCAGCCCTCCAGGCGCGGCGGCTTGGGCGGCACGACGACCGGGCCGGCCTTGCCGGCGAACGAATCTTTCGCCAGTTCGGCGATGCCCGCCAACGAGCCGAGCACGCCGGTCACTTCCATCGGCAGCATGAACAATTTCTGGTTGGGCGAGGTGGCGAAGTCCTTCAGTGCCTCGATGTATTTCTGGGCGATGAAGTAATTGATCGCCTGTACGTTGCCCTGCGAAATAGCCAATGACACGACCTGGGTCGCCTTGGCTTCCGCTTCGGCCAGGCGCTCGCGCGCTTCCGCTTCGCGGAAAGCCGCTTCCTTCTTGCCTTCGGCCTGCAGCACGGCAGCGGTCTTCTCGCCTTCGGCACGCAGGATTTCCGACGCACGCGAGCCTTCCGCTTCCAGTATCTGCGCGCGCTTCTCGCGCTCGGCCTTCATCTGCCGCGCCATCGAATCGATCAGGTCGCGCGGCGGCTGGATGTCCTTGAGCTCGATCCGGTTGACCTTGATGCCCCACGGGTGCGTCGCCACGTCCACCACCGACAGCAGCTTGGCGTTGATCTCGTCGCGCTTGGACAGCGACTCGTCAAGGTCCATCGAGCCGATCGAGGTACGGATGTTGGTCATCACCAGCGCGACCGTCGCCTGCTCGAGGTTGGACACCTCGTAGGCAGCCTTGGCGGCATCGAGCACCTGGAAGAAGATCACGCCGTCCACCTTCACCACCGCATTGTCCTTGGTGATGACGTCCTGGCTGGGCACGTCCAGCACCTGCTCCATCATGTTGACCTTGCGGCCGACGGTCTGGGCGATGGGCATCAGGAAGTGCAGGCCAGGCGACATGGTGTGGGTGTACTTGCCGAAGCGCTCGACCGTCCATTCAAAGCCCTGGGGCACCATGCGCACCGTCTTGATCAGGACGATGATGCCGGCCAGCACCACGATGAAGGTCAACAAGGTCGTACCAGCCATCGGAACCGCTCCCACGTTTAGTTGCTGGGAGTATAAGGAATCCCCTGCCCCTGCGCCGGTCAAGCCGGCTGCGACCCTTTTCCGCCCGGGTGCATCCATGTCCAGTGTGAGCCCAACCTCGTCCTTCGCGATCGACGTGCCCCAGGCCCTGCTTGCCCGCGCCCGCGCCGGCGAGCCAGCGGCGTTCGAGCAGTTGTATCGCTGGTTCGAGCGGCCCGTTTTCACGCTCGCTCTGCGTCTCACCGGCCAGCGCGAGGAAGCCCAGGACATCCTGCAGGACACCATGCTGAAACTGTTCGACCGGCTCGGGGAATTTCGCGGCGACTCGCCCTTCTGGGGCTGGCTGCGGCAGATCGCCGTGAATGAATCGCTGATGCAGCTGCGCCGCCGGGGCCGCTTCCTCAGCGACGACGGCATCGATGAATCCGAATTGCCGGCGACCGACCTGATGCTGCCGCCGCGCGCCGCTGATGCGGCGATCCTGGGCCAGGCGCTGGCCCGGCTTCCCGGCGCGACCCGCAGCGTGATCTGGCTGTACCACGCAGAAGGTTTCACGCATGAAGAGATCGCCCAGGCCACCGGCAAGAGTGTCTCGTTTTCGAAATCGCAACTGGCGCGCGGCACCCGCAAGCTGCGCGCGCTGCTGCACCTGGACACCGAGGTAATGGCCCATGGCTGACCATCAATTCAATCCGCCGCAGATCCCGCTGGCGCAGGCCTTGGCGTCGCTGCCGTTGCAAACGCCGGACCGCTCGGCCTGGCCCGCGTTGGCCGCGCGCGTCGGCAAGCGCCGCCATGGTTCCCGTTGGCCGATGGCCTTGGCCGCCGGACTGCTCGCGCTCGCCTTGCTGCCACGCGGCTGGTATTCCGATCCCTCGCCAACCGATCAGCCGCAAGCCAGTGCATCGTCCGTGGCTGCCGGAGAATCGCGCGCGCAACTGGCCGCACTGATGTCCGAATCGGCCCGCCTGGAACGATTGATGTCAGCCGCCAGCGACGACGGCGCGAGCAGCGGCAGCGCCGCTGCACTGAGCCTGGCGCTGGAAGACAAATTGACCGCGTTGGACGCCGAGCTCGAAGCCAGCCCCGATCCCGCAATCCAGCTTTCACTCTGGCGGGAGCGCGTGGACCTGATGCGCAACATCGCCGCGGTGGAAACGTCCCGCCATTACCTCGCCGCCGAAGGCGGCAACCTCGACGTCGCACTGGTCTCGGCCTACTGATCGCCGCACCCGGTTTCCTTACCCACCTCCAAGGAGAGCACCCTCATGAAGACCCGCATCCTGCCGTTGCTGATTGCCGCCGCCCTTGCCTCCGGCACCGCGCTGGCGTCGGAGCCGGCGAAGGCACCGAAAGCCGCCACGGCCGAGCAGAAAGCCGCGACCGTGGAACAGAAGGCTGCCAAGGCCGAAATCGATCGCCTGGTCGAGCGCATCAAGGTCTTGTCCAGGGAAATGGGGGACGACACCGACGTGCGCGTGATCGTGCGCACCGAAAAGCACGACGGACCGGGCTGGAAAGAGCGAGGCATGGACCACGACATGATGATCGAGCGCATGGGCCCGGAAGGCGGCAAGCGGAATATCCGCATCGAACGAATGGGCCCCGAAGGCCATCCTGAAATGCGCAGCGAGGAAGGCGACGAGATCAGCTTCGCGCCCGAGGCCTTCAAGCGCGGCCCCGGCCTGGGCATCGTGATGGCGCCCAATCCCGCCGCGGCGGGCGTTCGCATTGCCGCCGTCACGCCGGAGAGCCCAGCGTACAAAGCAGGCCTGCGCACCGACGACGTGTTGCTGTCGGTGGACGGCAAGACCATCAGCGGCAGTGGCGCGGCAGCGGTGGAGAACGCACGCGTGTTGCTGGGCAAGCTCAAGCAGGGCCAAGTGGTGAAGTTGCGCTACGCGCGGCAGGGCAAGAGCTTCAATGCCGACGTGAAGGCCGGCGACATCAGTCGCGTGTTCGCCTTCAACCGCAGCGAGCGTTTGCCGGGCATGGCCGGCGGCGACGGCGAACACCACAAGCGCATGATGATGTTGCCGCGCGGTATCGAGATGGACATCGAGCGCATGGGCCCGATGAAGGATTGCAAGAAGGGCGACGACGATTGCGGCCTGCCCGCCATCTACCAGGCGTTTCGCTGGCAGGGCCTGAACCTGTCGTCGGTCGACGCGGACCTGGGTCGTTATTTCGGTACCGACAAGGGCGTGCTGGTGCTGAGCAGCGGACCGGAGCTCAAGGGCTTGCAGTCGGGCGACGTGATCCAGCGCGTCGCCGGCAAGCCGGTGGAATCGCCGCGCGACGTGATGCGCGAACTGCGCGACGAGAAGGCCGGCAGCCAGTTGAAGTTTGACGTGCTGCGTGATCGCAAGCCGGTGGCGGTGACGGTGACGGTGCCCAAGTCGCGGCCACTGCCCTTCATCGAACCCGCACCCGCGCCGCGTGCCAGCGCCGCGCCGCACGCTCCCGCCGCCCTGCCGGAACAGTGGGAGGAACAGGTGAACGAGGTCCGCAGCATCGACGAAGACGGCAATGAACGCGTTGAAGTGATCGTGGTCGCGCCGGCGGCGCCCGTGGCGGCTACCCCAGCGCGCTAGGCAAGGCGTAAAATGCACAGTCCACGGACCCGGCGCAGTCCACCTGCGCCGGGTTTTTTTGTACTCGACCAACGGAGCACCAAGCTTGGAAGCCCTGCTGATTTCAACGCTGACCGTCGCCCTGGCCGAAATCGGCGACAAGACGCAATTGCTCGCGTTGCTGCTGGCCGCACGCTATCGCCGCCCCTGGCCGATCATCTGGGGCATCCTCGCGGCGACACTGGTCAACCACGCGCTGTCGGCATGGGCCGGCGCCTGGCTCGCCGGCTTGCTTGCACCCGACGTGCTTCGCTGGGGCGTGGTCGTGTGTTTCCTGGCCGTTGCCGCCTGGGCGCTGGTACCCGACAAACTGGAAGAGGATGAAGTGAAGGCGCCGAAGTATGGTCCCTTCCTGGCCACGCTGGTGGCCTTCTTCCTGGTGGAGATCGGCGACAAGACGCAAGTGGCGACCGTGGTGCTGGCGGCGAAATACTCGCCGCTTTGGCAAGTCATCACCGGCACGACGGTCGGCATGTTGCTCGCCAACGTGCCCGTGGTGTTGCTGGGTGCGCGCTTCGCGCATCGCCTGCCCCTGCGTGCGGCGCGCTGGACGGCGGCAGCCGTGTTCGCCTTGCTGGGATTGTGGGTGGCCTGGTTCGGCCTATCGGCCTGACAGGCTGGCGGGCAAGGGCTATGCTGGCCCTCGACCCCACTCGCTCCCGGCCCGTGAATACACTGCGCGACACCTTCGCCGAGTTGTATCGTTCCCTGCGCGAAGCGCCCGATGACATCCTGCTTGAACTGGGTGCGGATGGCGAAGTCCTGCTGGCGCGATTCCGCCTGTTGCTATCAACGCTTCTGATCGCGCTTCCGCTCATCAACTTCTACACCGGCGGTGGCAGCTACGAGTCGATGATCGGTTTCACCGGCGTTGGCCTGGCGATGCTGCTCAGCCAGGTATGGCTGACCCTGGCGCGGCGACGCCGTCGCTACCGCTGGCTGCCTTATGTTTCCGCCAGCTTCGATGTGACCGTGGTCAGCATGGTGTTGTTGTTGCTCGCCTTCCGCCTGCCCGCGGCCGGATTGAACAGCGTGGTGGTCTGGTGTTTCTACCCGCTGGTGGTGTTGGCGACGGCGCTGCGCAACGACGTGCGCGTCACCTTGCTGGCTGGAGCACTGGCGATGCTGCAATTCGGTGCGCTATCCGCGTGGTTCATCATGACCGCGACCGGGCCCCTGGTGGACGCCGACTACGGCACGGTGCATGTGTCAACGCAGTTGCAGCGTACCTTCCTGCTGTTCGCCTCTACCTTGGTCACCATGCTGATCGTGTTCCGCATGCAGCGCCTCGTGCAGATGTCGGGTACCGACGGACTCACCGGCTTGCCCAATCGCACTTTCCTGAACCATCGCGTGCCGCAGATCATCAGTGAAGCGCGCGCCGAAGGCGACACGCTGTGCATCGCGCTGCTGGACCTGGACTACTTCAAGCAGATCAACGACGAACTCGGCCACCAGGCCGGCGATCGCGCGCTCAAGCATATTGTCGAGACCCTGCGCCTGGAACTGCGTCGGGACGAACCCCTGCTGCGCGTTGGCGGCGAAGAATTCGTGCTGGTGCTGCGCCAGCCGCTGGGCGCGGCCTGGGAGCGCGTGGACCAGTTGCGGCGCAAGGTGGCCGCGGCCTGCTTCCTGCCCGGTGACGATGCCGAGCCTCGCAAGCTCACCTTCAGCGCGGGCATGTCCAGCTGCCCCGGGGATGCAGTGGACGTATCGGGGCTGATGCGCAACGCCGACCTTCGGCTGCGCGTCGCCAAGCGCACCGGACGCAACCGCGTAGTGGCGCGCGACTCGGACTGACCCGTTCAGGCAGCGCCGGCGGCTTGGCCACCGACCCCGCCTTGCTACGGTCGGGCCCCTGCTCTACCCTTCCGCATCACCCGGGGAAATCCGCAAAAACCATGAGCCAGATTCTTTTCGGCCTGTTCGGCCTGTCCGTCCTCCTGTCCATCGCCTGGCTTTTTTCGGATAACAAGAAACGCGTCGACTGGCGCCTGGTGGCGACCGGCGTGGCGTTGCAGATCGCCTTCGCGGCCTTCGTACTGCGCACCGATATCGGCAGCACTATCTTCAGCGGGCTCGGGCAAATCTTCGTGACCCTGATCGGCTTCACCAATGCCGGTGCGGACATGATCCTGGGCGGCTTCAACGACCAGAAGAAATACGGCTTCGTCTTCATCTTCCACGCCTTGCCGACGGTCATCTTCTTCGCTTCATTCATGGCCGTGCTCTACCACATCGGGGTCATGCAGAAGGTCGTGCAAGGCATGGCCTGGGTCATCACCAAGGTGATGCGCGTGTCCGGCGCGGAAACCACCAGCGTCTGCGCCAGCGTCTTCATCGGCCAGACCGAGGCGCCGCTGACCGTGCGTCCTTACATCAGCAAGATGACCAACTCCGAATTGCTCACCATGATGATCGGCGGCATGGCGCACATTGCCGGCGGCGTGATGGCGGTGTACATCGGCTTGCTCGCCGGCACCGACCCGGCCATGCAGCAGATGTTCGCCAAGCACTTCCTGGCCGCCTCGATCATGGCGGCGCCGGCGACGTTGCTGATCGCCAAGATCCTGATCCCGGAAACCGGCATACCGCTGACCGGCGGTACCGTCACCGTGCACGTCGAGCGCGAGAGCAAGAACATCATCGACGCCGCCGCCGGCGGCGCCTCGGACGGCATGCGCCTGGCGATCAACATCGCCGCGATGCTGCTGGCCTTCGTCGCATTGATCGCGATGGTCAACTACGTGATCGGTTGGGTTGGCGACTGGCACGCGGGCGGCTACCAGAGCTTGAACATGATGCTCAACAACGGCGTTGCGGACGGCCCGATCCGGTTGAACCTCGGCCTGATCCTCGGCTACGTGCTGGCCCCGATCGCCTGGGTGATCGGCATCGAGTGGAACGATGCGGTGACCGCCGGCGGGCTGATCGGACAGAAAGTCGTACTGAACGAATTCATCGCCTACCTGCAATTGGCGGCGACACCGGTCGGCGACGGCATCGGCATGATCAGCGAACACTCGCGGCTGATCCTGACCTACGCGTTGTGCGGCTTTGCCAACTTCGCGTCCATCGCCATCCAGATCGGCGGCATCGGCGGCCTGGCGCCGGATCGTCGCGGCGACCTCGCTCGATTCGGCATGCGCGCGGTGCTGGGCGGCTCGTTGGCGACCTTGATGACGGCCACCATCGCCGGCGTGCTGCTGTCGATGGACTGAACCCGCGAGAGTTCCGACGACCTACTTCAGGTTGGAAGTAAGGGTCGCGGCGGTATCGGAACTCTTCTCGAGCAGGTTCGATAGTGCTTGCATGGCCTTGGACCTCCGGTCCATGGCCATTTGCATCCGCAGCTG
>JANNWV010000186.1:0-2320 GCA_031408815.1 Gammaproteobacteria bacterium
GGACGATGCGAAGTTCTGGGAGCCGGCGCCGTTGTTGGCGCGGTTGGCGGGGGAGGGGAAGAGTTTTAGTTGAGGTTTGGTGTTGAGTGATCGTTGCCAAGGCTGGACGCAGCGCGACGCGCCGGGCAGGATCACTGCATACGGCGTCATAGGATCGGTACACCCGTAGTGAAGCATCCCGTCATTCCCTCGTTCCCTGGTGGTTCAAAGTCGCGCGTCAATCGCGCCGGCGAGAACGTTCGCAAGGGATGTCCGACTGCAGAGGACTTTCAAGTCATTGATGAATGGCGTGCCGCGCATCGAAATGTCCTGAACACGTTCCAAGCGATCCTTCGCCAACGAACCCGAGGGACTGGCATAACTGTCGCGCAGCGTCACAAACGCAAACGGACGATTTTTGACAAGCTGCAACGATTTCCGGGAATGCAACTAGCTCGGATGGATGATGTTGCAGGCTGTCGCCTGATCTTCAGCAAGCTCGACGACCTCTACGCGTTCCGAAGTGCTTTCCTTGGTGCTCGGTTCAATCACGAGCGTCGCAACGAACTTGACAAGTACGACTACATCAAGAGCCCGAAGGACACCGGCTATCGTGGCGTTCATGACGTGTATGAGTACGATGTCAAGTCTGAAATCGGAAAGAAGCTCGCTGGCCTAAATCTTGAGATTCAGTATCGAAGCCTCGTACAGCACGCTTGGGCAACAGCAGTCGAGGTCATCGGGTTCATCACCGAGAGTCAGCCGAAATTTCAGAAGGGTGACAAGCGCTACGAGCACGCGATGGCGCTGGCTAGCGAAATCCTTGCCCGATCCCGTGAGAAGCTGAAGGGGCCATTCCCGGACCTCCCTGACCGCGCGCTGGTGTCGCAGTTTCTGGTGCTGGACCGTGAGTTGGGTCTGCTTCGGACCCTACGCGGGCTCAACGCTGCAAACCGCACGGTCTCCGACAAGCGGAATGCAATTCTGATCTTTTCGGAATCTGGCGAACTCGAGGTTCGCGCATTTCGCGATGCGCCCGACGCGCTACGCGCTCTGTTCGAACTTGAGAAGCTGATGCCGGAACGTGACATTGTCCTTGTACGTGCCGACACAAGCGACGAGGTCCGAATAGCATTCCGCAACTACTTCTCTGACGCCCGAGACTTCATCAAGCTTGTTGAAGATGGATGCACTCGATTGGCCAGCCCGAAGCTCAAACCCCGAAGTCGCCCTGTCAAGCAGGCAAAGCCCCCTTCCGGCCGAGCTCGGAAAGAGTGATAAAGAACTGCGCAATTCACGAGTGCTTGACGATCAATCAGGAGTGGCTTCGAACGGCAAGCGCGCAGGTAGCTTCACTTCCAGACAGCAAACCATGGATGCACCCCTCGTCAGTCGCGATCCCGAAGTCATGAGCGGAGCGTTTTGCTTCATAGGCACGCGTGTCCCCGTGAAGAACCTGTTCGACTACCTCGAAGGCGAATCGTCGCTCGAAGGTTTTCTCGAAGACTTCCCGTCCGTCCGACGAGAGACGGCCGTGGCCGTGCTCGAAGCGGCACGCGAGAAGCTTTGCGTCGATGCACCTGCTCGACTTTTTCGTTGAAGGAGCCTGTCATGCCAGATCAAGTGATGGAACTCGCGGAGCGTGGCAAGGCGCTGTCGCCGGAAGAGCGTTCGCGTCTGGTGGACCTGCTGTTGGAGTCGCTGCACGAGCCCGCCATCGCAGAAGTGCAGGCCGCGTGGGAAGTGGAGATCGAACGCCGCCTGGGTGAATACGACCGGGGCGAAGTCGAGTCATCGATGCCGATGAAGTTTTTTCCAAAGCGCGAAGCATCGCCCGGTGATCAAGCCCCGCTTCCTGCCGGCCGCGGAGGCGGACTTGCTGAAAGAAGTGACCTACTACTCGAATGCCCGCGAGGGCCTCGGCATCAAGTTTCATGCGGCGGTCAGCGCGGCAGTGATGAAGGCGGTTGCCAGCCCGGACAGCGGCGCACCGGCTCCGAAGGGCACGCGCAGCCGTCTCGTGAAGGGGTTTCTCTTCAGCGTCGTTTACCGGGTGAGCGACATCAAGCTTCTGGTGGTTGCCGTGGCTCATCATCGGAGGAAGCCCGACTACTGGTCGCGGGGCGCGTCAAGTGAGGACCGACCCTTCATTGCGGCAGCAGGGCGTGATCGCCGCCCACTCGATCACGATGCATGCGCCCGCAGCCACTCCCGCAGCGCGTTGTTCAGCCGCGTCTGCCACCCGGCCCCGGTGCGCCTGAAGGACTGCACGATGTCGGCATCCAGGCGAATGTTCACGTGCTCCTTCGGTTCGGCCAGCGGCGGCCGGCCGCGCTTGGGC
>JANNWV010000187.1:0-33016 GCA_031408815.1 Gammaproteobacteria bacterium
GCCCGGCGCGGCGATCTGGTAGGCGGAGCCCGGAACGGCATTGGAGCTGCAACGACCCGGGCCGACCGGAATCGGACCCAGCGGCACGTTCTGGAAGCAGATGGCCGGGTCGAACTGCACCTTGCCGATCAGGCTCTCTTCCTGGTCCTGCATGCGGACCGAGATGCCGTAGCTGATGGTCGTGTCGAGACTGCCAGTCAGGCCGCCCTTCTCGAATTCAAAGGCCTGTGCAGCAGGCGCGGAAAGCACAGCCAGGGCAATCGCCGTGGCCAGGGGAGCACGGGCGAGCAGCCCACGAGCAGGTTTGATGGAATTCATTTCTGTTGTTCCTCTAAAGGGCAAGACACTCGGGGCGAAAGCAAAACGCTCGCCGTACGGGGATCGCGGTCGCGGCTCGATAGCAGCCAACTGTCGGAATTCATGGATCAGACCCCTCCCCGGGTTCGACGCTCTACTGTACCCCCATATTAAAAGTTCGTTACGCCAAGAAGCAATGCCCTAGCGTATGGAAACTGAGATTCTTTTCATGCTGCGGCGCAGCATCCGTTCAGGGCCTGAACGGGCCGGGCTGATAGCCGAAGGCCAGGCGGGCGGCTGTGGCATCCGCAGTCTGGTCGGCGGCCAGGCGGGAAAGGCTTCCCGGGGCGGGCTCCCTGCCCGAGCGGGCTGCCAGCCAGACGATGGCATGGAAGGCGGAGGCAGGCAGGACCAGCACCTTCGCGCCCGGGGCATGACACTGCAGACTGCGACGCACCATCGCGACGAACGACAACGCCTCTCCACCCGGCAGGTCATAGCCGCGACCGGCGGTCAGCGCCGGCGGCGCATCGAGACAAGCGAGGATGGCCCCAGCCACGTCTTCGACGTGCACCGGCTGTCGCAGCCCGCGCGCCGTGGACGGCAAGGGCAGGACTCGCCAGCGCCGTGCCAGCGCGACCAGGGGCGTCAGGGACCGGTCGCGACCGTTGCCGTACAACATCGTCGGCCGCAGCACGGTGATGGCAGCGCCGCCTTGGCGGCCCGCATCGAACAAGTTTGTCTCGGCATCGGCAAGCCGTTGCGCCACTTCGCGCTCCAGCGGATCGGACGAGGCCGACTTATCGCGAATGCCGGTGGAGCCCAGGGCGATGATCCGCGACGCGGCAGGCCGGGCATCGGCGTACCAGCGCGCGAATGCATCCAGCGGCCCGAGGCTGACCAGGATGTCGTTCGCCATCGCGCCGCCCGGCGGCATGTGTTCGAGCGATCCTTGCAGCCAATGCACGCCTGGCGGTTCGCCGCGTGGGTAGCGCGACAGCGCGTCCACCGAATCGAAACGCGCCAGCAGCCGCGGCGCCAGCGCCTCGCCGACCTGGCCGCTCATTCCAAAGACGAAGACGTTACTCATCGCCGCGCCCGGTGCGACCGATTCATCGGCTCAGGCAAGCGCGGTGAACAGCTCGTATCCCAACCAGAAAGCGAACGCCAGCAACAGCCAGCTGCCTTCGCGCCGGGACACTTTCAGGTCGCCACCCAGCAGGGGATACAAGAGCAGGGCGAACGCCATCGCCGCTGGCAGTTCCAGGCTGACGAAGGACGCGGGCAGCGGCAGCGGGCGCAGCACGGCCATGCCACCGACGATGAACAACAGGTTGAACAGGCACGCGCCCAGCACCTGTCCGGCCACGACGTCGCCCTGCCCTTTGCCAGCGGCGATCATGGCGACCACGATCTCGGGCAACGCGGTTCCGACGGCGACCAGGGTGAGGCCCGTCAGCATCGGCCCCATGCCCATCGCCAGGCCGATCGTCGGCGCCGCATTCACCACCAGCCGGCTTCCGAAATAAAGCAGCGCGGCAGCGAACGCAAAGCGGACCAGGTTCTGCACGAGGTTGGTGCTGGTGACGGCGTGCGCAGCGAGTTCGGCCTGGATCTCCGGGCTTTCGTTGCGGCCACGAATGAATACAAAGGCCAGGAAGCCGACGAAGCCTGCCAGCAACACGCCGCCTTCCCAGCGCGCGATGCTGCCGTCGAGGCCGAACAGCAACACCATGCCCGAGGCGACCAGCACGAACACGATTTGCGCAGCCAGCAAGCGCATGCGGATGAGCAAGGGTGCAACCAGCGCAGCCAGGCCGAGCGTCAGGCCGATATTGACCATGTTGCTACCGACCGCATTGCCAAGCGCGAGCTCGGTCTGTCCCTGCTGGAAGGCATAGGCGTTGACGGCGAGTTCGGGCACCGACGTGGCGAAAGCCACCAGCAACAGGCCGGCGGAGAACGGTGAAAGCCCGAGTCGCTGGCCGAGGCCCGCCGCGCCGCGAATTACAGAGTCCCCGCCGAGCAACAGCAGGAACAGGCCAAGTACGAACATCCCTATTTCGTTGATCACGGCCGCTCCCAGGTCAGGGACCTTACTTCTTCTTTGGAATATACAGGTCGGTGATGCTGCCTTCGAATACTTCCGCCGCCATGCCCACCGATTCGCTCAGGGTGGGATGCGGATGGATGGTGTGGCCGATGTCGCCCGCCTCGCAGCCCATCTCGATGGCGAGTGCGATCTCGGCGATGAGGTCGCCGGCATGCACACCGACGATGCCACCGCCGAGCAGGCGATGGCTGGCCGGATCGAAGATCAGCTTGGTGAAGCCTTCGGCGCGGCCCAATCCGACCGCGCGACCCGAGGCAGCCCAGGGGAATTTCGCCACGCCGACCTCGATGCCTTTTTGCTTCGCTTCGCTTTCGGTGAGGCCGACCCAGGCAATTTCAGGATCGGTGTACGCGACAGATGGAATGACGCGCGCGACCCACTCGCGTTTTTCGCCGGCCGCCACTTCCGCGGCGAGCTTGCCCTCGTGCGATGCCTTGTGCGCGAGCATGGGCTGGCCGACCAGGTCGCCGATGGCAAGGATATGCGGCACGTTGCTGCGCATCTGCGAATCGACATTGATGAAGCCGCGATCGGTCACGGCCACGCCTGCGGCTTCGGCATTGATGCGACCGCCATTGGGCGTGCGGCCGACCGACACCAGCACGCGGTCATATCGCGTAGTCGCGGGCGGCTTGTCGCCTTCGAAGCTGGCCTTGAGTCCGTCCTTGTCCGCCTCGACTTTCGCGACCTTCGTACCGAGGTGGATGGCCACGCCGCGCTTCTTGAGCAAGTCGGCCAGCGGTTTCACCAAGTCGGCATCGCAGCCCGGCATCAGTTGCGCCATGAACTCGACCACGGTGACGCGACTGCCCAGCGCGGCATACACGCAGGCCATCTCCAGGCCGATGATGCCGCCGCCCACCACCAGCAGTTCCGCCGGGATGTCGTGCAGCATCAGCGCATCGGTGGAATCCATCACGCGCGGGTCGTCCCACGGGAAGCCGGGCAACTTCACCGGCTGCGAGCCGGCTGCGATGATGCATTGGTCGAAGTGCAGCGTCTTCTTCGTTCCGCCTTCTTCGATTTCCAGTTCGTTCGGCGACAGGAAGCGACCGATGCCGGTGACCGTGCGCACCTTGCGCGCCTTGGCCATGCCCGACAGGCCGGTGGTCATGGTGCCGACCACTTTGTCCTTGTGCGCGCGCAGTTTGTCGATGTCGATGATGGGCTCGCCGAAGCTGACGCCGTAGGCCGCAGCGTGCTTTGCCTCGGTGATGACCTCAGCGGCGTGCAGCAGGGCCTTGGAGGGAATGCAGCCGACATTGAGGCAGACGCCGCCAAGTTTTTCGTAGCGCTCGACCAGCACGACGTCCATGCCTAGGTCGGCGGCGCGGAAGGCAGCGGTGTAGCCGCCCGGGCCTGCGCCGAGCACGACCAGTTGGCACTGGATGTCGGCGTTGGAGCTACTGGCAGCGGCGGCGGGTTTGGCGACGGGCGCGGCAGTCGCGAGTGCGGGCGTGGCGGCCGGCGGCGCGGGCGAAGCCGCGACGGGTGCCGTGGCGGGCGCGGCAGGCGCGGCCTTCGCGACCGGCGCATCGGCGGCGGCTTCCAGCACGGCGATCACCTGGCCTTCCGAAACCTCGTCGCCCACCTTCACTTTCCATTCCTTCAGCACGCCGGCGGCGGTGCAGGGAACTTCCATCGTGGCCTTGTCCGATTCCAGCGTCACCAGTCCCTGGTCGACGGCAATCGCATCGCCGACCTTTGCCAGCAATTCGATCACCGGCACATCCTTGCTGCCGCCGATGTCGGGAACCTTGATTTCAATCAGCGTGGCCACGTCAGCTCCTTCAGACCAGCAGGCGGCGCAAGTCGCCGAGGACTTGCGCCAGGTAACTGGCGAAGCGGGCGGCGGCAGCGCCGTCGATGACGCGATGGTCGTAGCTGAGCGACAGCGGCAGCATCAGGCGCGGCGCGAACTCGCTGCCATTCCAGACCGGTTTCATCTGCGACTTCGACACGCCCAGGATGGCGACTTCGGGCGCGTTGATGATCGGCGTGAACGCGGTGCCGCCGATGCCACCCAAGGATGAGATCGAAAAACATCCGCCCTGCATGTCCGCGGCGCTCAGTTTCTTGTCGCGGGCCCGCGCGCTGATGGAGGCAAGCTCGGCTGACAATTCCAGCAACCCCTTGCGGTCGCAATCACGCAGCACCGGCACCATCAGGCCATCGGGCGTATCCACGGCGATGCCGACGTGGAAATATTTCTTCAAGACCAGGTCGTCGCCGTCCAGCGATGAATTGAAGGCCGGGTATTTCTTCAGCGCCGCGACCACGGCCTTGATCAGGAACACGAGGGGCGTGATCTTGATGTCCTTGTTCTCTTCGCCGAGCTTCTTGCGAAACGCTTCCATCTCGGTGATGTCGGCTTCATCGAACTGGGTGACATGCGGAATCATCGCCCAGTTGCGCGCGAGGTTGGCGCCGGACAACTTGTTGATGCGGGTACGCGCCTGCCGTTCCACCTCGCCGAACTTGGCGAAATCGACCTGCGGCCACGGGATGAGTTGCAATCCGCCCGCTTCGCCGCCTGCAGCGCGAGGCATGGCGCCACCGGCGAGCATGGATTTGACGAAGGCCTGCACATCGGCCTTGCCGATGCGGCCGCTGCGTTCGGTTCCCTTCACTTGCGACAGGTCCACGCCGAGTTCGCGGGCGAACACGCGCACGGCGGGACTGGCGTAAGGCAACACGCCGGGAACCAGCGATTCGGAATCGAGCATGCGCGGCGAGCTCGCCGCGGCCGGCGCGGCTGTCGGGGCGGGCGCTGCCGGCTTGGCGACTGGCGAGGCGGCGGCAACGGCAACAGCGGGGGCTGGCGTGGCAGCGGCAGGCGGAGCTTTCGCCGCGACCGGTGCGACGGCAGACTCGATCGATGCTTCGATCATCGCCACGACGGCGCCGGTGCCGATTTCGTCACCGACCTTTACCAGCACCTCTCGGACCGTGCCGGCGAAGGGCGCGGGCACTTCCATCGTGGCCTTGTCCGATTCCAGCGTGACCAGCCCCTGGTCCTTGCTGACGACGTCGCCCACCTTCACCAGCAATTCAATCACCGGCACGCCCTGGTCGCTGCCGATATCGGGTACCCGGGCTTCCATCAACTGCGCCATGCGACCTGCCTGCTTCATGCGAGGCCGCTATTGTGGCAAAAAAAAGCCCCCGGGGAGGGGGCGAGGGGAAAACGGCGTTGCCACCGCGGTTGCGCTCGAGGCGCTCAATGCTTTTGGCGGCTCGGATCAACGCTCAGCAATTGCATGGGCTCGCCGTTGGGCAGGCGAAATTCCAGGGCGTCGTCAAGGGCGTCCAGGCGATTCAGTCGCTGGCACATCGCCGTCGCCAGTGGCTCAAGGGCCTTGGCCCGGGCTTCGACCCGGGTGTCGAGCTCGCTTTCCATGTGCTTGATGCGGGCCTCGAATTTCTTCGATGCCTCTTCACCCGAGAACGCGGCCTTCAACGCGGTGCTGACCACGCCACCAACGATGTCGGGAACGAATTTGGTGATGATCGGCTCGATGATTCCTTCCATCGCGTCCTCGTTGAACACGCCCATGGGCTTGTTGCGGATCTCGGTCATCATCTGGCGGTGCGAGCGTTCCAGGCCGGCGACGGTCTTTTCGGGGGTGCTCGACAGGCCACGCGCCACCTCGGTAAGCGCGGTGAAGGCGATCTCGATGGCCTCCAGCGTGACTTTCTCGATCTGCGGGGCCAGCGCCTTCATCTCGCCTTCCATTTCACGAAGGCGGGTGTGGTCGGCTTCGGCCAGGGAGATTTCCTTACCGTCGATGAACAGACGGCCGCCGCCGATGCCGACTTCGGCCGGGGTCGAGCCCTCGCGACTGAACAGGAAAGCCTGGCGGTAGGGGCGTACTGAGTAGTCGGAGCGGACGTCGCAGCCAAGGCGAACCCCGTCATGGGTCGAGTGCGCCTGGGCAGCGCCCGAAGCAAGCAACAGGGCCAGGGGAAGCAGGGCAGCTTTCATCATGATCTCCGAGGGAAGTGCGGTGGAATTGAGATGGGACGAGTCTTGCATGCGTGCAAGTCCGGGGAACGTGCCGAAGGGCGGCATGACTAAGGTCACGTGGCACCCGACTTGGGGATGCAACTTCGGCCGGTTATCCTTGCCCGGTTGTCCCTGCGGAAGCTAAGCCTTGTCATTTCCCACATTCCTGAGTCGCCGGCCCCTGCTGGCGCTGCTTGTCCTCGCTCTGGTGCTCGGATTTTCCTTCCAGGGATCGCGCGGGCTGTGGGAACCCGACGAAGGCCGCTACACCAACGTGGCCTTGCAGATGCTGCACAGCGGCGACTTCATCAGCTTGCGCCGCAACGAAGAAGCGCTACATTTCACCAAGCCGCCCGTTACCTACTGGACGATCGCCGCGAGCGTGGCCGCGTTCGGTCGCACTGAATGGGCGGTCAGGCTGCCCATCGCCCTCGCCTTCGTCCTGACCGTTGTGCTGGTATTCCGTCTGGGCAAGAGCTTCGTGCCCGACAAGCCGTGGCTGCCTGCACTCATCTACGCCACCAGCCCGGTTCCCTTCCTGGCATCGAACACGGTCAACACCGACACCATGCTGGCCTTGATGGAGACGCTGTCGGTGCTGTGCTACGCGCAGCACCGATTCGGCGGAGGGTCGGTGCGCTGGCTGGACGCGATGTGGGTGGCCTTCGGCCTGGCCTTCATGACCAAGGGCCCTCCCAGCCTGTTGCCCTTGCTGGCAATCGTCGTATTCGAACTGGTGCAGGCGCGCAGCGCACAAAAATCGGGCGGCGCCGATCCTTTGGCAGTCGCGATGCGGGGCGGCGTGGGGCTGTTCCGACCCCTTGGGCTGCTGTTGTTCGCCGTGGTTGGATTCACCTGGTACCTGGTGGTCATCCAGCGTCATCCCGGCCTGCTCGATTATTTCCTTGGCCACGAGGTTTACGCGCGCATCGCGACGGACAAGCTGCGGCGATTCCCGGAATGGTACGGGCCGCTGGTGGTTTACCTGCCGACGCTGGTCGTCGGATCGATCCCGTGGCTGGTGCTGGCACTGGTCGGAATCCGCAAGCGCGCGTGGCGAGACATGCCAGTCGATTTGCGCTTCCTCTGGCTGTGGTTCGCCGTGCCCCTTTTCATCTTCTGCCTGGCGCGATCGCGACTGCCGCTGTACGTGCTGCCGCTGTTTGCGCCGCTGGCCCTGTTGCTGGGCAAGCGGCTGGCCTCGCACCAGTGGTGGGGGTCCGCGCCCTGGCTGTTGCTGATCTGGGTAGTGATGTTGCTCGGCGTGAAATTCTGGGCGGCCCATTACGTTACCGACAAGGACGGCCGCGTCTTTGCGAGCCAACTCCTGCCGATGCTGCCAGGCCAGCCGCGCGAGCTTTTGTTCGTCGAGGACATGACCCGCAACGGGCTCAACCTGTACCTTGACACCGACATCGAACGGCTCTCGTTCAAGCCGCAACCGAAGATGATATCCGACTCGACCTACGACCAGACCCTGGCCGGCGAATTTGCCGAGCAGGACGATGGCCGCGTCTTCATCATGAAGCTGGAAGTCGAACGGTATTTCCTGGATGCGGCGCGGGAAATGCAGAAGACGCCGGTGCGGCTTGGCACGATTGCCGACGCCAATGGCCGCAAGCATCGCGACCGCGTCGTCTACACCATCGCGGGTGATTTCCCGAGGGCGAAGCCGAGCGCCGACTGAGCACCATCAGGGGTGTTCTGCTTCCATGTGCACGCGTTCGCGCCGTACCAGGTACACGCCGCTGGCGATGATGATGGCCGCGCCGAGCAAGGTGATCTCATCGGGCAGGGTTTTCCATAGCAGCCAGTCCAGCCCGACCGCCCAGGCCAGCCCGCTGTATTCGAGTGGCGCGATGGCGGAGGCCTCGCCATGGCGGAAGGCTTCGGTGATGAACAACTGGCCAAAGAAACCGGTAACCGCCACGCCAAGCAGCACCCAGCCATCCTCGGCACGAATCGCTACCCAACCCGGCGCTGCCATCGCGCCAGCGCCGACGCCGACCATCGTCATCAGCCAGAACACCTGGCTCTCGCTGGAATCGGTGCGACCCACGATGCGCACCGTCACGGCGGAGATGGAATAGCACGCCGCCGCCGCCAGCATCGCCAATCCGCCCAGTGTCAGCAGGCCGTCGCCGGCCGGTCGCAGCACGACCAGCACCCCCAGCAGGCCCACGCCGATGGCGATCCAGCGCGCGCGATCGACCCGCTCGCCCAAGACCGGTACCGAAAGCACCGTTATCATCAGCGGCGCAATGAAAACGAGGGTGTAGGCCTCGGCCAGCGGCAGGTCGCGCAGCCCGAACGAAAACATCGACAGCATGCCGATGCCCAGCACGCCGCGGAACAGGTGCAGGGACCAGCGCACGCGCAACAGGGTGCCAAACGCGCCACGCCAGGCCACGTAGGCGATGACCAGCGGCAGCGACGACAAGGCGCGCATGGCCGCCACCTGCATCGCCGGGTAATGCGGCGACAGCAGCTTCAGGCCGGTATCCATGAAGGCGAACATGCCGACGGCCAGCAGCATCGCCCCGATGCCGCGCAGGTTTTTGGACTTTCCCATGCGGCCATTATGTCGGCTTGACGGTTTGGCCGTTTTAGCCATTAGAATGGCGTATCCGCCACTCACCGCTAGCCAGGGGCGGGAGGAAGCTGTGTCCACCCCGGGTCCCCGGACCCACCGCTGGAGCTTCCCATGAACAAGCTAGCCCCCACCCTGGCCGCCGCCCTGTCGGCTTCCGCCCTGTTGATTTCCGCCGCCGCCGGCGCCGCCGGGCCGGCCCCCTTCCACGGAGCACCGGATTCGATGTACGACCCTGGCAGCCAATACACCGCCTCCCTGGACCAGACCCACAACCAGTGGCGCCTGCAGCCGGCCAATGGCGACGACCTGGTGATCGATACCGGCACCTGCGCCACGGGCACGATGGTTCCCAGCGGTGTCTGGCTGGTGGTCCGCGACCCGCAGGGCCGCCCGGAACTGCTGGCGCCTTCGGTCACCCGGCTGCCCCAGGGCGTGCCCGACCGCGTTGCCCTGCGCAGTTGCGGCAAGGCCACCGGCCGTGAACTGGCCGTGCCGCAAACCGTGCTGGACCTGTTGGGCGAGCGCAGCGGAGCGATCTATGTCTACAACTGAGGCAGCGCTGTCACGCAATCCGACGGCCCCCGGCCCCACCGGCCGCCTGCGGCTCGGCATCCTGGCGATGGACGGCTGCATGCTGTCGTCCATCGCCTCGGCCAGCGATACCCTGCGCGTCGCCCAGACTCTCGCCAACATCCGCCAGCCCAACAGCAGCTTGCGTCTGGAAACCGTGGTCTTCGGCGCACGCGGGCAAAAAAGCATTCGCACCTCGGTGGGCCTGGAACTGTCGGGACTGGTTGAACCGCCCGACGACCTGGACCTGATCCTTCTGCCTGGACTCTTGCACACCAGCCCACAGGACCTGATCGAACGGATCAGCGCGATGCAGCCGGAACTCGAATTGATCCGCGCGATGCACCTGCGCGGCGTGCAACTGGCAGGCAACTGCAGCGGCAGTTTCCTGTTCGCCGAATCGGGACTCCTTGACGGTCATCGAGCCACCTGCAGCTGGTGGCTGGCGACGGCCTTCAGGCAGCGCTATCCAAAAGTGCAACTCGAGGCTGATGCGATGGTGGTGGACGATGCCGGCCTGCTGACGGCGGGTGGATCGTGCTCGCTGCAGTCTCTGATGCTGAAGCTGATCGCGAAGGCCGGCGGCGAAGAACTCGCGCAACAGACTGCACGCATGATGCTGATTGACACCGAGCGACAAAGCCAGGCGCCTTACGTCAGCCAGGCCCTGATGGAAAAGCCGAGGAATTCACTGTCGGAAAAAGCCGAGCACTTCCTGATGCACGAGCTGCACCGGGAAGTCAGCGTCACGCAGCTGGCCGAACATTGCGGCACCAGCGAGCGCAGCCTGCTTCGCCATTTCCGCACCCACCATGGCATCACGCCTGTGGCGCACATCCAGCACCTGCGCGTGGAACGGGCCAAGGCCTTGCTGGAGACCACCCACTTGAGCTTCGAGGAAATCGTTGAGCGCTGCGGCTACAACGACAGCGCCAGTTTCCGGAAATTGTTCAAGCGGGCCACGGCGATCACGCCGGGGGATTATCGCGAGCGCTATCGGCTGCGTCCTCACTAGGATTTGCTTCGGGTTCGCGACGCAGCGTGGAAAACAGAACATCGCAAACCGGATAGGTGATGTTGAAATTGTTGTGCGCCATGCGTCGCGGATCGTGGTGCGTGCGATGCAACCAGCCGAGCTTGCGCACCAGCCAGCGTTGCGCCAGCCAATGGTCGTCCTGCAGGTGATAGGCCAGGTGCAGGATTTCGTAGTTCAGGAAATAGGCAAGGCCGGTCGCGACGAACAACCAAGCTACGTTATCGGACAGCAACAAGGACAGGCCGATCCAGACCGGCAACGCGAACAAGCCGAAGAAGAAGATGACCAGCAGGGGCGGAAACAACACCGCCCGCAAATCGCGCAGGTCGTCCAGCGGCATCGCCTGGTGGTTGAAGAAGCGATGGTGCTGCCCGGCATGCCGGCGATAGACCAGGCCCAGGCCGCGGAACGGCCGGTGCATCGGGAATCGATGGCCCAGGTATTCAGCGAGGTTGGCATAGAGCCAGGTCAGCGGCACGGCCAGCCATTCCAGCGGCTGCACGGCTTGCAACTGCAGCAGGCAAAGCGCCAGCGCGATGCTTCCGACGCCAAAGGTAAAGGCCAGGTGCAAGCGCCCGTCGTAACCGGTGGGAATCTCGCGGTCGCGGTATTCCTCTCGGAAGCGCGCCACCGCCTCCGGCAGTCCGACGCCTCTCATGGTTGGTCCCCCGTGTCCTGGCCAGTTCGCATGTGTATCCCGCTGCCGGTCCTGTCCACGCCATGTTACGCAGGCCCGTGGCAATCGAACACAATGGCCGCATGCGCAAGATCGTGCACATCGACATGGACGCCTTCTACGCCTCCGTGGAACAGCGCGACGACCCGAAGCTGCGTGGCAAGCCGGTGGTGGTGGCCTGGCGCGGGGCACGGTCGGTGGTTTGTGCGGCGTCCTATGAGGCGCGCAAGTTCGGCATCCGCTCGGCGATGCCGGCCGTCCGCGCCGAGCGCCTGTGCCCTGGCGCGGTTTTCGTGCCGCCCGACTTCAGCCGCTACCGCGCGGTATCGCGCCAGGTTCGCGAAATATTCCTGCGCCATACCGAGCTGGTGGAGCCGCTGTCGCTGGACGAAGCCTACCTGGACGTGACCAGCAACAAACTGGAGCTGCCCAGCGCGACCGCGGTGGCACTCGCCATCCGCCAGTCGATTCGCGAGGAAACCTCGCTGACCGCGTCGGCCGGCATTGCGCCCAACAAATTCCTGGCCAAGATCGCCTCCGACTGGCGCAAGCCCGACGGGCAATTCGTGATTCGCCCGCATCAAGTCGAGGCCTTTCTCGCGCCACTGCCGGTTTCGAAGCTCCACGGCGTCGGGCGCGTGATGGAAACCCGGCTCGGCGACCTGGGCATCAGCACGGTCGGCCAATTGCGCAGCATGGGCGAGGCCGAACTCGAACGACGCTTCGGCCGCTGGGGCAAGCGCCTGCATGAGCTGTCGCTGGGCATCGACGAGCATCCGGTGGTCAGCGAACGGCCGACGCTGCAGGTGTCGGCGGAGGACACGTTTGCCAGGGATGTGCTGCTGGGCGAGACGGTGGACACGCTGCGCCATCTTGCCGACAAGGTCTGGACGGCATCGCGCAAAGAGGAAGGCCGGGTCGGACGCACCGTCGTGCTGAAGCTCAAGACCAGCGATTTCCACATCCTCACCCGCAGCCTGACGCCAGCGACGCCACCGGCATCGCTGGACGAATTCCTGTCGCTGTCGCTGTCCCTGCTCGATCGGGTCGGGTTGCCGTCCCGGACGCGGTTCCGACTGGTCGGCATCGGGCTGGCGAACTTCCGCGGCAGCGATGACCTGCCGCCGCAATCGGAACTGTTCGCGCCTTGAATCGCGCCAAGGTCGACTGCCGCGAGTGCGCTAAACTGCGCGGCATTACTGGAAACCCGGAACGCCCATGCCCTCCTTCGATGTCATCTCGGAAGTCGACAAGCACGAACTGACCAATGCCGTGGACACGGCCAATCGGGAGCTGGGCAATCGCTTCGACTTCAAGGGTAGCGATGCCCGCTTTGAACTCGATGATTCCCTGGTCACCCAGTTCGCACCGTCGGATTTCCAGCTCAAGCAGATGCTCGACATCCTGCGCGGGCGGCTTGCGGCGCGCGGCATCGACGTGCGCTGCCTGGAGGAAGCCGATCCGGAAATCAACCTGGCCGGTGCTCGGCAGAAGATCACCGTGAAGCAGGGGATTGAACAGAAGCTGGCCAAGAAGATCGTGGCCTCCATCAAGGACGCCAAACTGAAAGTCGAAGCGCAGATCAACGGCGACAAGCTGCGCATCACCGGCAAGAAGCGCGACGACCTGCAGATGGCGATGGCGCTGCTGAAGAAAGGCGACTACGAACTGCCGCTGCAGTTCGAAAACTTCCGCGACTGAGCGCGGCCCAGGCGCCGGCGCAGCTCAGGCCGATACCCGCCCGAACAACACATCCAGGTCCGCGGCATCCATCAGGCGCCACTGGCCTGGCTCCAGGTCGCCCAGGCCCAGCCCGCCGATGGACACGCGATGCAGCGATTCCACGTGGTTGCCGACGGCCGCGAACATGCGCCGCACCTGGTGGTAGCGACCTTCGACCATGGTTATTTCCGCCAGCCGTGGCGTGATCGCCACCAGGCCGGCCGGTGCCAGCGGCTGGGTCTCGGATTCCAGCAACAGGGTGCCGCTGCCAAAGACCTGTGCTTCGTCGCCACGCAGGTCGCTGGCCAGCGCCGCGCGATAGACCTTCGGCAGTTCGGCCTTGGGCGAAGTGATGGTGTGCAGCAGCGCGCCGTCATCAGTCATCAGCAGCAGGCCGGACGTGTCGCGGTCGAGCCGCCCCACGGACGACAGCACCGGATTGCGCAGGCGAAATCGCGGCGGCAGCAAATCGTAGATCAGCCGACCCGTGTCCTTGGTCGAGCAAGTGTAGCCAACCGGCTTGTGCAGCATCAGCACCATACCCTGCGCGGGATCGAGAGGCTCGTCGTCAATGCGGATGTCATCGTGCGCCGCGACGTCGTCGGCGCCCAGTTCGCTGCCATCGGCGCGCGTCACCCAGCCGTTGCGCAGCATCAAGGTCACGTCCTTGCGGCTGCCGTAACCAAGGTTGGCCAGCAATTTAACCAGTTTCATGGGTTCGCCTTCACCGCTTCAATCACCTTGAATCCATCGCGCATCTCGACCACGCGAACCTTTGCGAAACCATTCGCCAGTGCCGCCTCGTAAGGCAGGTGGCGATTGGCGACCAGCCACAGCCTGCCGCCGGGCAGCAACGCCTGGGCCGCGGCAGCGATGAAGGCGCGGCCGAGTTCGGGCAGGTCTTCCCGACCCTGGTGGAAGGGCGGATTGGTGACGATGAAATCGTATCGGCCGGGCAATCCGCTGCTGACGTCATGCCAGTGGAAATCGAGTCGCACCTTGGCATTGGAATGGTCGGGACGAGCGAGGTTCAGCCGCGCGAGCTCCAGAGCGCCTTGGTCGGCTTCGTAAAGATCCAGCGACGTGACCGCCGGGCAACGCGACAATACTTCTGAAGCCAGGAAACCAAAACCTGCGCCGAGGTCGGCGCCGCGCCCGTGCAGATCGCCGGGCAGGCAAGCGGCAAGCATCGCCGAGGCGTCATCGATGCGATCCCAGGCGAACAATCCCGGCCGGCTGAAGAAGCGGCCATCGGCGACGGGTCGCGGTGCATCCAGCGCCAGCCAGGTCGCCTGCAATTCGCGGTCGATCGTGGCGCCACTCGCCGATACCCAGAACACCCGGCACTTGTTCTTGCTGAGCGAGTGCACACTGCCGGCGAGCCGGGACAGATCCGCTTCCGCCGATCGTGCGCCTTCGTTGTTGGCGAGGCTGGCGACCAATACGCCGTCCGGACCCAGGTTGGCCAGTCCGCGCGCAAGCAGGGCGCGCGACTGTTCGCGCTGCCGTGGCAACAGCAACAGGACTCGTGCATGGCTGGCGTCGGAAACACGTGGCGACGAGGCCAGTCCTGCGGATCGCAGCGCGTCCGCCTCGGGGCGGAAGCCCTGTTCGCAGGTCCATTGGCGCGCACCCGGCAGCAAACGGGTGCCGGCCTTTGCGCGCAGGAACAATACATCCGGCCCGAAATCCAGGATGCCTGCCTCGAAGGGCAACATCAGGGTTTCGAGCGCCGGGTCGCTGCGATGTTGCGATGCGATGGGCAAGGCGCGCTTCCTGCGCGGGGGGCCAACCGCGATTTTACCCTGTCAGCGCGCCGGCACCGCAGCAGCGACCCGCCAGATCGCATTGCCGACGTCGTCAGCCACCAGCAAGGCGCCGCGTCCATCGATCGCCACGCCTACAGGGCGTCCGCGGGCGTTGCCCTTCGCATCCAGGAATCCGACCAGCACGTCCTGCACCGGACCATTGGGACGACCACCGGAGAAGGGAACGAAGACGACGCGATAACCGCTGGGTGGCCGGCGATTCCAGGAACCGTGCTGGCCGATGAAGACGCCCGCCCCGTAACGGGCAGGCAGCAATGCGCTTGCGCGGCTGAAGGCCAGGCCCAGGGGCGCCGTGTGCGCGCCCAATGCGTAGTCAGGCGCGATGGCCTTGGCGACGAGATCGGGCCGTGGCGGTTCGACGCGCGAATCGACGTTCTGGCCGTAATAGCTGTAAGGCCAGCCATAGAAGGCGCCGTCCTGCACCGACGTCATGTAATCGGGCACCAGGTCGCTGCCAAGTTCGTCGCGTTCGTTAACGGCGGTCCACAGCTTGCCGCTGGTCGGCTCCCAACCCATGCCGTTGGGATTGCGCAAGCCGGAAGCAAACACGCGACTCGCACCACTCGCACGATCGATCTCGAGGATGGCGGCGCGATGGGTTTCATTGTCCATGCCGTTCTCGGCAACATTGCTGTTGGAACCGACGGTGGCGTAGAGCTTCCTTCCATCCGGGCTGGCGATCAGGCTCTTCGTCCAGTGATGGTTGATCGTGCCTGCGGGAAGCTCGGTCAACTTCGTTCCGGCGCCTTCGAGCCGCGTCATGCCATCACGATAGGCAAAGCGCACGATGCCATCCGTATTGGCGACGTAAAAGTCCCCGCCAACCAAGGCCATGCCGAACGGCGAGTTCAGGTGTTCCGCGAAGACGCTTCGAAACTCCGCCACGCCATCGCCATCGACATCGCGCAGCAAGCTGATTCGGTTCGCGCTCGGCACGCCGGCCCCAGCACGCTTCATCACGGCCTTGGCCACCATGCCCTTGATGCCTTTGCCATCGTCGGGCCGGGTCGGCGCATTGGATTCGGCAACGAGGACATCGCCGTTGGGCAGTACGAACAACCAACGCGGATGATCGAGATTCGCGGCGAAGGCGGTCACCTTCAACCCTGCGACCGGCGTTGGCATCTCGCCCGCGGACCAACCGACGGCAGGAGCAATGTCAATGGTCGGGATCAGGCGCTTCACCGGCTTGGGCAAGGTCGGGTCAGCGCCCGTGCCTGCATCAAGCGGAAGCGTCGCGCTTTCGCGGCAGCCAGCGGCTAACGCCAGCAGGCACAACACAGGTAACACGCGACGCGCGATTCGCATTGGGAAATCCCATTCAGTTCGTTCAGATACTAGGCCTGCGCCTGTAACGCGGGGATGAACAACGTTCAGGGGAGAACAGCGAAGTCCTGCACGGTTTTTCTGCAACGCAGGTGCTACGTTTTTATCCAGGGGATTTGCGCTACGGCTTTGCGTATCAAGGGGACTTCAGCGATGACATCGAAATTCGACCTGGCCAAGGCCGTGGCCGATGCCGAGCCCGGCAGCGAGGGGTTCGCGCATGCGCTCAACCTGCTGGTGCTGGCGATCCGCCGCACCAATCCTGCGGTCGGCCCGCTGCTGGACGAGTTTACCTCCATGCACGCCGATTACCTGACAGCGCTGCGCGAATTGCCACCGCAGTCGGACGAACAGCAACGATCGCTGGAACGATTCACCCAGGCCGCGCGACAGATCTACAAACGACTGAGTGGGCTCGACCACGAACAGTCGGCCACCCTGCGCGAATTCCTGCCCGGCGCCATGGCCTCGCTGCGCGTGCACTGAACTGCAGGCGCAACGAGCCAAGCAACAAGCGCGGACTTACTTCTTCGCGCCAATCTCGTCTTCTTTCGACCCGATGATGTGGCCATCGTTGGGATCGAGCTTCAGCTCGACGTCATTACCCTTCGAATCGTTGGCTTCGGCTTTCCACACACCATCTTCCATTTCGACGTCATGCACATTGGTGTAGCCGGCAGCCTGCACCTTGATGATGATCTGGTCCTTGCCGATGGTGGCGACCTCGTCATCGGAATAGATGTTGTGGGTGGCCGCATCAATCTTCAGTTCGACGTGGTTGCCATCTGCGCTCTTGGCGTCGGCGGTCCAGGTGCCTTCCTTGAAGGCAACGTCGTTGATTTCGGTAAAGCCCTTGGACGCCAGCAGGGCGCGCACATCGACTTCGGTCATGCCCGTCGCTGCCGGGGTGGATTCAGGCGAAGTGATTACGGGAGTGGTTTGGGCGATGGCAAGCGTGCTGCCGGCGAGTCCGATCGCGAGTGCGGCGCTGAGGATCGTGGTCTTCATGGGTGACTCCTTCCGTGGATAACGGTCGCCAGTGTCTTCGGCGGTGTCCGAATCGCCGATGAACAGACCGCCGGTTCAGCCCGTCTGACGGTTCGAGGCAATCGCCACAGCCATGTTTTCAAACACGCTGCGCCAGTCGTCGCGCCGGGGCTGGCGGAACAGACGCACGCTGGGATACCAGGCGGTGTCCTCGCGATTCAGGAACCAGCGCCATTCAGGTACGAACTTCAACGCGAGATAGGCCGGACGCCCGAGCGCACCCGCCACATGCAAGGTGGAGGTGTCCGAACTGATGACGAGGTCGAGGCTCTCCATCAAGGCCGCGCTATCCACGAACGCATCCTCGCCCTCGTCGAGATCGTCACCCGGGGATTCCACCTGCATGCCTTCGGGCAAGGCCTGGAGTTGTTCGAGACCATAGCGTTTCTGCAAGCTGATCAGGCGCACGCCGGGCAGCCGGGCGACAGGCGCGAATTCCGCCAGCGGCACGGAACGACCGGCATCGATCGTGCGCGACGGATTGCCCTTCCATGAAATGCCGATGCGAAAGCCGTGCTCGCCAATGCGCGCGGCCCATTTGGCGACACGATCCGGTTCCGCCTGCAAATACGGAATCGGCGCCGGGATAGTGTCCATTCGCGTGTCGCACAGCGCCGGCAGGCTTAGCAGCTTGCAATGGAAATCAAAATGGCGATCGGCCGGCAAGGCCGACAGGAACTCGATGGACGACGCCAACGGCCTGAACAATCGAAACAAGCGTCGATTGCCCAGGAAACTCACTCGCGCACCGCCGGCGACAATCATCGGCAGGTAGCGAATGAACTGGATGGCGTCGCCCAACCCGGTCGCATCCGAGACCAGCAGCGAACGACCGCGCAGGTCTTCGCCCATCCAGTCGGGCGACACCTGCTTGATCTCGCGGTCGGCGGGCTTGGGTCGCCGATGCTCGTAATCGGGCCAGCCGCCGGCCAGGTCGCCGAGCAACAGTTTGAGGATGCCGCGGTTGCGTCGGGCGCCATCGAAATCGGGCTGCACTTCGATGCATCGATCGAAACGCGCCATCGCCTCGTCGAAACGGCCCAATTCCACCAGCGCGTTGGCGCAGGAAAACAGGATGCGCGGGCCGTCGGGACGCAGGCGCAAGGCTGCTTCGTGGAAGGCCACTGCCTCCTCGAAGCGCTGCAGCGAATGCAGCACCAGGCCGCACTGGAACAGTGTCTCGAGATCGTCGGGGCGTTGTCGCAATTTGGCCTGGTAGGCCTGCAGCGCCGCATCGGGCTGGTCCGCTGCCTTCAGCGCGTCACCCAGATGTCCCAGTGCCTCGCCGCTATCGGGATTGAGCAACAAGGCGCACTGCAATTGCTGCACGGCTTCGACCGCCTTTCCCTGCTGCAGCAACGCCAGTCCCAGCATGTGCGCGACGCCGAAATGGCGCGCATCGAGCGCGCCGAGCTTCCGGTAGATGGATTCCGCCTGCTGCAATTGGCCTTGTCGGTGCAGGGCAAGGGCGCGCTGTAATTCCTGGGTGTCCACGATCGACTCCGGTGATACCCGCATTCTAGCGGCCCCGCCGCCTCCATCGGCATTGCTATGATCTTCGCCAACGCGGCTACGTGGCCGCCCGGAGAATTCGATGGTTGCGCGCACCCTGTTCCATCGCCATCCTTCCGCCTTCCTGCTGGCGGCGCAATTGCTCAGCCTGGTGCTGTATCCCACCATGGACGAGAGCGAGAGCGGCCGCGTGCTGTTCGGCCTGGTGGGCGTGGTCGTGGTGTCCCTCGCGCTTTGGGTGGTCAAGCGCAGCCCGGCGGAGAACTGGATCGCCTGGCTGCTGGCGGTGCCGGGGGTGGGCATCACCGTGCTTTCGATCGCGTTGGGCAGGCAAGAGCTGTTGGTGTTGTCGTCCCTGTTCGTGTCCTGCCTGTATTTTTATTCGGCGGGCAGCCTGATCGCGTACATGCTGCACGACCACGAAGTCACGACCGATGAATTGTTTGCTGCCGGCGCGACCTTCACCCTGATCGCCTGGGCCTTTGCCTATGCCTTTTTCGTTTGCCAGGCCTGGTATCCGGGAAGTTTTACCGCGCTGAACAATCCTGACTCACCTCGTACGTGGATGGAATTATTGTTCCTCAGCTTCACCAACCTGTCGGGCGTGGGCATCGGCGACATCCTGCCCATTCGCGCCCCGGCGCGCGTGCTGGTGATGCTGGAACAATTCGCGGGCGTGGGTTATATCGCGGCCATCGTGTCGCGGCTGATCGGCCTGACCATCGTCCGAACGCGCGAGCGCAAGCGCAAGCGCGGGTAGCCGTCGCGTCGAAACTTTCAGCCAGCGCGCATCGGCCACGCCGTGATGCTGGCGGCGGCGGCCTGCAAGGTCAGGCGATGCAGCGCGACCAGCCCGGCCTGGTCAAGGTTCGGCCCGATGTAACCGCCGGCCAATACGAAAGCCACCGGCAGCTTTCGCTGCGCGCACCATGAAAAAACCCGTTGCTCGCGGCGCGCGAGCAATCGTGCATCGATGCCTGGCAAGCCACCCACCGGGCAATGCTGGTGCGGATCCATGCCGGCGTTGTACAGGCACAGGTCGAAGGGCCGTTCGCGCAAATCGTCCAGCCGCCGATCGAGTACGCCGAGGTAAGCACCCGCGTCGCGCACCAAATCGAGTGTGTTGTCGCCCGTCGGTGTGTAGCGATCGAAGCCGTCCACGGCGATATCGAGATGATGGATTGCGCGGTTGCCGCCAAGGATCGAATGCGTGCCGCCGCCGCAGTGCGCGTCCAGGTCGATTACGAGTATTCGCCGGACCTTGGGGCCCAGTGCCTTCAGTGCCGCGATCGCGAGGCCGTTGAACGTGCAGAATCCGTTGCCGTGGTCGCGGCGCGCATGGTGCAGGCCGCTCGACAGGGAACCGGCCACGCCGTGCGTCAGCGCGCGCTTCGATGCCGCCAGCACGCCGCCATTCGAGGCAAGCACCATCGACCACAACTGCGGGTCCCAGGCGAAACCCTGGGACTCGGCCAGCGCGCGCGGTTGGCCGGTACGAACGGCGTTGATGTAGGCGACGCTGTGCGCGACAGCCAATTGCGCTGCTGTCAGCGAAGGATTTCCAATCAGACCCACGCCTGGAATGGGACGGGTAGCCAGGGAGTCGGCCACCCAGGCGGCTTTTCGCGTGGTCTCGAAGGCATGCGCCGCACCTACGTAGGCGGGGCTATAGCAAACGCTCAAGCGTGGCAGTGCCACCTTGGCTGGCTTTCGGACCGGTGGATTGGCCGCGCGCGTCGCCACCGGCGCCAGCATCGCGCCCATGCCCAGCAATTTCAGCGCGGCCCGTCGGTCCATCCTGCCCACCTCCTCTATCCCCTATCATCCTAGTCCCAACCGGCCGCCTGGATGAAGATGGAAACGATCAGCTTCGAACTCGACCCAGGTCGCGACCATGTCGAGTTGCACCATCTGCTGAAGCTGGTCGGTCTGTCCGACAGCGGTGGCGGCGCCAAGCAACTGGTCGCCACCGGCCAGGTGACGGTGGATGGCGTGGTGGAGCTGCGCAAGACCTGCAAGATCCGCACCGGCCAGGTGGTGCATCTGGGCAGCACGCGAATCGAAGTCGGCACTTCGCCGGTTCAAGCGGACATGCGAGAATAAGTCCATGACCGACACCCCACCCGACCGTCTCGCGCTCAATCCGCGCAGCCCCTTCCACGATGCCGCCGTGCTCGAGCGCGGCATCGGCATCCGCTTCAAGGGCGAAGAACGCAACAACGTCGAGGAATATTGCATCAGCGAAGGCTGGGTGCGACTACCCGTTGGCAAGTCCCTGGACCGTCGCGGCAATGCGATGACCATCAAGGTGCATGGCGAAGTGGTCGCCTGGTTCCTGGTCGACGCCGAGGAAGCGGGCGCGGCCGACAAGGCCTGATCCACGAGGATCAATCGCGGTGTGACGCGTCCCTCGCACGGCCCGAGCCCCAGCGGCTGTCGAGTTTGCCGACCAGCTTCTTGAGCCAGCGCGAGAATTTTCCGCGCTGGGTCTTGCGCAGTTTTTCTTCTTCACTGGTCAACCAGGCAAACTGGATGACGCGGCGCTCGCCTTCGAAGGGCAAGTGCCCATGGAAGGAATTTTCGGTGCGCTTGAACGCGACCAACGCACCGTAGACCGGAAGCACCTCGGGCGCGGCGAGGTCGTCGATGCTGTCGATACGATTGAGGAATCGCAGTGATCCGGCGCTGCCATGCGGCCAGTCCGGGCTGAGGTACAACAAGGCCGAGGCCACTTTCGACCGACTGTCGGTGTGGATGGTGCCGTGGCGCTTGTTGAGGCTCTGGCAAATCGTCACCAGCACCGGATAGCGATCCAACCCTTCCACGCCCAGCCTGTCGCCCAGGGCCCGCGCGTAGTCGGGCGAGGTCATGGCCTCGACCACGGCATTGATCGACGGCCCGCAATCTTCCGGCGTGTATGGAAAAAAGCCCGCACTGTCGTAGCGCGGAAAATCCCTGTCCAGGCCTGCCGCCGCGTCGGCCGGCAGCTGTCCTTCCGCGATCAGGAATGGAAAGGGCTGCTCGTGGATCTTCGTGCGCGGGTCGTCGAGCCGCGCGACGTCGATCAGTGGCGTGTTCGCCGTCATACGATCGTCATCGCGCCATCAACGGCCAGTTGATGGCCGGTGACAAAACCCGACGCGTCCGAACACAGCCAAAGCACGGCATTCACTACGTCGTCCACTTCGCCCAGGCGACCGATGGGATGCAAGCCGACCAGGGTCGCTTCCCATTTGGGGTCGCGTTCCAGCGCGCGCTCGAGCATCGGCGTGCGGATCACGCCGGGGCAGACTGTATTGATGCGGATGTTCTTCTTTCCATATTCCGCGGCAGCGCTCTTGGTCAGGCCGACCACGGCGTGCTTGCTGGCCGCGTAGATCGCGTGCTTCGGCGCGCCCATCAGTCCGGCCACGGACGCCGTGTTGACGATGCTGCCTCCGCCCTGCGCCAGCATCTGTCGCAGTTCGTGCTTCATGCACAGCCACACGCCCTTGACGTTGACGCCCATCATCCGGTCGAACAAGGCCTCATCCGAGTCGGCGAGCCGCTCGTGTTCTTCCTCGATACCGGCGTTGTTGAAGGCACAATCGAGTCGGCCGAATTCCCGGACGGCGGTCGCAACCAGAGCCTCCACATCGAGCGCGCTGGCGACATCGGCGCGCTGGAAGATGGCCCGGCCGCCCTCAGCGCGAATCTGCGCGGCCACAGCCTCGCCAGCTTCCCGGGCGATATCTGCCAACACGACGTTGGCGCCATGTAATCCAAAGGCGAGGGCTGCGCCACGGCCGATGCCGCTGGCAGCGCCGGTCACCAATACGGTCTTGCCGACGAACTGCTTCGTCGCGCCCATTTGTCCCGGTGCGTTCATCAAGGTCTCCGCAACCGGAATCGGCCGCCAGGTGCAGATGATAACCGGCGCGCCCCGGAAGGCCATTCAGGCACCCGTGGCCGACCTGGATGCAGCGGCAAAGGAACCGGCTCGGCTATAGTGCGCATCCGAATCAAGCGTGGGAAGTACCGATGAAAGTGCGTTTTTGCAGCCCGATCAAGTCACACATGGGCTACGCGGAGCTGGGCCGGATCATCATCAACCAACTCGTGCAGGGCGGCTATCAAGTAGCCGTGCACGAGATCCCGGTGAAGACGGTAGACGTGGACTTTGGCGAGTTGGGCAAGCAGGCCGAGCGCTTGATGAGCCTGGACGTCGATGCCGAAGTGAACATCGTCAACATGATCCCGCCCTTGTTCGAGCGCTTCCGTCTTCCCGGCGCGCGCAACATCGGCTACTCGATGTTCGAGACCGACCGCCTGCCCGATGACTGGGTGGTCGCCTGCAACCAGATGGATGCGATGTGGGTGCCCTCTGAATGGGTGCGCAGCGTGTTCATCGCGTCCGGCGTCACGGTGCCGGTGTCGGTGGTCGGCGTGGACGCCATCCCGATGCCAGTCGCCCAACCTGCGCCGGGGCCGTTGCGCCTGCTGTCGATCTTCCAGTGGTCGGCGCGCAAGAATCCGGTCAACCTGCTGCGCGCCTATTGCGCGGCGTTCGACGGCAACACCGATACGGTGCTGACCCTGAAGGTGCATCGCCATACCGATCCGGAAAAGAGCCGCAGCTTCGTCCAGAACGCCATCAACTACAGCCTGTCGCGCACGCGTCCGCGTCGCGCCTTGCCGCGCATCGAGATCGCCACCGAGCATTACTCCAGCGCGCAGATCCGCCAGTTGCACGCCGACTCGCATGCCTTCATCAGCCTGTCCCACGGCGAGGGCTGGGGACTGCCGGCATGGGAAGCGACGCTGTCGGGCAAGCCCGTCATCCACACCGGATGGTCGGCGCCTTGCGAATTCGTGCACGAACAAGGCCTGCTCAAGAGCAGCCTGTCGCCCGCGTACGGCATGGAAGAGTTCGTGCCCTACTACGACATGGGCATGAATTGGGGTGAGCCGCAGCTCGATGACGCGATCGCGAAGCTGCGTGACCTGCATGCCAATTACGCGCGTTGGTTCAAGACCAGCCGCGAGCATCGCAACGTCATCGCCAACCGTTTCTCGATGGATCGTCGCATCGAACAAGTGCGCAAGGCGCTCGGCTAAATCCCGACAGCGCCGATCGGCCCCACCTCAGGGGCGATAGGCGCCGTCTCGCGGATCGTAGCCTTCATCGAGTTCGGGCTCGTCGTCGTAGGGCGGTTCGTCGTACGGCAGCTCGTCGTACGGCAGCTCGTCGTCGGGCGGAAGTTCATAGGATGGCGACCAGTCGCCGTCTTCCCGCGGCAGCACATACGGTTCGCGACCACTGTCCAGGTCTTCCCTGGGCGCCGCATCGGATTCATCCAGGGCGGCGCTCGCACGCTCACCATCCCACGCTTCCTCACGTGCGCGCAGCTGGGCCTCGGACAGGTCCTGGTCAAGCAACTCGCGGTCGCGGCGCTCTTGCTCGGCCTGGAATGTGCGCAGTGCCTGGCTGTCCCCGCCAACCTGTGCAGGGCGTTCGCCCAGGGCAACGGCCGAAGCGGCAGCTCCGGTAACGGGCATGGGCGGCCTGGCCTTTGCCGGACCCGGCTGCGGGTCGAGGATGGTGCCGGACAAGGCCACCTTGGACGGTGCGACCTGGTCTGCCACGGCGGCCGTTTCGGCCTTGGGTGGCGGCGGACCCTTCGGTCGCTCGCAGGCCGTCAGCAGGGCAAGCAGGGCCAAGGGCAGGAGGGTGCGTGTCGCGAAAGGGATGGTCATGCGCCCTTATACCCTCGCCCGGGCCAAAGACTGCTGAACGCCCGCTGCCACGGCATGACTTTTGAAGCGTGCGTACGCGCAGCGCCGGACCTATGCTCGGCGTTCTGCCCCAGTCCTGGTGTCGCCATGTCCCTGCCCCGCCGCCTCCCCGTCCCCGCCCTGCTTGCCGCCGCCCTTGCTGTTGTCTTTGCCGGCGCCTGTTCGCGCAGTGAACCCACACCCCCAGTCGCCACCGCGCCCGCCGCCGCCCCGGCGCCCGAGGCGGGCAAACCGACCCTCGGCGCCTTCGGCTTCGATACCGCCGGCATGGACCGCAGTGTGATGCCCGGGGACAACTTCTTCGATTACGCCAACGGGCAGTGGGTGGCGAAGACCGAAATTCCCGCCGACCGTTCCAGCTACAGCAGTTTCACCTTGCTGACGGAAAAGGCGGCCGAGCGCACCCGCGCGATCATCGACGAATCGGCCAGCGACAAATCCGTGACGGGTGAAGCACGCAAGATCGGCGACTTCTACAACGCCTTCATGGATGAAGCGGGCATCGAGGCGAAGGGACTCGCACCCATGCGCGCCGAACTCGATGGCATCGCCGCCATCAAGGACCAGGCCGCGCTCGCCAGCGCCATCGGCAAGACCTTGCGCGCCGACGTGGACCTGCTCAACAACACCGATTACTACACTGATCGATTGTTCGGCCTGTGGGTGGCGCAGGACCTCGACAAGCCGACGACCTATTCGCCCTATCTGTTGCAAGGCGGCCTGGGCATGCCCGACCGTGACTTCTACCTGGAAGGTGGCCGCTTCGCTGAACTGCGCAAGCAATACCAGGCGCATATCGCCAAGGTTTTCGAACTGGCCGGGATAACCGACGGCGCCGCGCGTGCATCGCGCATCGTCGCGCTGGAGACTGCCATCGCCCGCAGCCACGCCAGCCAGGAAGAAACCAACGACATCAAGAAAGGTGCCAATTACTGGTCGCGCGCGGATTTCAGCAGCAAGGCGCCCGGGCTCGACTGGGCGGCGTTCTTCGATGCGGCAGGCCTGGGCAAGCTCGATTCGTTCGTGGCCTGGCAGCCCAAGGCCATCGCCGGCATTTCTGCATTGGTGGTCTCGCAGCCGATGGAAACCTGGAAGGACTACCTGGCCTTCCACGCACTCGACCGCGCATCGAGCCTGCTGCCAAAAGCCTTTGCCGATGAAAACTTCGCCTTCCACGGCACCACGCTCAGCGGCACGCCGGAACAGTCGCCGCGCTGGAAGCGTGCGGTGGATGCGGTCAATACTGGGCTTGGCGAAGCGGTCGGCAAGATTTACGTGCAACGCCACTTCAGCGCGCAGACCAAGGCGCGCGCCGACGAACTGGTGGCCAACCTGATCGCGGCGTTCGACAAGCGCATCGACAAGCTTGACTGGATGGACCCCGCCACCAAGTCGCGCGCGAAGGCCAAGCTGGCCGGCATGAAAGTCGGCATGGGCTACCCCGATGTCTGGATCGACTATTCCGCGTTGCAGGTCAGCGCGGACGATGCATTGGGCAACGCCGCGCGCGCCGGTGAATTCGAATACCAGCGCAACATCGCCAAGCTCGGCACGCCGGTCGAGCACACCGAGTGGTATCTGCTGCCGCAGGAAGTGAACGCGATGAACCTGCCGCTGGAGAACCGCCTGATCTTTCCGGCAGCAATCCTCGAGGCGCCCTTCTTCGATCCCAATGCCGACGATGCCATCAACTACGGCGCCATTGGCACCGTGATCGGCCACGAGATCAGCCACAGCTTCGATTCCAGCGGCGCGCTCTTTGACGAAACCGGCCGCCTTGCCAACTGGTGGACGCCGGAAGACTTCAAGAGCTTCGAAAAGGCCTGCGCCGAACTCGCGGCGCAATACGACCAGTACCGGCCGTTCCCGGACGCGGCGGTCAACGGCAAGCTGACCCTGGGCGAGAACATCGCCGACGTCGCCGGCCTGGCGACCGCCTACGATGCCTACACCCTGTCGCGCGAGGGCAAACCGTCGGTCACGCTGGAAGGCATGTCGCCCGACCAGCGTTTCTTCCTGGGCTTCGCGCAGGCCTTTCGCGCCAAGGCCCGTGACGCCGCGCTGCGCAACAGCTTGATGACCAACGTGCACTCGCCCGGCATGTACCGCACCGAAACCGTGCGCAACCAGGACGCCTGGTACACCGCCTTCGACGTGAAGCCCGGCCAGGCGCGTTACTTGGCGCCGAACCAGCGCGTCCACGTCTGGTAGTGCAACGAAGGATGAACCGCTGCCGCTTCATTCAGAAAACGTACACCCAAATCAGCGCAAATTGACCACGCTCGGATGCGATGCCATGACGGCAAGACGGGTGAAATCGGAATTCACAAATCAGGAGAAGTGCGATGAACCTTATTATCTGGTTGATTGTTGGCGGTATCGTGGGTTGGCTTGCAAGCATCGTGATGAAGCGTGATGGGCAACAGGGCATCATCCTCAACATCGTGGTCGGCATCGTCGGCGCATTGCTCGCCGGCTACATCATCTCCCCGCTGGTGGGCATAGGCACGATCAACAGCGGTTTCTCGCTGGGTTCGTTCCTGGTGTCGCTGGTCGGCGCCATCGTCTTGCTGGCACTGGTCAACCTGTTCTCTCGTGGTCGCGCCCATAGCTGATTTCGGGTTCGGATGCGAAAAAAAACCGCGCCTCGGCGCGGTTTTTTTCGCCCACAGTCCGGCGACCGCTTAAGCCTGAAGTCCCTGTCAGCCGGGTTTGTTTCGGCGCGGCCGCTTCGGGCCGGGCGCCGATTGCGGTCCCTGGCTGCGATCGATGGCATCTATCCATCCTGCCGCTGCCGTCGGAAAGGCATCGGCATAGGGCACGTAGGGTTTGATGTCCAGGATCGGCGTGCCGTCGAGCAGGTCGAGGCCGCGCACGCGCAAGCCATCCCGCTCGACGGCCACCAACTCCACCGCCGACAGGCCAATCGGGTTGGGCCGGTGCGGCGATCGGGTCGCCAGCACGCTGCGTTTGCCGCCGCCGCGGGGTGGCCGGACTTCCGCCTTCCAGCCTTCGCTTCGATCGAACACGAAAACCAGCCAGATCCGGTCGAAGCCGGCCAGGTCGCGGAACGCTTCCGGCGGAAAGCCCGCGACAAACCGGATCCACGCCTCGGCCGCCTGCCCGGTCTCGGTGCCCGCCACCACGGTGGCCTGGTGCGGCGCATCGATCCGACTGGCATAGGGCGATTCGACAAAGGCGATCGCGCGGTAGGAATAGTCCGCGGCTTCGACCGTATTTTTTTGCATGGACTGCCCCATCGCGGCCGGATGGGCCGCCGCTAGCGTCGCAGATTGGCGCTGCGAATTCGACTTCGACTACCCGACTGCCAAAGGTTGGCATCACTTCTGGCACTCCAGTCCCGGCGGCCTTCCGTGTTCCGATGCCGGCATTGGTAACCAGGGGTATTTTGAAATGAAACGACGCACGCTCATCGCCATCGCCCTAGTCGTGGTGGCCGTTGTCGCCACCGGCGGCTTCATGATGAACAAGGGCAAGGACGACAAGGCGCAGGACGTGGAAACCACCACGGCCAAGCGCGCGAAAATCGTCCAGAAGGTCAACGGCACGGGCAAGATCCAGCCCAATACCGAGATCAATATCAGCGCCGACGTCAGCGCCAAGATCACCCGCCTGACCGTGAAGGAAGGCGACCACGTCGAGAAAGGCCAGTTGTTGGTCGAACTCGACCGCGACCGCTACCTGGCCAGTGTGCAGAGCCAGGAAGCCAGCGTGCGTTCGGCCCAGGCCAACGCGAGGCTGGCCCGCGACAATCGCGACCAGGCCGAACGCGTCTACAAGCGCGCCAAGGAGCTGGTGGCGCGCAAGCTGCAGTCGCAGTCCGACCTCGATGCCGCGCAAACCGCCTTCCAAGTGGACAGCTCGCGCTACCAGTCGGCAATGGACCAGGTGCAACAGGCCATCGGCGCGCTGCGCCAGGCCCAGGACGACCTGTCCAAGACCACCATCTACGCACCAATGTCCGGCACGGTCAGCGACTTGAACAAGGAACAGGGCGAAATCGCCATCGGTTCGCAGTTCCAGGAAGACGTGATCATGGTGATTGCGCAGTTGGGCGCGATGGAAGCCCTGATCAACGTGGACGAGAACGACGTCAACTCCATCAAGTTGGGCCAGGCGGCTGAAATCGAAGTGGATGCGGTGCTGGGCGAGAAGATCACCGGCAAGGTGTCGGAAATCGCCAGCAGCGCCACCACGCCTGCCGCCGGATCGACCGTGCAGAAGACCGAGTTCGAAGTGAAGATCGCCATCACCAGCGACACCAGCAAGCTGCGCCCGGGCATGACCGCCAGCGCCGACATCGTGACCGAAACTCGCGACAGCGCGCTCAGCGTGCCGATCCAGTCGGTGACCGTGCGCACCCTGGAGCAGTTGGGCAAGGACGCTGCCAAGAACGGCTTCAAGGCCGGCAAGGACGGCTTCGTCGAAGTGGTCTGGGTGGTGAACGATGGCAAGGCGACGGCAAAGGCCGTCACCACCGGCATCCAGAGCGACGACGCGATCGAGATCAAGACCGGGCTGAAGGAAGGCGAGTCCGTAGTGTCTGGCAGCTATCGCGCCATTTCGCGCGACCTGGAACCTGACGCGGTCGTCACCATCAAGAAGCCCGGCAAGCCCGGCGAAGGTGATGCCTCGGCTGAAGGCGACGACTGACATGTCCGCCCTCGCCGCCAAAGCTACCCCTGGGAGCGGCCTCGGCCGCGATGCCGCCAACCACGCCACCCTCAACCTCGAAAACGTCGTCAAGACCTACACGATGGGCGATCAGGTCGTGCGCGCCCTGGCCGGCGTGTCGCTGACCATCGGCAAGAACGAATACGTCGCCATCATGGGTCCGTCTGGCTCGGGCAAGTCCACGCTGATGAACATCATCGGCTGCCTGGATGTCCCGACCAGTGGTTCCTATCGGCTGGAAGACCAGGCCGTGGACAAGATGAGCGAGGACGAACTCGCCGACATCCGCAACCTGAAGATTGGCTTCGTGTTCCAGACCTTCAACCTGGTGCCGCGCGTCAACGTGTTCAAAAACGTCGAACTGCCATTGATATATGCCGGCAAGAACAAGGCCGACCGAAAGCGCATCGCTGAAGAGGCCATCCGCTCGGTGGGGCTGCTCGACCGCATGCACCACAAGCCGAACGAGCTTTCAGGCGGCCAGCGCCAGCGCGTCGCGATTGCGCGTGCGCTGGTCTGCAATCCGTCCATCATCCTGGCCGACGAGCCGACCGGCAACCTCGACAGCCAGACCGGCATCGAGATCATGGCCTTGCTGGGCGAACTGCACTCACATGGCAACACCATCATCCTGGTGACGCATGAAGACGAGATCGCCGCGCACGCGCATCGCGTCGTGCGCCTGCGTGACGGGCTGATCGAAAGCGACATCCGCAAGCAATGAAACTCGCGTTGGATATCGTCGAGTCGGGCAAGATCGCGATCAACGCGATCGCCGCCAACAAGGGTCGTGGCGGCCTGACTGCGCTCGGCATCATCATCGGCATCGTCGCAGTCATCACTACCATGACTGCGGCCAATGGGCTGCAGAACACTTTCCGGCAGACCTTTGCTTCAGTCGGCTCGGACGTGATCTATGTGTCGAAGCGCCCGTGGGTGCAGATGGGCCCCGATTTTGAATTCCGCAACCGGCCCGAGATAACACTGCAGATAAGCGATGCCCTGACCCGCCGCCTGCAGGGCCATGCCATCGTCAACCCGAGTATCCGCGGCAACCAGAGCCTGAAATTCGGCAACAACGAACTCGACGACATCGCCATCGTCGGCACCACCGACAAGCAGGTGCTGGTCTCGACCATGGTGCCGGCCAAGGGTCGTTTCATGATGCCGTTCGACGTGCAGTACAAGCGACGCGTCGCGGTGATCGGCTCGGACGTGGCCGAAGGCTTGTTCGGCACCGCCGACCCGCTGGACCGCGTGTTCAAGGTAGGCCGTTACAATTTCCGCGTCATCGGCGTGATGGAAAAACAAGGCAGCAGTTTTTTTGGCGGCCCCAATTTCGACCGCCAGGTCTATATCCCGATTTCCACCTTTGCCAAGACCTTCGGCAACCAGGGCGGCCGGCAAAGCGTCGACGTGGCCATCAAGGCGCCCTCGGGCGTGGCGCTGGAAGACTTCGAATCAGAAGCCGCTGGCCTGATGCGCAGCATCCGCGGCCTGAAGCCCATCGAAAAAGACGACTTCTCCATCAACAAGCTCGACACCATCCTCGACGCTTACAACAACACGATGGGCGTGGTGGTACTGGTCGGCCTCGCCATCACCAGCATCAGCCTGTTCGTGGGCGGCGTCGGCGTGATGAACATCATGCTGGTGTCGGTGACCGAGCGGACCAAGGAGATCGGCATCCGCAAGGCGCTGGGCGCCAAGCGACGCAGCATCCTGCTGCAGTTCCTGTTCGAGTCCTCCATTATCTGCCTGTTCGGCGGCATCGTCGGCGTATCCATCTCCGCCATCCTGACCGCCATCATCGATGCCAACCTGATGCCGGCGAGCCTGTCACCGGGCATCGTGCTGGCCGCCATGGTGGTTTCGGTGGTGGTCGGCGTGGTGTCGGGCATGATCCCGGCCTGGCGCGGCGCCAAGCTCGACCCCATCGACGCCCTTCGCTATGAATGAGGTGAGCCATGCGCGTTTCTGATGTTTTCCAGATGTCGCTGGGCGCCATCGGCAGCAACAAGCTGCGCTCGTTCCTGACCCTGGTCGGCATCGTGCTCGGCGTGGCTTCCATCATTGGCGTGATGACCGCCATCTCGGTCATGCAGACCACGATCGAAAAAGAAATGACCGTGCTGGGCGCGCAGACCTTCCAGGTGCAGAAGTGGCCGAACGGCTTCACCAGCGACGAGCAACGTCGCGCGGCGCAGAAGTGGCCGCCGGTAACGCTGGACGAGGCCCAGGCGATTCGCGACCAGGTCAGTTCGGTGGACCTGGTGGGCACCGAAATCTGGGACTACGGCAAGGTCGCGTCCTACAAGGGCATCACCACCGAACCCGGCATCACGCTGTGCGGCGGATCGCCGGAGTATTCGGAAAACAATACGCAGTTCATCGGCGAGGGACGCAACCTGTCGCGCATGGACATGCTCGCCTCGCGGCGGGTGGCAGTGCTGGGCAATGCGCTGGCGCAGCAACTGTTTCCATACACCGACCCGATCGGCAAGACGGTTCTGCTGGATGGTCGCAAGTTCGAGGTAATCGGCGTGTTCGTCAAGAAAGTCTCGGCATTCGGCGGGCCGTACGAAACGATGGCGTTGATTCCCAGCGGCGCCTACACGCAGATCTACGGCATGATCGATCCTCAGGGTTTCGCACGATCAGTCAATGTGACCGTGCATTCGAAGACACCGGAGTTGTTGCAGGACGCCATCGAACAGACCCGCCAGGTGCTGCGCAGCATGCGCCACCTCAAGCACGACGAGGCCGACAATTTCGCCTACTTCACCAGCCTCAGCCAGATCGACAATTTCAACAAGACCACCCAGGGCGTGAAGATCGGCGCCTTCCTGATGGGCGCGGTGGCACTGGTGGTGGCCGGCATCGGCATCATGAACATCATGCTGGTGTCGGTAACCGAGCGCACCAAGGAAATCGGCATCCGAAAGTCGCTCGGCGCCAAGCGCAAGAACATCCTGCTGCAGTTCCTGCTCGAGGCCGTGGTCCTGTGCAACGTGGGTGGCGTGATCGGCATCGCGCTCGGATTCGTGCTGGGCAATGCCTTCACTTTCTTCACCGACTTCGAAGCCAACGTGCCTATCGGCTGGGCCGTGTTCGGGGTGTTTTTCTGCAGCCTGATCGGCATCGTGTTCGGCATGATCCCGGCTATCAAGGCCAGTCGCCTGAATCCGATCGACGCGCTTCACTACGAATAGCCGGCTCGACTTGACCGGGGCTGGCTTCGCTTCCACCATGGCGGCTGACGCCAGGCACGGGGAATGCAATGCGCAACAGATCGAATTTTGGGGCCTACCTGCTGATCGCGCTGGGCATCTATTTCCTGCTGTCCAAGCTCGACCTGATCCCGAACCTGATTCCACTACTGTTCGACTGGTGGCCGGTCATCCTGATCGTGATCGGCGTGTCGATGCTGGTGCGGCGCTCCCGCGACGAATCGTAACGGCACCATGAGTCGCTTTGCGCGCAGGATCGCACCTTACGTCGCAACGGAACTCGCCCTCGCGCGCGAGGCCGAACGCGCCGGAAGGCACGACGACGGATTCAGGCATCTGGAACGGGCCCACGTGCTTGGCCAGGCGTCCACCGCGCAGCATGTACGCGTGCATTGGCGGATGTTGTGCTGGGGACTGCGCCACCACCAGCCGCGCGAAGTGGCCGGGCAACTGCTGCGCCTGGTCGGCGCAGCCACCAAGACGGCCATTGGCCTGCTGCCCGAAGGCAATACCGGCGGCGCCAACGTAAGTGCCGTCAAACCCATGCCGGTGCCCGACGACCTGGCGGAAATCCTTCGATCCGCCAGGG
>JANNWV010000188.1:0-2866 GCA_031408815.1 Gammaproteobacteria bacterium
AGTAGACGTCAGCATCAACGTCGTAGATCTGGTCGGCGGCCACCGCCTCGGCACCGAGGTCGTCGACCGCGCGCTGCACCAGTTCCTTGTTGATGTCGGTCACGAACACTTTCGCGCCGCGCTCGCGCAGCAGCTTCACGAATTCCATGCCGACGTGGCCGACGCCCTGCACGGCATAGGAATAGTTGCCCACTTCCTCGTTGCCGTACTTCACCTGCAGCGCGGCCATCAAGCCCTGCAGCGTGCCGTACGCGGTGAACGGCGACGGGTCGCCCGATCCGCCGTGCACCTGGTGCACACCGGTGACGAACGGCGTCTCGCGGAAAACATATTCCATGTCGTTGACGTCGATGCCGACGTCTTCGGCGGTGATGTAGCGACCGTTCAATGAATTGACGAAGCGGCCGAACGAACGGAACAACGCCTCCGATTTATCCTTGTTCGGATCGCCGATGATCACGCCCTTGCCGCCGCCCAGGTTCAGGCCCGACACCGCGGCCTTGTAGGTCATGCCCCGGCTCAGGCGCAGCACGTCGTTCAGCGCGTCCTGTTCGGTGGCATACGGCCACATGCGCAGGCCGCCGAGGGCCGGGCCGAGCACCGAGTTGTGGATGGCGATGATCGCCTTCAGGCCGGCATCCTTGTTGTGGCAAAAGATGACTTCTTCGTGGCCGGTCTGGGCGAGGGTTTCAAAAATCATGGGAACTCCGTAGCGAGTTGCGCGGATGCAGGGCCGGGCCGATGCTCGGCATGTCCTGAGGTGCTGCGGCTAAGTCGCTGTAAATTAAGGAAAAGGAAGGGTCCGATGCGCAACTGCCAGGGCGCTTGGCGCGGCGTAGTGTAAAGCAATCGCTCTAAAGACCACCGTGACAAAAGCCCGTTTGCCGGGCCCGTGGCCGTGGAAGCGCTTCCAATGCTGTCCGGTTTGTTCATACAGCTGCGTTCACATAATTGCCTTGCCGCTTTGTCTCTCCCCGGAAAGCGGCGGCACAAACCCTTGAGCAGGGATTAGGCGACCGCACTCCGGTCGCCTTTTTTTTTGGCAAGCGGCGGATAATAGAGGGCTTCCTGCAAGAGGACGCCCATGAATTCCCAGCACCGCAAGCCGCTGCCAGGCACTCGCCTCGACTATTTCGACGCCCGCGCCGCCATGGACGCCCTGCAGCCGGGCACCTGGGACGGCCTGCCGTACACCTCGCGCGTGCTGGCCGAAAACCTGGTGCGGCGCTGCGACCCGGCCACGCTGGAAGCCTCGCTGCGGCAGCTGGCCGAGCGCCGGCGCGACCTGGACTTCCCCTGGTTTCCGGCCCGCGTGGTTTGCCACGACATCCTGGGCCAGACCGCGCTGGTGGACCTGGCCGGCCTGCGCGACGCCATCGCCGACCAGGGTGGCGACCCGGCGCAGGTGAACCCGGTGGTGCCCGTGCAATTGATCGTGGACCATTCGCTGGCCGTGGAATGCGGCGGCTTCGACCCGGATGCGTTCACCCGGAACCGCGCCATCGAAGATCGCCGCAACGAAGACCGATTCCACTTCATCGACTGGACCAAGCGGGCATTCCGCAACGTGGACGTGATCCCGCCGGGCAACGGAATCATGCACCAGATCAATCTGGAGAAGATGAGCCCCGTTGTTTACGTGCAGGACGGCGTCGCGTTTCCCGACACCTGCATCGGCACCGACAGCCACACGCCGCACGTGGATGCGCTGGGCGTCGTCGCCATCGGCGTCGGCGGCCTGGAAGCAGAGAGCGTGATGCTGGGCCGCGCGTCGTGGATGCGCCTGCCCGACATCATCGGCGTCGAACTCGGCGGCCGTCCGCAGCCGGGCATCACTGCGACCGACGTCGTGCTCGCCCTCACCGAATTCCTGCGCGCGCAAAAGGTCGTGGGCGCCTGGCTGGAATTCCGCGGCGAAGGCGCGGCAGCGCTGACCCTCGGCGACCGCGCCACGATTTCGAACATGGCGCCCGAGTACGGCGCTACCGCCGCGATGTTCTTCATTGACAACAACACGCTCGATTACCTGCGGCTGACCGGCCGCAGCGACGAGCAAGTGGCGCTGGTGGAAAACTACGCCCGCACCGCTGGCCTCTGGGCCGATGCACTGGCGACCGCGAAGTACGAGCGCACCTTGAATTTCGACTTGTCGTCAGTGGGTCGCAACATGGCCGGCCCGTCGAATCCGCATGCGCGCGTGTCAACCAGCGACCTCGCCGCCAAGGGAATCGCCGGCAACCTCGATGCCGCGCGTGCGCAGGAAGCCGAAGGCCTGCTGCCCGATGGCGCGGTGATCATCGCCGCCATCACCAGCTGCACCAATACCTCCAACCCGCGCAACGTCATCGCCGCCGGCCTGCTGGCGCGCAACGCCAACCGCGCCGGCCTGCTGCGCAAGCCCTGGGTGAAGAGCTCACTCGCGCCCGGCTCCAAGACCGTCGAGCTGTATCTGGAAGCGGCGGGGCTGAAGCAGGAACTCGAGCAGCTCGGTTTCGGCATCGTCGGCTTCGCCTGCACCACCTGCAACGGCATGAGCGGCGCGCTCGACCCGAAGATCCAGCAGGAAATCATCGACCGCGACCTGTATGCCACCGCCGTGCTGTCGGGCAATCGAAATTTCGATGGCCGCATCCATCCCTACGCCAAGCAGGCGTTCCTCGCCTCGCCGCCACTGGTGGTCGCTTACGCCATCGCCGGCACGATCCGCTTCGACATCGAGAAAGACATCCTCGGCCTCGACCACGACGGCAAGCCGGTGCGACTCAAGGACCTGTGGCCGAGCGATGCGGAAATCGACGCGATCGTGAAGTCAGCGGTGAAGCCCGAACAATTCCGCCAGGTGTACGAGCCGATGTTCCGCATCGCC
>JANNWV010000189.1:0-63919 GCA_031408815.1 Gammaproteobacteria bacterium
GGTCGCGCCGCGATGGGTCGTACCACTGCGCGTTCGGTTGCTCGGCCGCGAGCCGCTCGAGGTCGAGCACCATTTCGACCGGGCGGCCGTCGGCCGGATCGAGATTCATCGGCGCGTCGGCCGAATACTCGATGCCGGACACCAGGCCGCGCAGGCAGCGGACGTAGGACATGGGAGAAAGGTAGCACTTGACGGACGCAACCACGGGCGAAATTCCCACGGCGCGCGACGTCAGTTCCGGATCACCGCCGGGAGTCGCAGTCTGCAAAGTGGTGGCATAGGAGTCCCCCATGCCGATCATTTCCACGTTCTTCGGGATCTACGTCCGGATGTATTTTGCCGACCACGGACGGCCTCATATTCATGTGGAATATCAGGGCCAGGAAGCGCTTATCGACATCGGCACAGGCGCTGTGCTGGCCGGCGGCCTGCCAAAGCGGGCGTTGACTCTGGTCCGGCAATGGCGGGTGGATCATGTGGAAGAACTGGCGCAGAATTGGGCGCGGGCACAGGCACTACAGCCCCTCATGCGCATTCCGGGAGCCGACAATGATTAAGCTCGTCGCCGCCGACCTCGTCAACGATCACGAGATTCGTCTGAGATTTTCGGACGAGAGCAGCGGCACCTTCGACTTCAGTCCCTTCCTTGAAGCCAACACGCAGATGACCGCGCCATTGCGCGACCCCGACTTCTTTCGTCAGTTCTTCCTGGAATTGGGTGCGCTGGCCTGGCCGAATGGATTCGACTTGAGCGCTGAATCCCTTCAGCGCCGGCTTGACGAAGGTGGGCGACTCAGTCGCTCTTCCGCGACCGCCTGAGTCCTGTTGCTCGACTTCGGCTTTCGCCTCGAGTCGATTGGGTACATGGTTTTCCTGGCTTGGATCAAGCGCGAGCGGGAGAGATCCGCCAATCCTCGCATTTCTTCGTGCCTTCGAAGTCCGCAGCATTGTGATCAATACGCCAATGGCGTATAGTCCACATGCTCACAAATATTGCGTCGCCACTGCCGAAAGGCTCGATGGACTCGATCGGGCATGGGCAAGCGTGGAGGCATGAGGGTGATCTACGCGAAAGGCGTCAACGACAACATCCCCGCTCATATTCTGCGCAAGCTCGCGGAGGAACTTGGTCATGATGGTTAGCAAGAAAAAGGCCCCGATTCGGAAGCAGGGCAGGGACATCGGCGAGGAACTGCTGCAGGCCGTTCGCGACGTGAAGGCTGGAAACTACGGAGCGCGGTACGAGATTGAGCCTAACGACATCGTTCAAGCCCGGCTGAAATGCGGTCTGTCACAGGCGCAGTTCGCCGCTGCACTGCACATCTCCCCCCGCACGCTGCAGCAATGGGAGCAGGGCCGTCGTCACCCATCAGGCGCAGCCGAGACCCTGCTAAAGATCGTTTCCCGGCACCCTGAAGTACTGCGTGATGTGGCGGCAAAGGCGGGGTAATTGCTTCCGGCTCTCCTCACCCACCGGCCCGAAATTTGGCCAGATTGGCCCGATAGGCCTCAATAAATTCCTTTAGCCGCGGGTCCTTCCACACTGCAACCCAATCCGCATCCCCACTGATCTCCTCCGGCAACTTCTGCCCCTCCGCCGTATTGAACAACTTGTCATACCCAAACCACTGCACGCTGTCGAGCGACGCCCGAATCTCCGGCGCCGCGCGGTGCGGATCGTGCATGGCCATCAGGTACAGCGAGGCCAGGCCGACGTTGCCCTTCATTCCCCCAATCTGCACCAGGGGCTTGCCGGCGTGTACCTCGGCGGCGATCGCGGCCAGGTCGCGTTCGGCCTCGGCGCGGCGACCGATCGCGGCGTACAGCGGAACGCGCAGCACGCGGCAGCGGGGGATTTCGCTCGGGACGGGCGCGATGCAGTTCGCGCCCCAGGTACGCTGCGCATCCGCCACGCGTCCGGCCTGCAGCTGCAGCGTGGCGACGTTGCCCCAGATGCTGGTGGCGCCGATCGCCTTGCCGAGCGCTTCGCCACGCTCGGTAAACTCCAGTGCTTCGTCCATACGGCCCTGCGATGCCAGGGATTGCGCGAGGTTGATCGGGTGGATGAAGGCGAGTGGATCGAGCGCCATTGCCTTGCGCTTCATCGCCTCGGCGCCGCGCGCATCGCCGATGAACTGCTGCATGTCGCCATAGAAGTTCATGACATCCACGCTGCCCGGGGCCAGCGCCAGCGCGCGGTCCATGTCCGCCTTGCCGGCCTTGATGCGCAGGCTGGTGAGCCCGATGATGCCGCGCACCATGTAAGCCTCGGCGTTGTCGGGGTCGAGCCGCAAGGCCTCGGTGATCGACTTGCCCGCTTCGGCGAACGCCTGCTCGCGCGGCAGCCAGTCGGCCCAATAGCTGCCGATGGTCAGCGCGAACGCGCGGCCGGAATGCGCCGCGCTGTAGCTCGGGTCCTTCGCTACCGCGCGATCAAAGGCCTCGACCGCGCGCTGCGTGCTGTCGCCCACGCGCTTGGCCACCAGCGCCCGGCCCTGCAGGTAATCATCGTAGGCCTGGGGGTCGACCCGCTGCGCGGGCCTGGCGGGCGCCGGCCCGCCGCCGATCCTGGCCTCGAGCGCATTGGCGATGGCGGTCGAGATCTCGTCCTGCACCTGGAAGACGTCCGCGGCGTCGCGCTCGAAGGTTTCCGACCACAGGTGGAAGCCGCTCGTGCTGTCGATCAGCTGCGCGGTGATACGAAGGCGTTTGCCTTCCTTTCGCACACTGCCCTCGAGCAGGTAGGCGACCTTCAGCTGGCGGCCAATGTCGGCCATGTCCAGGTTCTTTCCCTTGAACCGGAACGCCGACGTCCGCGCGGCCACCCGCAGTGCTGGAATCTGCGCGAGCCGGTTCAGCAGCTCCTCGGCGATTCCATCGGAAAAATACTCCTGGTCCTGCGCCTGGCTCATGTCCACGAAGGGCAGCACGGCAATGGATTTGTCGCTGGCCGCCGCAGGCGCATTGCCTTGCCCTGAGGGCGTCGCGGCAATGGCCTCGCTCACCGCGCGGCGCGGCGCCAGCACGAACTTGTCGAGGGCAAAGTACACGAGGGCCAGCAACAACATGGCCAGGATGATCCGGTTCATGCGCTGCGCGGTCTGCGGCGAGATGGACTGTTCGGGCCGTACCTCGGCATCGCGCTTGATGCCCTCCGGCGTCAGCTCGAACACCCAGGCGAATACCAACGCCGGTACGAACCCGATCGCCAGCGCGATCACGATGCTGCGCGGCACCCAACCCGGCGCGGCAAACATCGGCAACACCGTGCTCGACACCTGCACGACCAGCCACGCGCCGACCAGGTACAGCCCGGCCATGCGAAAGACGTTGCGGCGTCTGAGTTCGGCGACAAATGACATCCAGCAGCCCCTTGCCGCGCGTCATGGGCGCGGCCCGCTGGTTGGGATCATGACAGAAGAGGGGCGCCCGGAAAACGAGGTAATCTCCACCTGCATGCCGACTTCGAATCCATCCACGCCCGCATCACCTTGCGTGCGTGATTGCTGCCTTGACGCATCCGAGGTGTGCCTGGGCTGCGGCCGCTCGCTGCAGGAAATCCTGCGTTAACCGCAGTGGGATGCTCGCGGTAATCGAGCACCGGCGTGCCGCCCTCGCCGAGCGCGACGATGTGCGCGGCATCGCGCGGATCGCGGATGTCCAGCGCCATCAGCGCGCCGAAGCGCCATAGGTCGCGCCGCGACGGGTCGTATCACTGCGCGTTCGGTTGCTCGGCGGCGAGCCGCTCGAGGTCGAGCACCATCTCGACCGGACGGCCGTCGGCCGGATCGAGGTTCATCGGCGTGTCGGCCGAGTACTCGATGCCGGATGCGAGGCCGCGGAGGCAGCGGATGTAGGACATGTCGCGCGGCGGCGCTACGTCTTGGTCGGAATCGGCAGGCGCTCCATCACCTCGACGGCATCGCCCGGGAAGATGCTGAAGTGCGGGTGGTTCTCGAACATCCGGGCCGCGGCCTCCTGCGACTCGGCCTGCACCTTCACGAAGCCGGCGATGTTGTTGGAGACGTCCTCGATGCCGGACTTTGAAGTCCGCTTGGTTTTGCCGAGCGGTCCGCCGGTGTCGACGATATCCGCGGCGTGGTCCTGCATCCACTGGCCCCAGGCGGCCATGCCTTGCTGCTCGCGCTGCTTGCGTGTGTCCGCATCGAGCTTGTCCCAGTCGGTGCGGCCGGCGGCCGTGCCGGTGAAGATGGCGAGGTAGTGCTTCATGGCTGACTCCTCAATTTGAATCGTCCCTCAAGAGATTAGCCGGGATCAGGAACTTCCGAAAGAAATTGCAGAAATTCCCTAGTGCTACCGCCAATTGCCAGACGCAAACTGCATCCAGGGAACGTTCAAAGTCCCGCGTCGAATCGTTGCAAACTAGCACACCTAGTGTTATATATACGTCATCGGAGATCGCGACTTGGGCCCCTTCAAGGTCAAGAGCTTCGAGCGCTTCGCACAGAAGCATGGAATCTCAGACTCAGATCTCTTGAAAGCTGCAGAAAGCGTAATTACCGGCAACTTTGATGCCGATCTTGGTGGCGGCGTCTATAAGCAGCGCGTTGCCCGTGAGGGACAGGGAAAGTCGTCTAGGTTTCGAACCTTGTTGGCCCATCGGACGAGTGAGCATGTTTTCTTTGTTTTCGGGTTCGCGAAAAACGAAAAAGACAACATCACACAAAAGGAACTAAGGGCGCTCAAGGCGCAGGCGAAGACCTTGGGTCAGCTTTCAACGGATCAACTAGTCAGCGCGTCTCAGTGCGGTGCGCTCATCGAGGGGGAACATGGCGGTGACCAAGATCAAAAGCAGGAAAGCACCCGCTAGCGCAAAGTCGGGACACAAGTCTGTCCGAAAGGCGCCACGCCCAATCGTTCGCGCCAGCAAGAGCGGCATCCTCGCCGCAGTCCATGAATCCATCAGCGACCTGCATGAAGCCGGTGTCGTCGCAGTCGAGACGATGCGCGAGTTCGATGAACTGTGCCTTGAACCGGTAGAACCCCTCGGGCCACGGCAGATTTCCGAACTTCGGCGTCGTGAAATGGTTTCGCAACCCGTATTCGCTCGCTATCTCAACGTCAGCAAGAGCAGCGTTAGCCAATGGGAAACTGGCGCAAAAAGGCCGGATGGCGCGGCGCTGAAATTGTTGGGCTTGGTAAAGAGAAAAGGGCTCAAGGCGATCGCCTGATCGTGGACGGCTTCGCCAGGTCGGTGCCAATTTCGATCAACCCGGCGCCGGCCCCCACGCCACCAACAGCGGCACCGTCGCACAAGCCGGCGTTCCGTCGCGCCCAATGCCGAGAATGCGCGTCTCCAGCACGGTGCCCGGTGCGGCGAGCGCGGCGGCGACCAGTGCGGGAGTCATCGAGTACAGCGGCACCTTGATCCGGCGTGTCCATGGGCTGCCGAACTGCCCGGCGCTGGTGCCGACGTTGATGTAGACGAAGCGTCCGGTGACAGGGCCCTGGGTGAACTCGCCAAGCAGGCGCGGCGGCGTGCAGGTCGCATCGGCCACGCTGACCGGAAACTCGAACACTAAAGCATCTGCACGTGTCTCGACGGCGTCGGCAAGATCGAAGCGCCCGCGCTGCATTGCGAGGCGCACGCCCGCCGGCGGCTCGATCACCGTAATGCGCAGCCGAAGTTCCGGATGCTGTGCGCGGGGGGTGGCTGGTTTCATCTGCCTAGGCTAGCAGATGGCTCTGGGGCCGCAGGGTCGCCGCCTGCACGATCAGCGCCTGGAAGTTCCGACCCGACCTTCAGGAATTCCCCGCTATTGCGGCCACTCACCGGGTGTAAACTCGATCTCAGGAACTACCGGAGACGGGCGATGGCCGCCGTATTCAAGCAAGAGGCGCACAAGCTTATCGATGCATTGCCGGAGTCGGCAAGCTGGGATGAATTGGCCGAAAAGGCGAAGTTTCTTGCGGCGGTTGAACGTGGCGTAGAGGCCGCCGATCGCGGCGAGTTCGCAAGCCCTGAGCGCATCAAAGCGATGTTCGCGAAATGGGGCGTGGATGCTGGGGCTTGAGTGGACTCAACCGGCTGCTGATGCGCTCGAAGCGGCGCAATCCTACTACCACGAGCTAAATCCGAACGCGGCACACGCGCTCGCTCGTCGTGTTCTCGACGCAGCGAGGCGACTGCAGGAGCATCCACATCTCGGCCGTCCCGGCCTTCGGCAGGGTACGCGGGAGTGGGTAGTCTCCCGGACGCCCTACCTGCTTGTATACCGAAGGATTGAAGAGTCCATACAGATTTTGCAAGTTTGGAATGCAGTGCAGGATTGGCAGAATCACCTCGACTAGCTCGTAGTGCTTCGTCGGCATTTTCGATCAACCCGGTGCGACGAGCGCGGCGGCGACCAGTGCGGGAGTCATCGAGTACAGCGGCACCTTGATCCGGCGTGTCCACGGGCTGCCGAACTGCCCGGCGCTGGTGCCGACGTTGATATAGACGAAGCGTCCGGTGACAGGCCCCTGGGTGAACTCGCCAAGCAGGCGCGGCGGTGTGCAGGTCGCATCGGCCACGCTGACCGGGAACTCGAACACCAAAACGGCGCTGGCTTAGGGCAAAAAAGGCGCGGCCACTGCGTGCGCGAGCACCCGCCAGCCGGGGCTGTCGAACAGCCATGTCTCGGCGACGGCTTCGACCATGAACGCCAGGCCGACCGTCCAGTAAACGCGATGCACGTGACCCAGGCGCAGTTTGTCGTGCAGCATCGCGAGCACGAGCAAGGCCTGGGGCAAGAGGAGGGCGAACCAGATATCGGGGCGCGGCACGCCTGGAAAATAATGGCGAAACCGGAAGAATGCTGGCCATGTGATCGCGAGCAGCGCCAGCAGCATCAGCCGCTTGTGCGTCTCGGAGTTTCTCCGGTTGAGCACCGCCGCGCAGACCAGCCCGGCGAAGATCAGCGGAGAGGTCAGGGTCCCGAGCAGGGTCGAGGTGGCGAGTTCGCCCAAGCCTGCCGCCAGATCGCGGCGCATGGCGAACACGCCCATGGCGAAGGTCGACACGGCGACCAGCGGCACCAGCGCGACGCTGGCCCAGCCCAGTGTGCGATGCATCGTAACTCGCCGGGCTCGCACTAGCAGGGTCTGCGCCAGGAATACCAGCAGCCACAGGCCCAGCAACGCGCCATGCACGTGTGCCAGCCAGGGCCCGTGGAACTCGCCGCGCCACACCGGTCGGATGAAGGTCGTGAAGAAGCCAATGAGCGCCGACGCCAGCACCAGCAGCGCGAAGCCGATATAAACACGCGAACGAACTCGCCGTTGCGGCGCCGCAGTCAGTGGTCCGGTCGTCGCATCCAAGTCGGTACGTCCCCACGTTTCCGGTCGAGCTAGATTAGCAAAGTGCCGACGACAGTGGGAAAGTTACGCCAGCATCATTTCTGATTCCGGCGGGACGCAGGCCGAGGCCGCTCGCCGCTGCAGCGTGTCGCAGCCGCGCATCAACGATCTATTGCGTTGCAGGATTTCACGATTCTCGCGCGATGCCCTGGTCAACATGGCATCGGCCCTGGGCTGGAAAGTCACGCTGCAGTTGAAGGCGGCCTGACAGGCCCGCCGGGCAAGGTAAACTCCGCCCATGACCAGGCCGCAGTGGCCTTGCTGCAGAGTGCGCAGGGCGATACCTGGACGCGCGCAATGAATGCGATGGCACAGCTCCCCGCCAACGCGACTGCCGAGCAGGTGGATGCGGCGGGGGAGTGGGCGACGACCGCGGTGGTGGACTTCGGCGTCCGCCTGGAGACGATGGGTTATATGGTCTTTTCGCGATTAGTCTCGCCCGACAAAGTGGACGACCTGATCGGTGGTGTCGTCCTGATGTTCTGGTCGCGCGGCAAAGCCTGGACCGAGCGGGAGCGCATTCGTACCGGGAATCCGAAACTGTTCGAGTGGTGCGAGTGGCTCGCCGATCGGATCGGCGAGCGTCGCACGACGCTAGGGCATGAGCCGGCGCATCTAAAGCATAGCCGCTGGAAGTAGGCGGTCCCACGGTAGACTGGTGCTCTTTGAGACCAGGGGAAAATGATGCCGGTGCCAGCAAAGCGTTTCGCAGCCATCTGCCTGCTCGCGTGCCTGGCGCTTTCGCCTGCAGCCTTCGCGCAGGACGCCAAGGCTTTGGCAACGCAGGCTGGCGCAGCCTACGAGGCAAAGGATTTCGACAACGCCGCCAAGTTGTATGTCGCCGCCGCGCAGGCAGGCCCGGCGAAAGCCACCAACCACTACAACGCAGCCTGCTCCTACGCGCTGGCGGGCCAGACCGACGCAGCGTTCCGCGAATTGCAGGCGTCGATCGATACGGGGCTTAGTGGCGACACGCCGGCCGATGATTCCGACTTCGCCAGCCTGCACGGCGATCCGCGCTGGCTGCCTTTGATTTCGCGCTTCGAAGCGGCGCATCCGGAATTGGCGGCACTCAAGATCATCCGCGACCAGACCGTTCCGGTGGTGCGACGTTTCGCTGCAGGTCAGCGCGCGATCGCAGCGGGCCTCTCGGTTGCCGATTCGTCGTCATTGTTCAACCAGTACTACGCCAACCAGGCGCAGGCGATGGGCGAATACGACGAGGCCAGCCGAATCTATGGATGGCCAAGGCAAGTGGACGATGTGGTGGCGGCTGGCTTTACCCATGCCGTGGACGCCGTGCCGGTCGTGTTGGCCCAGGCGCACGGGCGCCGCGCGGTTTTCCTCAATGAATCGCACGGCCAAAGCCAGACCCGTGCGGCAAACTATGCATTGCTCGCAGGGTTGCGCGCCGACGGCTTCAATGTGTTGGCGATGGAGGCGCTGAGTACCGGCCCGACCACCGCGCGCGACGCGACCCACTGCTCCAGCACGACAATGCTCGACGACGAACTACCCGCGCGCGGTTACGCGGCTGGCAAGACTGGTTACTACTCGGCCGACCCTGTGTACGCGGAGATGATTCGCGAAGCGCTGCGACTCGGCTTCCGGCTGGTTGCGTACGACAACCAGGTCGCCCCTGGCATCGCACCGCGTGAACAGAACGAAGCGGAAAACCTCGCCTGCGTCTTCAAGGACGATCTGGACGCGCGCCTAGTAGTGGTCGCGGGCTTCAGCCACATCGCCGAAGGCAAGGATTTCTGGGTACCGGGTGGGGCGATGGCCGCGCGATTCAAAACGCTGTCCGGCATCGACCCACTGTCCGTCGACACTACGACGCAGTTGTATCTCGATCCGGCGAAGTTGACGTTCTCCAGCGCGGGCGCGAAGGCAGCGCCAGTTTCGTTCGTGCTGCAGGATGCGAAGGGCGCGTCGTACGGCACCGAAAACTTCGACCTGACGCTTTACGTTCCAGCCCCTGCCCATCGCGAAGACGGCAAGCCCGGTTGGCTCGACCTGGGCGGAACGCGAATGCCGAACCGCGTGGACGTGAAGGCCTGCGAAGGAATTTCGCCCTGCATCATCCAGGCACTCCGCGTTGGCGAGCACGAAGATGCGATTCCGGCGGACGCTTGCGTGGTTGCAGTATCGGCCACCGGATGCACGCTATTCCTGCGCCCCGGCGACTACGAAATTACCGCAGTGGACGGGGCAGAAACGGTACTCGATCGCAGGCCACTTAGCGTGGGCAAGCGCTGAGCCCAGGTCAGCGCGCCCAGGAAAGCAATCACGCCTCGACGTCCTCGTCTTTCGGCGTCAGCTCCACCACCAACTCTTCCAATGCGGTGATGTCTGTATCCAGCGCGTCATAGAACTCGCTCTGGCGCGTCATCAGCGCCTCGAAGCGCTCGGCTTGTTTCAGCTTCTTCAACTCGCCGTCGAAAGTCAGCCATTGCGCCGTAAGGTGCTCGACATTGTTCTTGGAGTAGTGGCGCATTTCCTTGAGCTGGCTCACTGCATCGCTGAGGTGCTCGAGCGGGGTCTTGGTATCGGCAGTCATGACAATCTCCTTCCGTGGGATATCTCCCCCAAAGACTACTCGCGTGAAGCTGGCTGCCAACGAAATGGGCTGAATGGGTTATTCAGGCTGGCGGAAAATAAAACTTGAGCCTCAAGGCCCCTGTAGGTAAAGCACCTGCGGATCACGCTCCGCAGCCCGCACCGGCACCATCGCATCGCCTGCATTGTCCGCGCCGAAGTCGGCGTTCACGCGGGCCATTTCCAGATGCAGTTCCGGACAGGCGGACAGCAAGGCCTGGTTCACCAGGATGTGGCCCAGCGCCACCGCGTTGCCCTCGCGCGTGACGTTGTAGCGTTGCGATGCCGGCAGGCGCGTGGTCAGGTTGGTCAATGGCGGGACACCGCGGGTCAATACGCCCATCAGGTCGCTGTGGCCGTCGCTGAACTCGGGGGTATCGAAGTCGCCGAGCACGATCAGTTTCTCGCGCGGATTCGCTTGTTGCCGCGTTTGTATCAGCCCGACCAATGCCAGCGCCTGTGCGTTGCGGCGTGCGCGCAGGTAGTCGCCACGCGTCGCCCAGCCTTGCGGACCGGGCGTAGATAGATTGCCGTCCAGCGCGCTCAGCTGGGCGGCGATCACCGTCACGTCCTCACTGGCACCGGTCGCCGTGCTGATGCGCGCCCGCATCAGCAACGGCGCATGCTCGTGCAGCGGCTCACGTCGCCCATCGCGATGGCGGAAGGTCTGGCCCGCACCCTGCGGCTGGATCGATTGCACGACCACGCGCGGTACGCCTGGCCGGACCGCCGCAGTGCTCACCATGAAGCCCAGGCTGCCGCGATCTGCCACCACCCGATAGGCCGCGTCATTGGCGCAACTGCCCGGGAACAATTGATTGCCGGCATCGCCGTTGACCGCTGTGGCCAGGTCATCGAGCGTCGTCCGCGCATCCAGGCCCACGATGCCGACGATGGCCGGGTCGTGCGTATAGGCGCAGATCACCTCGGCGGTCTTCGCCAGGCGAATCGCGTGCGCGGCGGTATTCGGCGCCACATCACCTGCAGACTTGGCGTCATCGAAGGTGCGACGCATGTCGAAGCTGCCGATGGTCATCTGTCCCGCGCTCGGCTTCGATATCGCCCTGGGGTTCGCACCGGACACCACTGACACTGCCGCCGTCGGATCAGGCGACAACTGATACGCGCCGTCGCGATAGCCCAGCACGCCCACCAACCCGGCCACGCTGTCGCCGGAATCGACCGACAATGCAACCGCGCCACGCTGGCCGAGTGAATCAACCAGCAAGCGCTCGGGGTTGGCGTCGAACACGAGCGGGCTCATGCCGGCCTTGCCCATCGCGCCTTCCAGCACGCTTAAGCCCGGCTCGCGGAACGGACGCGCCACGCCTTGCACCACGCCATGGAAACGTCCCGTGCCAAGCACCTCGCCGGTGGCGCGGATCAGACGGCCACCCTCGGGCGCGACCACGGTCAGCTGCGGCACCGACACGCGCATGCCCTCAAAGCGTTCGAGGCCACCGATCGGTTGATCGGCGCCCGCATTGCGCGCATCCAGCGGCATGGCGCGGGGCAGGGCATTGCCGCGGCTCACCACGGCCACATCGCGTGCGACCAGTTGCGTCAGGGTGAACTGGTTCGGGTCGTCGCTGCTGCGCGCTTCCTGCACGTGGCCCTGCACGCGCAGGGCGTCGCCGATCCGCACGGCGTCATCACCGCTGACGACATGCAAGCCTTCGGATGTCGACGCATCAGCATCCTGCGCATCGTCGGCCGTCTGCAGCACGAAGCCCTGCACAACCAGCGCAGTAACGATGCCTTGCGTGGCCACGTCCCGGTTGAGCAATGGCGAAATGACCGAGCCACCCTGTATCTGCGCGATCGGCACCTGCGCCGCGCCGTCGTCGTTCTGGATCGTACCGACCGCCGCGCCATCACCCAGCGTCGCGCCCACCACGCCCGACAAGGTGACATTGAAGGTTTCGTCGGCTTCAGCCGTGGCATCGCCCGTTACCGCCACTTCAAACCGCGCTTGCGTTCGCCCTGCATCCATCAAGCGCGCCACCTGGTTGCGTGCCACGTAGTCGCTGCCCGCGGACGCCGTGCCATTGCTGGTGGCGACATTGAAGGTGACCGGCGTTGGCATCGGGCTGGACAGCCTGACGATGAAGGTCGCCGTGCTCTCGCCACTATTGCCCTCGGCCAGCGTCGCGTCTGCGATGGACAGCACCGCGTTGTCGTTGTTGGTGATGATTCCCCGTGCCTGCGCGTCGATGACATTGGCGTTGACCACATTGGCCACGTTGACGGTGAAGCTCTCGTTGTCCTCCACCAGGGTGTCGCCGTTGATGGTTACCGTAAACGTCCCGATGGTCAGGCCTGCTGCAATCGTCTGGCCGATGGTGGTCTTGGACAGGTAGTCACTGTCCGGCGCAGCGGTGCCCGTGTCGGTGCTGATGTCGAAGCTGACGGTGGATGAGGCCTGACCCGACAGGAGGACCGGGAAGATGGCAAGAAAGCTGCCGGTGTCACCCTCAATGACGGTTGCGTCGCCGATGGACAGCGACGGCGTGGGCAAGGGCGGCGACGGGATCACGCTGTTGGAAGCTGCCGACGGTGGGCTGGTGCCAATCGCGTTGGTCGCGGTCACGGTGAAGGTATACGACACGCCATTGGTCAGGCCGCCCACGCTGCAGGGAGACGCAACGCAACCGATGCTGGTGAAACTCCCCGGCGAACTGGTGGCGGTGTAGCCCGTGATCGCGCTGCCGCCATTGTTGGCTGGCGGCGTGAACGCGACCGTTGCCGACGCGTTGCCCGCGAGGGCAGTACCGACGGTGGGCGCGTTGGGCGCCGTGGGCGTGACAGCGCAGCCCCCCGATCCTGGCGCGCAGATGGCGGGCGGAATGGCCGCCGTCAGCTTCGTGCCTGCGGCCAGGTTGGCATTGTCGATTGCGTATTGCGTAAGGGTAGTTCCGGTGCCGGCCGACTGGATGCCGATCGTTGCGCCGGCAGTATTGGCAGCCGCGCCTACGCCGGTCAGCAGGTAGATGTAATCGAAGACATTGCTGCCTTCATGCAGGACAATCGCAGCCCGATTGTTGTTGGTGGTGACGGCGCCGTCGCCGCGCACGCGGCCACGCCATTCGATGATCCATGTCCGGTTCGGCGCGACGCCCTCGAGCTTGGTATAGATGCCCGCATCCAGTGCCGCGCCACCCGCGGCCCCGTCCATGCGCCAGTCGTCCCACTGCAGGAACAGCGTGGGCGCACCGGCCGGGAACTTGGCCGGTCCGTTGCCCGTGCCGACGGCAGGAAGCGCGGTGTTGTTGGCATCGGCAGCGCCGGATTTGTCCACGAACTGCAGGTTGCCGTTGCTGCTGGCACGCAATGTCGTGCCGCCGGTGATGGCGGTGCCGTAGATCGAGAAATTGAATCCGGCAGGCACCACCACGTCAGTCAGGCCGTCATCGAGTTGGCTGCCGGGCAACAACACGGCGTCGTTGGGCAAGGTTGCGCCACTGGAAGCGGTGAATGCGTAGTTGGTGGCCAGGGCGCGACCCACGGGCAGCACGACAGCGCCGGCAAACGGTGAGCCCGCACCGCTGTGGCTGGCAGTCAGCGTCAGGTTGACATTGCTGAAGCAGGTCAGCGAGTTGGTCGTGCTCACTTGGAAGGAGAGGGCGTTGGTGCGCGACTCGCCCGGCGGAATATCCGCGTAGCTGCTGCCGGCCTGCGTGATGGACACGTTCGGCGCAATCGTGGACAGCACCGCACTGACGCCCGTGGCCGGAATATTGCCGTCGTTGCGCAACGTCACGTTGAGTTGGTTGCATTCGTTGGGCTCGATCAACGCGTTGCCGCTGGTCACTTGCGAACTGGCAACCGCCAGCACGACCTGCGGGCTGCCGACCACCACGTTGAACTGGCGTGTTTCCACCGCGCCGCAGGTATCGCCCACTTGCGGACGAATCAGATAGGTACCCAATGGCGTCGATGCGCCGGTCACCACGGCTACCGTGCCGTCTGCGGCAATGCCGATGGTGCCGCCGCCAGGCAGGGTAGCGGGCGATATCGACGTGCCCGCGAAATTGCCGTCGGCGTCCCCAGCAAGCGCACTGGGGACGTTCTGGCGCAGCGCGCTCTGCGTCATCGACAAATTGGCATAGGTGCCCAGCGTCGGTACGCGATTGCTGCCGACATTGACGTTGATTTCGGCCGTGCGCACTGCGCCATTCGAATCAGTAACACGCAGCAGGACCGGATACACCTTGCTGCCCGTGGTCGGCGCCACCAACGCACAGTCGGCGGTGGCCGACAAGGTCACGTTGCCATTGTTGTTCTGCACGCTGACCAGCAACTCGGGCGGCGCGCCGGTAACGGCGACGGAAAGTGCCGAGGCGGCGTTCTGTGCGTCGCTGATGGTGGCGACCACGGCGCTGGCCATCGGTGCGCCCTGGCGCGTCGTGACCGATCCGGTAACGGTGATGGCCGGCGGCGAGTTGCCACCGGTCGCAATGGTGAAGTTGGTATCGGAGACATCGAAATAAATATTGTCGACCGCCTCGATGCGGATGCGCGCCTGCGTCGTCGCGATGCCTGCCGGCAGCGTGACGCCCTGGGTACCGTCATTGGGCGTGCTCGCGAGCAATTCGGTCGGATAGGTGAAGCCACCGTCGGTGGACAGCGTGACCCGCACGTTGGCCGTGCCGATGGGGGCATCGACCGTGCCCGCGACATTCCAGGTAACGGTCTGTGCGGAACCTGCGGCCAGGCTGACGGCCGTGTTCGGCGACGTAATCGCAAACGGGCCGGCCGCGTTGTTGACGGTGATGGTCGTGCTGGCTTCGTTGGTGCCGCCGCCACCGGCCCGGTTGTCGCGCACGGTAACGCGGAAGCTGAGCGTGCGGCTGGCATCGGGCAACACCTCGCCCGTCATCCACAGTGGCGTGGTCGTGCCGGGCAGGGCGGCCGTCGCGGGCACGGCGTTGGCGTTGTTGAGGATGTAGCGCAAGCTCGGAAACGTACGCGCAGGATTGGTCGTCGGCGCGAACGACCGGAACAACGGCCCCGTGGTTCCGGTGGCGCTCAGCACGCCTTCGCTATTCGCCGTGCCCAGGTCCAATTGTTCCCACAGATAAGTAAGCGGATCGCCGTCGGCGTCACTGCCACTCGCGCTTAGCGTAAAGGGCGTGCGACCTGGGATGGTGAAGGCGGCCGGCGTGCTGATCGTCGGCACCGCATTGCCGGTGGCGATGGGCGTGCCGCAGGTGCCACCCGTGCCGCTGGTCGTGTAGGCGATCACCTCGTTCAAGCTGGCACGGTGGAAATAGTCTTCGCTGTTGGGTTGCACATTGTCGCCACCGCAAATGCCGGCATAGGCCTGGATGGTCAGGCCACTGCCCGGCTCATAAGCCGTCGAGGCATTGCGATTGCCGCCCGCGCAACTGCCGCCCGAGCCATTGAAGGTGTGGCTGCCGGCGAACTGGTGGCCCATTTCGTGGGCGACGTAGTCGATGTCGAAGCCATCCGCCACCGGCGCCGACGATCCCGTCAGGCCTTGCGCCTTGCTGGCCTGTTTGCATATGACACCCAGGCCGGCGACACCGCCGCCGCCCGTACCCACCAGGTGGCCGAAGTCGTAGTTGGCGCTGCCGATCACCGAATCGATGTTGGACTGGTTGGCAGCCAGGTCGCCAGAGGTATTGGCGTAAGGATCCGTAGACGCATTGGTGTAGATGATCTGGTCGTTGTTGGCAACCAGCACCATGCGCACGCTGACTTCGCGTTCGTACACGCCATTCACGCGATTGACGGTGGTAACGATGGCGGCGAGCGCGTCGGGCACGGTGCCGCCGTGGAAGGATGTGTACTCGCCGGTGGCGGCCATCGCCAGGCGATAGGTTCTAAGTGTCGCGCCCGATACCAGTTCCGACACCAGGAACTGCGAACGATCAGTCGCGCCATCCAGGCTCGACTTGTCGATGATGGGCTCGCCGGTCACCAGGCAGATGCCGCGTTCGCCACGCGTGTGGTCGTGCTTGCGGTAGGTGATGTAATGGTCGATGTCGCCCGGCTGGAACGGATCGATGTAAAACGTGCCACCGACGCCGATGACCTGCGCGTGGAAGCCCTTGGGTGTCACGTCCAGGCGCAAGGTCGCGCTGGGATCGTCGATGCCCTGGCCGAGGTAGGTCTTGATCTGTGGATACTTCGCCGCCAGCAGCGGTTCCATCACCGGCGATTCGACGATGCGGAAATTCCCGAAGCCGCCAGACGGCAGCGGCAGTCGCAAGGTCACGCCACTTTCCTGCGGACGCTTCGATTGTTCGTTCGGGGCCCGCTGCAGCACTGCCTGCAAGCGGCCGCGATTCAGCGTGTAGGACCGATATCGGTCGGGGACGATCTGTCGGGCCTTGCCACTGCGGGTAATCGCTGAGGCCGATACTTCCTGCCACAGCTCGCTGGAGGTGGGCGTCGCCTGCGCCACGCCGGTCATCAGCGAGGCCCAGCCAAGGGTCGTAAGCAAGAGCCCGAACAGAAGCTTGTTCATCCGTTCCCCCGACTGAAAATGACCCAGACAGAACACCCTGTCGCGACTCTAGCCCCTTTCAGGCCAGGGCGCTTTTGGCCGCTGGCACAGGGCCAACCGGGTTTTCGAATAACATGTCTTTCAGGGGAGCCATCCGGCTCGGTAACAACAGGGGATGACGGTGCTGCAGACAATGGCTTCGAACTTGAAGAATCGCTTCCAGATGGCTGGTGTGGTGGCGGTGGTCGTGGTGTTGCTGGTGATGACGCTATTCTTCGGGTCCTGGTACACCATTGACCAAGGCGAGCGCGGCGTGCACCTGCGCAATGGCGCGGTTGTCGGCAGTGCAGAACCGGGTTTGGGCCTCAAGGTTCCGGTCATCGACACCATCAAGCGCATCTCGGTGCAGAACCTGACCGTGCAATACGACAAGGTGTCCGCCTACAGCAAGGACCAGCAGACCGCCGAGATCCGCGTGTCGGTCAGCTTCCACGTGCCGCCGGGTGATGTGATCGCGCTGTATTCCGAATATGGCAGCGTGGAAGGCCTGACCAGCCGCCTGGTCGATCGCCAGGTCCCGACGCAGGTCGAGAACGTGTTCGGCCAGTACACGGCCATCTCGGCGGTGCAAAATCGAGTCACCTTCGTGAAGGACGTAACCAAGGCCATCCGCGATGCGGTGAAGGGACCCTTGGTGATCGACGGCGTGCAGATCGAGAACATCGATTTCTCGGATGCCTACGAGAAATCCATCGAGCTGCGCATGCAGGCCGAGGTGTTGGTGCAGACCGAGAAGCAGAATCTCGAAAAAGAGAAGGTGCAGGCGCAGATCGCCGTCACCCAGGCCAACGGTGCGGCGGACTCCAGCCTTGCGCGCGCCCGCGCCGACGCGGAAGCGACGCGCATCAAGGGCGAGGCCGAGGCCACCGCCATCAAGGCGCGTGCCCAGGCACTGGCGCAAAACCAGGACCTGGTCGAGCTGACCAAGGCCGAGCGCTGGAACGGCGTGCTGCCGACCACGATGATTCCGAATACGGCGATACCGTTCCTCAACGCGAACAAGTAATTCGGACGGCGAAAAACAACCCGGGCCGCGTCCAATGGCGCGGCCCGGGTTAGCGTGGGTCAGTTGTAATAGCGAGCGGCGTCGTATTGCTTAGTGGCGCGACGAGGCCCCCTTGCCATCACGATGCTTGCCCTCGAGTGCCTTCGTATCCAGGCGTCCCGACAGATTGTCCTCCAGGTAGGTCGGCGATCCCAGGTTCAGCACCGGCGTGAATCCGCCGTAGATCATGCGCATGCCATCGAAAGGCATCGGGTTCTTCTTCGGGTCCATGCGCGGGTCTTTCATCATCTTTTCCATGCCGGCGTCGCGCGTCGCCTTGTCGGGCCATTCGACGAACGAGAACACGATGGTCTCGTCATCCTTGGCCTGCACGGCCCGATGGAAGTCGGTCTGCTTGCCGGTGGGCACGTCGTCGCCCCAGTTCTCCAGCACGCGCGTGGCGCCGAACTCCAGCCACAGCGGATCGAACTGATTGCAGTGGTCAATGAATTTCTTTTTGTTGGCGTTGGGTACCGCCAATACGAAGCCATCGATATAAGCCATCTTGTTCTCCTTCCGTCGCCCAGGGGGAGGGCGAGGAAGCACCACCATGCAAGCGGCAGGGTTAACTTCGCATTACGTCGAAGTTAGCGGGGGGTTACGTTTCAGTCCGATCCGGCAGACAGGGCCAGGCATCGGGTTGACGCCCGTCTGGCCGCAATTACCCCCTCACCTCGTTCAGCCAACTACAAGGGGAATGGGGAGTGGGGAATGAAGCGGAGCTTTCTTGGAGCGCCGGCAACGGTGCTGATGTTTGCCATGGCCTCGGCTGCGCTCGCGCAGGTGGACCCCATCGCCGATGCCAACCGCCGCAAGGCCGAGGCGGATGCCGACACGGCTGCTTCCAACGCGGACAGGGCCCGGTCCGAGGCAGCAACCGCTGCAGCGAAGGCGAAGCTGGGACCGCTCGCTGACTACACGACAGCGGGCACGACCACTGCGGGAAACAACGCCGGCAAGACCGAGTCCCAGTTGCTCGCCTCGGATGCCACGCAAGGCCTGGCGAAGCTGATGGTCAAACGACTGAAGCTTCAGTCCTTGAATAAGGCCAATATCCTGATTACTTCCGAAGCAACCCTGCCGACCTTCGAGGCTTACGACGCGTTTCTCGCCCAACTGCAGCAGATAGATGGCGAACTCAAGCGTGCCCAACTCGCAAAGCCCAAGGCGAAATCCTCGCCAACGAAGCTGGTTCAATTCGAAATCTTCGGTTCCAGCAGTGCCGCCGTGGTCTTGAATACAGTGGGAAACCTGCTCCGCTCGGACTATCAGGTGGCCGGCGTGGAATGGACTGCCGACGATGCGCTGCTTTCCAGGGCCATCATCGTCCAAGCCAAGTCAAACACATTCAATCGGAAGTTCTACACGCCTGCCGTCAGCCCCCTGGGAATGGCAAAGACCAACCTGGCCATCGAAGCACTCGCGAACCTGACCGCCGAACAGGCGCGCGCTGAAGACAAGCTGCAAGTGGTGACAGCCAGTTCGCAATCCAGCACGGAACTCGACTATTCGGAAGTGATTTCGGGCCTCGAGGCATCGATCAAACGCAGCGAAGCGTTCGCCGCAATGCTCCGCACTCCCAAGGACGGCGTAACGCCACTCGTGGTGGTCGCACGCCAGGCCCATTTCGCCAAGATCCTGCAGGACGGCTATATCCTTGCCATCAAGACGCATGCGGCAGGCGGTTCCACCTATACCAAGAAGAATTTCTGGACCTTCCTGGGCACGCTGCCGTTCTATGTTTCGGGAGGTGCGCTCGCCAGTTACAGCCTGACAGACGGCGTGACTGGAGAGATCCTTGATTCGGCGGTATTCGGGCGGATGCAGCCTTACATGAAGGTACACGACGTAGCTTCGAAGGCCGGGGGAGGTGCGTCTTCGCCGGAGTGAGGTTAGCCGTAACCGCAGAACTCGCCATGCTCCTGGCGACAGCTCTTTCCGCCCCGACCCGTCCGAGCCCATGCAAGACGACGCTTCGCCGCTACCCGTACCCGAGTTGCAGCGACCCAAGCTGCCGCTATCCACGCGGATCGGCATCGCCGTGCTCGCATTCCTTGGCGTCTATTGCCTGGTTGTGCGTTGGCTGCCGACTCCTGCGGGTCAGGTCCTGTCCGTGCTGCTCATCCTTGTCGCCTTGCCGCTCGCGGTGATGGTGCTCAACGATTTCAGCCAGCTGCGGCAGTATCGGCTCGTATTTCGTCATCTCGAATTGGTTCAGGCAACCGAAGCCAGTCCGGTTGCGCGATTGATGCTGGATGCGGCGGGCCTGTCTGTTTTTGCTCTGGCGCGCTGGCGGTCGTCTGGGGCGGCATCAGCCTGGGCGGTGCGATATTTGCCCTGCAGTTGGCCAGGATGGCTTTTCACAAAGTGCCCGACGGCTATGTACCTGGCCCGGTTGAGATATGGAGTGAAACCGACGACGAGCGTGAAGACTAAACTGGTAATGTTGGACAGGCATCAACGGAGACTCGCACCATGGCCGCAGCAACTCAGGAACTGGAACGCTTCGTCCACGAGGCGCTGGCCAAGGGCTTGTCTCGCCAAGCCATCGAGGACGCGCTGGCGGGCGCGGGCTGGCCGGCGGAGCAATCGCGCAGCGCCTTGAACGCCTACGCCGATGTCGAATTCCCCGTGCCAGTGCCCAAGCCGCGGCCCTACCTGTCGGCGCGCGAGGCCTTTCTCTACCTGGTGTTGTTCGCGACCCTGTACGTGGCGGCCTGGAATCTCGGCAGCTTGCTGTTCGACCTGATCAATCGCGCTTTTCCGGACGCTGCCGATCCGGCCTACCAGGTGAGTAGGCTGTCGGCGTCGATTCGCTGGTCCACGTCGTCGGTCATCATCGCCTTCCCGGTATTCCTCTTCGTCGCCCACTACCTGGGCAAGGAATTGGCGCGCAGCCCGATCAAGCGCCTGTCTGCCGTGCGCCGTTGGCTGACTTACCTGACGCTGTTCATCGCGGCGAGCGTCCTGATCGGGGACATGATCACGCTGGTCAACAACCTGCTTGGCGGAGAACTCTCGGTACGCTTCATCCTGAAGGTCGTCGTCGCTGCGGTGATTGCCGGCACCATCTTCGGCTATTACCTGTTCGACCTGCGCCGCGAGGAGAAGGAGGAGTGAGCACGCCCACTTCCGGCGGCACGCTTGGCAGGCGCCTGGCCATAGCTGCCAGCGTTGTCGTGATAGCAACGATCGCGGCGTCGGTCGTAGTCAATGGCACGCCCGCCGCGCAACGCGAGATCAAGCTGGACGAGCGGCGCGCGCGCGATCTCGGCGTCATCGAGGATTCAATCCAGCGCCACTACTGGGATAAGGGTGCGCTACCGGCCAGCCTCGCCGTGCTGGCCGGCAAGCCGGGCGTGAGCCTGGCTATCACTGACCCCGAGACGGGAGCGCCCTACAGTTTCGAACCGACCAGTCGGCGCGCTTATCGACTATGCGCAACGTTCACTACGGACACGGCAACCATGCGTGGGACCGCAGAAAATGCTTTGTACTCGTCCGACTGGACGCATGGCGTCGGTCGTGTGTGCTTCGACCGCGTGGCGGAAGAAAAGGGCGGTTAGCCCTCACTGCCAGACGCGCATCAGCAACCAGGCCGGTACGCCGACAAAGAACAGCAAGCGGCCCAGGCCCTCGAGCGTTCTCCTGGCATCAGCTGCACGATTGGATCGCAGTCCGACAGCGACCAGCGTGCTTGCTTCGATGCCTACGCGCAGCAGCGCCGCGAATATCACCATGCCGATGGCCCACGACGCCCACCAAATGGCGAGTGCGATCAGGTAGGCCTTCAATCCGAACGTGTAGTACTCGCCAAACGTACCGCCGTAGGCGATGTGCTGGTGCAGGCGGAAGGCCGGTAACGCCGGGACGAGCGGGAACAATACGAATTTGAACAGCGGATGGTCGATGCGCCAGCGCGGAACCGCCGCGCGCACCCGGGCATGGATTGTCGCGCGGCGAGTGAGTGCGTCGGCGAGCGACGGTGGGCTGCCCGCAGCCACCAAGGATCGAATCAATGCGGCCGGATCGGCCAGCGCGATACCCTGCGACCAGCGTTGCCCTGACGCCAGTTTCAAGCACACGCCAGTCGAGGGTATCGGCAACGTCCACGGATCGACGGCGGCGATGTCTTTCGCATCCATCTCCGTGCGTCGCCTGGGTTGGTCCAGTACCAGCACGCCGTTCTCGATGCGCAGCGTTGCGCTGAAGGCGCGACGAATGGCCCAGGCCGCCGCCTGGGGCGCCAGCACCAGCCCGGCGAACATCCAGAATTGCGCCAGCGTCTGGCCGGGCTCGACGGGCAGGAACAGGGTGACGAAACCAATGAAGCACAGGCCGGCGAAGGCAAGGATCCGAAGTAGTCCTGCGGCGATCCGCCAGGCAGGGGAGAGCACGACAGCCGATGCCTGGAAAATCTTGTCAGGTGCCTGCGCTGCGGAAGCTGATGCCGCGCCGCGCGAGAAGCGCCGCTTGATCGGACCTGCAAAAGACAGCACGGCAAGCACCATCAGGAACACCAGCCCAGCGCGTCCCACCCAGTTGCCCCAGGCCATCATCAGGGTCGGATTCTCTTCGGGCTCGTATATCTCGCCAATCAATAATTCCTGCTTGCCCATGTGCGTTGCGGCAATCACGGCCCCGCTGACATCGATCACCGCGCTGATGCCGTTGGCGGTGACCCGCATCTGCGGCAGGCGCGTCTCGATGCTGCGAAATGCAGCCACGTTCAAGTGGAGGTTTGCACCCGAAGGAAAGTCGGTGAACCACGAATCGTTCGACATCGTCAGGATCATCCGCGCGCCCAAGCGAGCGCCGTCGATGCCAAGGTTTGGATTCACGTCGTCCAGGCAAATCATCGGCAGCACGGGAATTTCTCGGCCGTCGGCCAGGCGCAGCGGAAATACTCGAGCGCCGTCGCCGCGCTTCCAGGTGCCGGTCCAGGGCAGCAAGCGTCGCAGGGTCGGGCCGTCCAGCCACGTCGGCACGTGCTCGGTAAACAGGAACAAGTCAGTCTTGCGATAGAAGCCGAGCTTCCCGGCCTTGGGTTCGATGAAGGCGGCCGCGTTGTATTCGCCGTTCGCATCGACGTCATAGGTGCCGAATACCAGCGGAACGCCAGCGGCGGTGACGAAGTCCAGGATCTCACGATCGAGGGCCGCGCCGTCTTCGCTCTTCGGGCTGCCGAAGGTGGTCGGGTACACGGTCTCTGACCACAACAACGCATCCACCTGGTGTTGCTCCACCGCGGCGCGCGACATGGCGTAGTGCGTGTCCAGCACAAGCCGCACGACTTCATAGGCGCCCATCTCGCGGCGCAGGCGTTCGTAGTCGTAGACATTGGACTGCACCATGCCTATGCGGATCGGCGTTTGTTCGCCCTGGTCCATGGCCGCCAGCTGTTGCAATCGAAAAATGCCATAACCGCCCATCATCAGCGGCACGAACAATGAAAGTGCCAGCGGCCTCGCCAGAGCGCGCACGCCCTGCCGTCGCCGGCCGATGGCGAAGGCCACGCCCTCGTTCACCAGGATCATCAGGAACGTGATGCCGGCCGCGCCACCCAGGTCGGCCACCTGGCGAAACTCCGGCGACGGATACAAACCGTGGCCGAGGCTGTCGCCGAGTAATTTAGGCAACAGCCATTCCGTCGCAACCCACGCCGATGCGCCAGCCAACGCGCGCAGGATCGGACCATGGCGGGTGCCAACCAGATGGCGCACGAGTGCAAAGACGAAAATCTGCGGCTGCAGCAAGGGCGCAGACACCAGCAATACCAGCAGCCCGCCCACCGAACCCATGCCAGTGAAGGCGCCGATGGCAATGCCGAACCAGGTGAACACGGCCGCGACGAAGGCGATGCTCATCAACCAGCCGCTGCGCAGTGCGCCAGTGGCTGTCGGTGTGGCGTTCAATGCGAGCAGCCACGGCACGAGTGCGACGAAGCCGAGCAGATACGCGGCGCCGCCACGCGCATACAGTCCGAACAAGGCCGCGCTGAGAATGACGCCGGCGAGTGCACGCCAGCGGTTGCGGAAGAACGAGACGATGTTCAGACGGGACCACTCCGCGGATCAATGGGCGGCGGAATTTCGATCGGTCGCAACGGCAACCCGGGCGGCGCCATCTCTGGCGGTACGACACGATCCGGCGGAATCTCGATCCGCCGTCCGGCGCTGTCGAAGAATTCAAAGTCCGGCGAGTACATCAGGATCGGTTCGATGCGCTGGCCGTCGTCGGTCGCCTGGAAATGGCGGACATAGCCTTTAGGCAAGACGTAGTCGTCGGGCACGGCCAGGCCGATCAGCGGCGGGCTGGTGCCGGGCGGCGGAAATGCGCCGATGCCGGTATGGATGCCGGCCTTGTTCAATTCCTCGATGACTTCCTTGCCGGTCGGCGCGGGTTGGCCGGGCACATAGAAGTTGGCGAGGTCGTTCGGGTCGTTCGAATTTCCTGTCACGGGCATCGGCCGTCCCGTCAGCTGGCGATCGCCGGTCGTGATTGCCGCCAAGGTCGCACCGTCACTGCCATTGGCGGCGCGCGCTCCGGGCGTGCCGGTAGCGGAACCAGCCGAGTCGACGCCGGAGGCCGCACGATCCGTCGCCATCGTAATCAGGTAGCCGATGAAGCAACCGACCAAAACCAGTGCGAGCGCCTTGAATAGCCAGCTGGAACGCGAGCCGTGTCTATCGATTTCGGTGATCCGAACGCCATCGCCGCCCGAAGGGGACGGCGATGGGTTTCTCTTTTCCGATTCAGCCATCGACGCACTCTAGCGCGTCGTGGCGATTACGGCGTCGCCGGGCCGTGGGTGGACAGCGACCAGCCCATGCGCTCATGGCCGTAGGCGTTCCAGATCGGGCTCTTGCCATCGATGAATGAAGCGTAGCGCGGCGCGCCCGTTCCGGTGCTGCCGCCAAACAGCCCGGCCGTCACCGTACCGCCTGTAAAGGTCGGATGGGTATTGTCGGACTGGATGTAGTCGTAGCTGCTTGATGCCGACACGAAGTGCGTGTTGGCGTCGCGGATGGTCGGGAGCAATGTCGTGGTGATGCGATTGATGTAGCTCGCTTCGGATTCGCCCAACACGTACTTCAGGGCTTCGGAGTCAACCGCGCCGTCACCGTTGCTGTCGTAATCCGCGCCCATGTACTCGGCGAAGTTGTCCGCGCACTTGAAGCCCTTCTGCGACGCATACGCGCACGTCCAGTAGTTCATCTTGGCCAGGGCCGGCAGGAAGGTGGTACGCATGTTGACCTTGGCCCCGGTGCTGGCGTCAGTGCACGAGCTGAGTACGTTGTCCGCGTCGTAGCCCGGGTAGTGCAGGTTGCCGACGATCTTCAGCTTGGTGCCGGCATAGGCATTGACGTTGATGAAGTCCATCGCCGCGGCCACATAAGTCTTGCAATTGTTCACGGCGGTGGTCAGCCCGCTGTAGTTGCAGGTGCCAGTCTGGCTCTTGAAGGCGCTGCGTGCCTGCAGGCCGTCGTTGCCGCACATCTCGAAGGTGACCACGCGAGTGGAGCTCGCTTGCATGTACGACTTTTCGGCGACGATCTTGTTGTTGTAGACATCGGACGCAACGGCGCCCGACTTGGCGCGACGAATACTTTCGATATCGGCATTCCACGGTGCCGACAGATATTCGGCCTCCACGGTCGGCGCCGAGTAGCGCGCAGCGCTGGTAGTCGACCCGGTGTAGCCGGCGTAGATGGAATCGCCGTAGGCAACCACCCGGTACTTGGTGGTGGTATTGGCCCGGTTGACGGTCCAGGACACGTTCTGGTTCAAGGTGTTGGCCAACGCCGTCGAGCCGGTAACCAGCAGGGCGAGGGCGGGAAGTAGCGTGCGAGCGGACTTGCCGAAACCGATGGTCATGACTGCATCCCAGTTGTAGGTGTGTTTCCACAGGAGTCGGGGGACTCCTGACACTGATAACGACATCCTGATCGGCAACCGGCCCCTTGCAGGCCTCCCCGAGCCGCTCCGTACCCTAGCGTTTGTTGTGATGGCCGTCAATATTCCCTCCAGCGTTTCGGGACGGGGACAAAGGGTTTAAATGACTTATGCCACACGCTGCAACCGCTCTCACCGGTCACCATGCCGGCACCATTCCGAGTACGGTTCCCTTAAATGCGCTTGCCCCTGCTGCTGGTGTTGATGACCTTCTCTGGCGCCCTGGTTGCCCAAACCCCGCCGCCGCTCGCGCCGCATCAGATTCCCAAGGTGCCCGAGGGCATCATGATCGACGGCCAGCTGGACGACGCGGCCTGGGCCAGCGCCGGCCAGTTCGACGTGGCCTACGAGACATCCCCCGGGGACAACATCGCCGCCCCGGTGACCACCAAGGTTCGCATCGGCTATACCGAAACCGCGTTGTACGTTTCCTTCCGCGCCAATGACCCGAAGCCGGGCGACATCCGCGCGCGCCTGCGCGATCGCGATGCCGCGTACCGCGACGACTTCGTCGGCATCTTCGTCGACACCTTCGACGACCAGCGCCGCGCCTACGAATTCTTCGTCAATCCCCTCGGCGTGCAGATGGACCTGATCAACGACCAGGCCACCGGCAACGAGGACGATTCCTGGGACGGACTGTGGACCAGCGCCGGCCGAATCACCGAGGCTGGTTACGATGTGGAGATGCGCATTCCGTTCGCCACCCTGCGCTTCCGCGAAGGCGACCAGGCCAAGCGCTGGGCCATGGGCCTGTACCGCAGCTACCCGCGCAGCGTGCGTCACCAATTTTTCAACCAGAAGGTCAGCCGGGATTCCAAGTGTCTGCTGTGCACCTTCGAAAAGTTCGAGGGCATGGCGGGCGTGCGCCCGGGCCGCAACCTGGACGTCGTGCCGTCCATCACCATCGCCCGCCCGGAATATCGTAACGAAGCCGGTGGCCCCTGGTTGAATGACGGCATCAACATCGAACCGGGCGTGGATGTGTCCTGGGCGCCGTCGCCGAACCTGACCTTGAACGGCACCATCAATCCCGATTTTTCGCAGGTCGAAACCGACCAGGCGCAGCTGAATCTCAACGACAGCTTTGCCCTGTTCTTCCCGGAGAAGCGCCCCTTTTTCCTGGAAGGCGCCGACTATTTCGGCACGCAGTTCAACGTGCTCTACACGCGGCAGGTCTCCGATCCGTCCTGGGGCGTTCGCGTGACCGGACGCAATGGCGATGGCGCCTACGGCGCCTTCATCGCGCAGGACACGACGACCTTGCTGCTGGTGCCAGGCGTACTCGGTTCGGGCTTCCGCGTGCTGGACCAGTCCGCTGACGTTGCCGTGGCCCGCTACCGCTACAACGTGAATGAAAACACCACGCTGGGCGTCATCGGAACCTTCCGCCATGGCGACGACTACGCCAACGACGTGATTGGCGTGGACGGCCGCTATCAGAAGGGTGCGCATACAGTAACGGCACAACTGCTGCGCAGCGATTCGGAATACCCGCTGTCGCTGAACTTTGCCGATGCGGCGCCATCGGGCAACGCGATGCGGGCCTTCTACGAATTCGGCAACCGCGAGTGGAATCTGACGCTGGGCCACACGAAGATCGATGAAGGGTTCCGCGCGGACCTGGGCTTCATCGGGCAAGTGGGTTTCGACCGGTCGCTGGTCGGCGGCAGCCATACCTGGTACGGCAAGGAAGGCGACAAGATCACCCGGATGAATCTGTACACCGACTTCGACATCACCCACCGCTTCGACGGGCAGTTGCTCGAGCGCGAGTTGGAGACCAGCTTCAGTATCCAGGGACCGATGCAGAGCAGAGTCAATTTCAGTGCCTTGACCCGGGTGCGTTTCTGGAACGAACAGATGTTCGATGAATCCAATCTTGCGGTTAGCGTCAACGTCACGCCGTGGTCGGGAATCAGGTTCGGCACGTTCATCGGTACTGGCCAGCGCGTGGACCTGCGCGCCTCGCGCGAGGGCCGCCTGACATCCTGGGATGTGTGGGGCGAAATCGACCTGGGCCGCGGCATCAGCATCATGCCCAATGGCAGCTGGTCGCAGATGAAGCGCGACGGCGGCACGGCCTTCACTGCGCTGGTGTTCGACACGCGCGTCAGCTGGCAGCTCGACCCGCGCCAGCGCCTGCGCCTGACCATGCAAGGCAGCCATATTGAACGCGACCTATCGCTTTACGAGCTGGGCACCGTAGGCAAGGGCGGCCGCGAGTGGGGCGGGCAATTGCTGTACTCGTACAAGGTCAATCCGCGCACGGCCTTCTATGGCGGCGTGTCCTACGGCGCGGTACGCGATGACAACGACCTGGCGCCGGACATGTTCGGCAACAACCGCGGCGTGTTCCTGAAGTACAGCTACGGCTGGCAGCCGGGAGGCTAAGCCTCGTCATTTGACTTTTGCCCGGACGCGCGCCGAACATGCGGCTGAGCCGACCCGAAGCGAGCGCTGCGATGCAAAGACTTGTCCTGCTTGTTGCTTGCACCTTGTTCCTGCTGGTACCTGCAACGCTTACCGCCGGACAAACCGACCCGCAACCGGCCTGGCCCCTGTGCGGCAGGATCAGCGCCAATCCGCCGGCGGGCTGGGCCGAAAGCCAGGGTTGCCCGGCGGCGCGATTCGGCAACGCGGCTTACAGCGACCAGCCCCTGTCATCGACTTACGGGCCTCGGCCACTTTATTCGGGTGACAACCGCTACGACTTCCATCGCGGCGTGGATATCGCCGCAGCCGTGGGTACGCCCGTGTTCGCGATCGCCGACGGCCTGGTGCAGATTGCCGGCAATGATCCGGGCTACACCGATCCGCTGATCAAGTTGCGTCATTTCCGGCCAGGCCAGGCCAGCTGTGCAAGCGTTGGCTGCTACTACAGCCTTTACCTGCATGTCGGCGACTGGGTGGTTCCGGTCGGCACGACCGTTACCAAGGGCCAGTTGATCGGACACACCGGCGCCAGCAGCGCCAGCGACTTTGCCCACCTGCATTTCGAAGTGCGCGATGCACCCGCCTCCGATACCGCATCGGCGTGGTCGCGCGATGCCGTGCATCCGTTGCGCGTGCTTCCGTACTCGGTGGCCAACAACAGCAGCGTCAGCTTTGGCACGGTCAACACGAGTAATGCCAACGCGACCGTCGCGCAGGTAACCGTATCCAGCAATCGCTACGACCTGCAGTCGGTGGAAATGCGGGTGTTCGACGCCAACCATGTCGAGATCGTGCAGCCAGGCAACACGCCCAACGCGCGCGGCTATTACGTGAAGCCACCGTTCTTCGACATGGAGGCGGGCAACTTCCAGTACAGCCACAAGGACTCGACGGCATTCCCTTGGGAAAGCTACGGCGTTGGCGGCGTCAACGAGTGTCCCTATGCAAGCGACCACGGCGCTGCCTATGACGGCAACGTGCACCTGGACGCGCAGGCGCCTGCCGACTTTCATCAGGGCTTGTTCAATGGCGTGCTCGTGAGCACCCGGAAATACTGGCCCAGCGACCTGTCCGACTATTGGCTGCAACTGGAATTCCAGGCATTGAAGGGACCGGCCGTGTGCATCGAGGCCACGGCGATTTTCATTGGCGCTGCGAGCCAGACCGGAAAATGGGGTGCCTGCACACCGCCACCGCCCAGCCCGATCGCCATCACCCTGGCCACGAACAGTCGCGGTACGGCAGTGACGGTGCGCTGGACAGGAGCCACCGGCACGAAGGTGGACGTGCGGCGCAATGGCGTTTTGCTTGCCAGTCCCAGGAACACCGGTTCCTACACTGACAAGTTGGTGGTGAAGGGCGCGACGTACACCTACAAGGTTTGCCAGGCTGGCTCAACCACGGGCTGCTCCAGCGAGGCGGCGATCACGCTGTAGCGAAGTCGCAGACATTCCACGCCCTGAATATCGCGTCGGCCCCTGTCAGTCTTTCGACTGACAGGGGTTGGCGTTACCGGCGTCGTGCCGTTCTCTCAGCGCGCTTGCTTCATCATCAACAACTGGCCGCCCTCGACGAGGTCGGAAGGCAGGGCGACGCCGTTGATGCTGCCATGGTGGGCTTGCACGTCCAGCAGGAAGTACCGGTAGCTACTCGTGTCGTAGCCGGGCGTGCCCGCGAACAAGCCGGACACTTCGACGATACCCGATGACTCTTCGTCGGACTGCTTTGCGTCGCTGCCGTCAATGTCCGCTGCGGCGCCGCTGATGAAGCGGGTGGCATCGTGCTGGGCCAATACGGTGGTGACGCGGGTGGCGGCGTGATACTTCCAGACCTTGCCCAGGTGGGCCTGGTTGCCGACGTCTTCCTGCAAAAGCACGTCGCCGGCACCATCAACGGCGAGGTTGTCGAGCATCCTCTGGCCGGTCACTTCGCCATCGATGAGCACTTCAATGCTGCCGCCGGCCAAGGGGTTGCGGATGTCGGCGAAGGTCATGCGCCACAGACGGGTGTTGCCGGTGAAATTGGCCGTCGTGACGAAGTAGAAGCGATTCGGATCCTGGGTATCCCACGCGCCATCCTCGACCCGATTCAGGCCGGTGCCGCCCGTGTCAACGAGCGAGAAATTGCCGACATAGCCATGCGGAATCGGATTGACGCCGGTTTCCGTGGCGTAGCCATTGATGGAAACCTGGAAATTGGCGCCGTTGGCCAGGCCGGCCAACTCGATCGGGTTGCCCTTCGCTTGCTTCTCGCCCAGGTAAAAGTAGAGCTTGCTGGCATTCAGCGCGCCGTCGTCCATGCCCGCAACGACGGTCAGGTCCTGCGGATAGGGACTGGCCAACAGGTTTTCCCAGGCCGCCCTGCCTACGCCGGGCAGTTCATACGTAGTGCCGTGCTGGCGTCCCGAAACGATATGCGCGAAGCCGCGGCCGCCGGTGGTCTCTTCACCGTTGAGGAAGATGCGACCTTCGCTGAAGCCCTTGCCGGTGCTGCTGTTGAAGAATGCGGTGGTCTCCGCCAGGTCGGCCGAGCAGAAGCGGTTGAATGCGACGGCGGGAGTCGCAACGTAGGCGGCGCCATCCCACAGTTTCACGGTGTTGATCAGGTCGTCGCCGTTCAATACCTTCAGGTCGCTCTTGCGCACCTGCCACTTCGATACGAATGCGCCCTTGGCGCCATGCGTGCGAACGACGCCGACGCTCGCGCCCAATTCGTGCGCCATCAGCACGGTGATGGTGCCGTCGCCGTTGTCGAACGCGCCCAGGCCGTCCGGGATGCCGGACATGCGATAGCTTTCATTGCCCTTGTTCTTGCGCTTGACGCTGTCGCCAACGCTGAGCAGGGAAGTGAATTCGACGCTGCTGTCGATCGGCGTGAGGTAGGGCGTGGCCGACGTGCTTGGGCCGACCGCCGCCATCGCGGCAGCGGGCACCAGTAGCGCGGCGATAAGGGTGGACAGCAGCGTGCGCGGGAAAAGGGTTTTCGTGGATTTCATCTGGAATCTCCGAGGGGGCTGGTCAGGGGACGAGCAGCGCCACGCTAGGGACTTCCAGTTGCCGTTTGATGAGATGCGGGTGACAGTTTTAGGGCGGATCAGTCGATCCGGTAAACGCGCGCCTTCGGCAGGTCTTCATCCACCTGCAGGAACCAGCGCCCGGCGAAGCCCGGCACCAGCACGATCTCCGGGGCATCCAGCGGTTTGCGCAGTTTCATGTGGCCCTTAAGCACCTTCCACACCTGGCCGTTTTCGAGTGCGAATTCGGTGCCGGGTTCCCAACTGCTGATAGAGCCCTTCAGGCGCGTGGTGATGGGTTTCTCGTCCAGGCCCAGGTACGAGGTGGCGCCGCGTTCTGCGCCGGTGCGCTCCTGGGCAACCGCGGGCTCGGACGATGCTTCCTTCCGCAGGAGCTCATTCAAGCGTGCCAACTGCGCCGGCGTCAGGCTGTCGAGACCGGTTTCATGCATCTGCTCCGGAGTCAGGCGCTGCTCGATCGCCTTGTTGTCCGGGGATGCCCACGATGCAGGTCCCGCTGACAATCCAATCAGCAGGCAAAGGGCCGATACGAGTCGGAAACGCGCAGTTTTGGTGGTCATGGGATCAGAGTATTTCGGTCCGATGACAATCAGATTACGGCATCAGCCAGTTGCTCTCGATTGTTGCTAAATACGCAACGAAATGTTGTCATAGACTATATTGATACTGTTTATGGAACGGCCCATATTACTGGCCACAAGCTTCACCCCCCTATCCCGGAGCACCGCCATGAACAACATCGCATCAGTCGCCGGCAAGTTCAGCATCGATGGCTGGTTGGCGTCGCGCCGCAAGGCAGGAGGTTTCAAATGATCTCCCTTCGCCCCGCGGGTGAACGCGGCCATGCCAACCACGGCTGGCTCGATTCCTGGCACAGCTTTGCCTTTGCCGACTACCACGATCCGGAACACGTTCATTGGGGTCCGCTGCGCGTAATCAACGAAGATCGCGTGGCTGCAGGCCAGGGTTTTGGCACCCACAGCCATCGCGACATGGAGATCATCAGCTACGTGCTGGACGGGTCGCTGGGCCACAAGGATTCGATGGGCAATGCCGCCAACATCGTGCCCGGCGAAGTGCAGCGCCTGAGCGCCGGCACCGGCATTACCCATTCCGAGTACAACTACAGCACCAGCGGTACGACCCACTTCCTGCAGATATGGATCCTTCCGCGCTTCACCGGCGTGAAGCCGGGCTACGCGCAGAAGACATTCACCGATGCCGAGAAGCGGGGTCGCCTGCGACTGGTGGTAAGCGAGGACGGCGATGGGGGTTCAGTGTCCATCAACCAGGACGCGCGTATGTATGCAGGACTGTTCGACGCTGACGAGGCCGCGCAGGTCGAGCTGGCGCCAGGCCGCCTGGGCTACGTGCATTTGGTGAAGGGCGAGGCGAGGGTCAATGGCCAGCCGCTGAAGGCCGGTGACGCGTTGCGCTACAAGGATGAAAGTGTCGTCAGGATAGAACAGGGACGTGGCGCGGAAGTGTTGGTGTTCGACTTGCCCCAGGAGTAACGGGATGGCTATCCAGACCAGCTACAAAGTAGGTTACATGATCGGCAGCCTTGCCAAGGAATCGATCAACCGGAAGTTGAGCAAGGTGCTGATCGACCTGGCGCCGCCGGAGCTGAGCTTCCACGAGATAGAGATCGGCAAGCTGCCGCTCTACAGCTACGACTACGATGCCGAGTTTCCGGCGGTGGCGACGGCGTTCAAGAAATCAATCACCGATTCGGACGCGGTGCTGTTCGTTACGCCCGAATACAACCGATCGATCCCGGGCGCGTTGAAGAACGCCATCGACTGGGCCAGCCGCCCCTACGGCACCAATGCCTTCGCCCGCAAACCTTCGGCAGTCATCGGCACGTCGCCGGGTGCGATCGGCACGGCCGTGGCGCAACAGCAACTGCGAAGCATGCTCAGCTTCTGCAACTCACCGCAGATGAACTCGCCGGAAGCCTACATCCAGTTCACCAAAGGCTTCCTTGATGAGAACGGAAAAGTGACCAACCCGTCCAGCGAGACTTTCCTGCGCAATTACATGTCTGAATTCCACCAGTTCATGGCGCGGGTGCTGACGGTGTTGCCGCGTAATCCCTGAACCCACGCGGCCCGGCCTATACTCGGCCGGGGAAACACGGTTTGGGGATGCCATGAGCGTGAAAAAGCTAGGCGCGCGGCTGCGTGCACATGACTGGACATCAGCGCTGATCGAACTGCTGATCGTGATCCTGGGCATCCTGATTGCCCTGCAGGTCAGCAACTGGAACCAGGGCCGCATCGAGCGCGCCCGCGCCGATTCCTACTACCTGCGCCTGCAAGCCGAGCTGACCGCCGACCAGCGCGCCATGGACGTTGCGCAGGGATTCTGGGCCCAGGTGGCGGGCTTTGGACGCGCCGCCATCGCGAACATCGAAACCGGGCAACTCGTGGACGGGTCCCAATGGAAAACGGTGCTCGCCTATTACCACGGCACCCAGATCATGCCGATCGAGCTGGCGGACACGACCTTCAACGAGATGCGTGACGGCGGCGACCTGGTGCTGATCGCCAACGAAGATTTGCGCAAGCAACTGGCTGACTACTATCGCCTCACCGGCACGGGCATGCGGGCGCACATCCTGCGCCACGACCCGGCGTATCGCATCCAGGTGCGCGGCCTGACGCCTACGCCCGTGCAGGAATATATCTGGAAGAGCTGTTTTCGCCAGTTGGAAGGCACCAACCAGGAATTGATCGACTGCCCGCCACCCATCAGTGACGACGAGGCGGGCAAGATCCTGGCTACTTACCGCGCAGCGCCGTCCGTGCTCGAGAATTTGCGCTACTGGAACTCCACGCTGGCCGTCAGCACCATCGTCATCGATGGCGCGCGCAAGCAGTCCAAGGTCATCGCCGCAGATGTCGAAAGGGCGCGCGCCCGCTAGCCGTCACCGCTTCGATTGGATCAGGCGACTGACGGTTTCCATTTCCATGTCGCGGCCTGCGCGCAAGGCGTCGATGGAGGTCGCCACTTCGATATCGGGCGTGACGCTGGCGTCCGCCGTGGCGGGCGTGTAGGTCCCTGCCAGCAAGGGAATATCCACGGCGACGCCGGAGTTCGGCAGCACGACCCAGGCCAGGTGTCCGCCATTCAAGCCGCGCTGGTTTCCGCCTGTTCGTTGGCCAACCAACGTTGCCACCCCGGTCTGCTGGGCCAGCAAGGCGAACTGGAAACTCGCCGAGCTGTTTTCGGGCCCGACCAGGATGAAAGTGCGGCCCGCGTACGGCGCTGCCACGGGAACGATCGTCTGCTTGCCATCGCCCCTTGCGGTGTATCGGTACTTGCCGGCCGCCGTGCCTTCGGTGATCTTCTCGACCTTGCCGGTGCGATCGAGAAAGCTGTAGTCCCAAGTGTCGAGGTAGCGTGCCAGTTCGTAAGGCACGCGTTCGTAAGCTGAGACGGTCTGCGACGACGTGAAGTCGAACGGCTTGCGGATGAGATGGGAAAGCACCTCACCACCGATCGCGCCGTCACCCCCTTCGTTGGCGCGAACGTCGATGACGAGGTTGGCCACGCGCCGCGCTTCGAGCCGGGCGAACGAATCGCTGAGAAAAGCCGACCAGTCGAATGACGACCGATAGAAAGCGAATGTCGGAAGCGTCAGGGTGGCCACGTTGCCATCGATGCGAAACGTCCAGTCCTCGCGGGGCAGCTTGAATCCCTGGGCGGCGAGGATGGCGTCGCGCTGCGCAAGCGTCACCGCATTGACGCTGGCCATTCGCGTCGGCCCTTTACGGCCGCGCAATTGCAATGCATAACGCCCTTCGACAGGCGGCGAGAGGAGCGGCCACACGATATCCATCTGGCTGTAGTCGCCGCGATCATGGCTGAGTTGCCGAAGGCGCTTGCCATCGCTACTGCCGTCCGCGCGCAAGTACGGGAGCATCTTCGACACGATGTCCTTGTCCGCCACGCCATTGATGGAAAGGACTTCGTCGCCGACGACGATGGCCGGATCTGCGCTGGACAGAACCAGCCAACGTCCGGCAACCAGCGTGATGCGCATCGGCAGTTTATCGGGCGATCCAAGCAAGGCGGCTTTGCTGGTGCCTTCCTGGTTCAGCACATTGGTCCAGGTGTGCCCGCAGCGGATGGCGGCGGCCAGCTCCGTGGCAGCCAGGTACATTTCGCTTGTCGTGCGCGCGGACTGGGCGCGCGCGTCGAAGCGCGAAAACGCCGAGTCCATTTCCGCCTGGGTCCGGTATTTGGTAAGCGCTGGATGCAGTTCCTTCAAGGCACGCTGCAGGATGTGCGCATCCTGCCGGGCTTGTTCTTCGGTAAGGCTAGCGTCCGTGGAATGCGCCCGCGCAGGGTCGGACAACGCGGCGAAGAGCACGGCGGCAACCGCTGCGATCAGGAACGGAAGGGGCGACTTCATCCGGCGCGCAGCCTCGGTGGGAAACGCGAAAACGATCCCTCAGTGCAGGTGACGGGGCGATGAAACCGTCACGCGCCCGAAGGGCTCAGGCGCGCGATCGACGCGTCCGCAACCAGCCAGCCGATACCAGTGACACCAGTACGCCTACCGGGAAGATTTCGACGAACGTCATCGGCATGCGGAACGACCGATCGGCGTACTGGATCCGGAACTTCTCCATTTCGGCGGTGAAGGCGGCCAGAGCTTCGCCGCTGACGCCCTCGGCCTGCTTCTTCTCGATCAGGAACTTGGCGTACACCGCGCCAAAGTCCACGCCGGTAACAGCCAGCGCTGCCTCCCAAGCCAGCACGTAGATGATGCCGGCGATGACGGTAATGCCCAGGCCCATGCCGAAGGCCGGCCAGAAGCGGATCACGCCGCCGAGGTCCTGGTCCCGATGGCGCTTGATGCCAATGAAGATGGTGCTGAGCGCAAGCAGCATGCTCAGGTAGCCCACGACCATGCCGTATTCCAGCGGCGGCTGGCCGGCCGTGGCGACCGTGATGCCGAACAGGATCGAGCCGACGACCAGGCCCGCGATGACGCCGTAGTAGATGACTTTCCGCAACATGCCGCTTACTCCCTGTGGATGGGTGGGGCTTCATTGACGCGGTTTTTGGGGCGCGGAACAATCGCCCAAAAAGGTGATTGGAGGCATTTCACCCGGAATATTTTCGGCTCAGGGCACTATTCCCAGTTCGCGGGCCTTGCGGATGGCTTCGGTGCGCCGGTTGGCATCCAGTTTTTCGAGTACACGCGACACGTGCGTCTTGATCGTGTTCGGCGAGACATCGAGTAACGCGGCAATCTCTTTATTGGATCGGCCGGCGGCGAGTTCGTGCAGCACGGTCAGCTCGCGGGGGCTCAGGCCCAGCGCGGCCTGCGCCTTGGGATTGCCGTCGAAGGGTCGTGGCGGAGTTCCGCGGAATGCGCGCACGCCCACGAAGATGCCCAGCGCCAGGAAGGCCAGCGCGACCAGCAGGATATAGATGTCGTTGGAATGGGCCCGCGCGAGCCGCTGGTAGTCGAGCCACTGCAGCGCCAGTGTGCCCGCCGCCAGGAAGACTCCGTAATAGGCCGCCCGTTTCCACATGTGCGCAGGATACACAGCCCCGCACGGAATGGCAGCGCCAATGAATATTGCAGACGCAGAGGCACGCGAATGCGCGCGCCTCCTTCGCTGCCTAGCGCACCCGCACCGTTACCAGTTGTTCCAGGCCCGGCATCGATTCGACGGCATATCGGCGACGCATGTCGGTGAGGCAGTTGTCCACGATGGCCTTGGGCTGGTCTTCCTGGCGATTGAATTTTTCAGCCAGGAACTTGCGCCCACGCTCGGCACGCGTGTAGAAATCGAGTGGATCGGCAGCGATGATTTGTGCGGAGCGGGCGTAATACTGGGCCCGCCGGTCGATGCTCATGGTTGAGTAACTCATGGCTGCTTCTCCCTGGGAAGAGTTTTCCGCGTCGCCCCGGATCACTGTTGCGCCTGCATTGGCGTAATTCGACATTACTTACCTTTTGTTAACGCAGTCCTTAATGGATTGCGGCCGCAGAATTCCGTTCAGCCACGCGACAGAAAAAAATGGGGCCGGCATTTGCCGACCCCGATGGATGCAGCTTCTGCTGTCTTGCTAATTCACTCCAGTACGCGGCGGCAGCCAGATCTCCAGCACGCCCTGGCTGCCCTTGACCGACGGCGGCAGGTTTCGCAGCGTCGTGTCCGGCGACACGATAGACCGCACCGCATCGACGCAGGTCTCCGATGCGCCCGGATGCGCGACTACCGCCGGCGACGACCACACATACGGCGGCTGGCGTCGGTTGCGCTTTGCGCTATCCACCACGTTCTGGATGGGCGTTTTTCCGAACCCCAACTCCTTGGCCAATCGCGCCGCGATCTGTTCGGCCGCAGCACGGCTGCCTTCGTCGTAGATATGCAGGAAAATCCGTGCGTCCGATGCCGCACACGCCGATTGCGCGCGGGCTACCGACGCCAACACAGAAGCCGGACCGCGTGACTGCACCGGTCGCGTCGCCTCGGGAATGATCGGGGTGGGGGCTTCGGCGCCGCTTGAGGGCGCGACTGCCGTGGCGGCCAACTCAACGTCCCGAACCATTTCGGCTTCGCGGAGTGCCTCGGTTTCAGCTTCCGCCACGGCAACCGTTGCCGCGTCGACAGACGCTTCCGGGATATCGGCAACCGCGTATTGCGGCAACTTGTCCGCGAACCAGTAGTCGTAGAAAGGCTTGGGCTCGGAAGTCAGCTCCGCATACAAGACCTGGCAGGCATTCTTGTCCTTGTCCACCAGCAGCAGTTCGCACCGGGAATTCAGAGAATTGCGCAGGAAGTCGAAGCGGCCATCGCCGCGCTGTTCGGATTGTTCGGCGAAGCTGCTGAATTGGGCCGAGAGCAGGGTATCGAGGTTGCCTTCACGGATTTCCTTGGTGAGTGCCACGAACTGCGTGTCGTAGTCCCTGCTTTCCACGCGCCGCGACTCGCGGTACTGCTCGACGCCTTGCCAGGTCGCCAACAGCACGCTCAGCGAAATGCCGGCGCCGAGGGTAGCGCGCGCCGTCAGTCCCGCGCGATCGCGTCGTCCTACCTTGGGTTCCTGGGCCCGCGTCTGCTCTTCCGCCTTCACCAGGCTGGAAGGCGCGTGGGTCATGTCCGTCACCGCAGTCCTGGCCTGTTCGATCAGCGTGCTTGTCAGTCGCTCGCCCAGCAGCAAGCCCAACTGGTGGTAGGCCTCCCACTGCGCCTCGTCGAAGAACTGGTCGCCGGTGGATTGTTGCGGGAAATCCGGATTGCGATCGGCGTAGGCCACGATATCGAACGGCATCTTGTCGAGGCGCCTGGGCTTGACGACCAGCAACGCACCTTCGGTCTTGTCGCGGTACTGGATGCGACCCAGCACCAGCCAACTCGAAGCGGCTTCCGGGCTGATATTTTCCGGCGTGCCTAGCGCAGCCTTGAGTTCGGCGGGCAGCGTGCCGCCAAGATTCGCCGGATCGACGAATTCAATGGTTGCGCCGAAATCGATCTTGGCCTTGCGCACCAGTGATTCCAGGTCCGAGAACAAGTACTTCGGGTCGGCGCCACAATCCGCCGCAACGATCACCTTCGGTCGCCGTTTCAGCAGCGCGTAGATGCCGGTGTTGTCGAAGTGGCCGCCGTCGGACACATACCAGATCGAACTGAATAGTCCCGGAAAACGCGCCATGGATTCGGCGACGATGGCCAGAGGCTTGGGCGCAAAGTCCAGCAGCGCGGAACGGAACCGCTTTGGAAGGCGCCCCGGCCGCTGGTTGTTGCCCAGAAGGGACTTCGTCCAGAAGCCCAGGCGCAGGCCCGACAGGAATAGCAGGCTGGCAAAACCGGGCGAGGTTCGCGAACCCATTCCGGTGCTCGCTGCGGCGCCGGAAATTGCGATCCACCGCGACAGCCGACCCGGCGAATTCACGAATGCTGGCGATGGCGCAAAGCCCGTACCCGGTTCCGCCCCCAGCGAACCGACCGTCAGCGACACGCCCTTGCGGTCGGCATTGTAATTTCCAGTGCGATCGTCAACGGACTGGTTGATGCAGCAGTTGATCAGGTGGATGGGTCCGCCATGACGGTGCGGTACGTAGTCGGTCAGTTCGACATCGTCACCCTCTATGGCTTCGGTCAGTGGGGCGACCCGCCACGTGTTTTCCGACGAGACATCATCCAGGGACGAACTGGGGAATCGCGCGTCCGGCCCGTCGCAATTTCCCGAAGACACATAGGCGCGCTCGATCCGTGCGCGATAAAAGTTGTGCAACGAGGCCAGGTTGAGCAGGTCGAAGCTGCGCCGGGTCGCTGCCACGTAAACCAGGCACAGGCCTACCACCGCGCCCCAGGTCAGGATTTGCGGGGCATCGAGCCAAGAGGTGCCCGAGGGCAACAGCCGGGTGCTGTTCCATATCGGGAACAGCGCGATGCTGAGCAACGTCGTCCAGAACACCGCGACCAGCAGTGCCAGCAGGATGCCCAGCAGGTTCAGTACCTTTTCGATGTTGATATTGGGTTGCTTCGACGAGGCGAGCCGCCTCTGTATCTCGGGAAGTGCAAGCCGGCCTGCTGCCAGCACGACGGCTACCAGTGCCGTAAGGCGATAGGGCGCGGAAATATTTTCCGGGTCCCAGAAAAGAGCGGTCAGCCGCCAGGTGACCAGGTCGAGCACGCCCAGCGCGAACATGCCGGCCAAGGCCCAAAGGCTGTAGGCCAGTCGTTTCGTGCGCTTCAACCGTATGCCGACGACGGCCTTCTTTCGCACCAGGTCTACGAGGGTGGCCAACCAGGCGGTCACCGGCGCCAGGCTGAGGAAGGAAAGAACGTAGAGCGCAACGATGGCTGCGGCGGGTACGGTCGTATTGCCGAGGTGAAGCTGGAAGCGACGGTCGGCAGCCTCGTTCAAGGCCATGCTCAGGGCCATGCCACCCGCGGCGGCGGCAAGGAGCAGCAGCGAACTGGTCCAGCCCTGCGAGTCGCGTGTATACCAGTAGCCAAACAACTGGTGCATCACGGCGAAGATCGGCAAGGGCAACAGCCACCACCACACGGAATCCACCAGGCTCACGAACGGCAGGCTCCTCAGCGAGCCACTTTCCAGCGGTGGCAGCAGGGAAAGCAGCAGGTGCGGCGCCAACACCAGCGCGGCCAGCATCAGCACCAGTATTCCGATTTCCAGATGCGTGGATACGATGCCGCGCAGGATGGATGCCGTGGCAAAACCGAGGTCCTTGGCGCCGGCGGGGGTCAGGTAGCGCCCGTTGTTGCGCAGCCACCACAGCCACATGGAGTTGTCTTTGGCGATACCCGCTTCCACATCCTTCGCCGGTACGCCAGCACGGAACAGGCGACCCACGCTCGCGCCGATGTAGCCGCCACCAGACACGGTGGACAGATAATCGAATTGCCGAAGCAACCCGTTGCGCGCCAATCCGCGTATCACGCCCAGGCAAAGCGTTGCGCTACGTACGCCGCCGCCGGACAAGGCGATACCCCAGCTGCCTTTCGGGTCGCCCTGGACCCCGGCAGTTTTTCGCCGTGGCGACACATGCTGGTCGAACTCGGCCTTCGCCGCCTTTGCGCCGTCGTCGGCTTCCACTTGCGGATCGGTGATCACGTCTTCCATTGCGCTGGATTCCCTGGTGGTTGCCGTCAGTCGAGTTCGACTTCCAGTGTGTCGAGTACGTCCCGGATGGGATTGGCATAAGCGTAGCTGCCGTTGTCGGGGCAGGCGAACAGCAGGCCCACCGCCGCATTCGATGGTTTTCCGACGATCAGCGCGCCGCTGTCGCCGCCTTGCGCGAAACGGGACGAGCCCGAGCGCGGCCGGATCCGCAACTGGTGCGTGAAGCGCGCGATCCGAGTGGGATCAGTGCGTGACAAGGGCACCAGGACGTCGCAGTCCACGTCGTCGATGACGCCGCTGGAGTAGCCCGTGGTGCGCGCGTGCTTGTGCACGGCCATGTCCACGCTGGGCGAGACCATGCCGTTGATGGCGCCCACCGTGCAGATGGACGACGACAGCGCGACACTGCCATCCACGGTCGCCACGGCGGCGTCCACGCGGTTGTCGGCTTGCGTGCCAATCACGATCGGCGCGAAGCGCAGCAGCCGGCCAACCACGTCCGATGGTTCGCCGCCGTCGCCCATGGCCGGCTGGCAGATTTCCGAGCCGATGGGGGCCATGCCGAAGTCAGCGAGTACATGGTTATTGCTGAGCATCAGCCGCAGGCCATGTTCGCCGGCCCTTCGTGAACGCACGCGGGCCCCAAGCGTGCCGCCAATCACCGCGATGTTGCCGAGCGATCCACCAGGTTGCACCGGGCGTTGCCGGGTGAGTCGCTTCAATGTGCACGGCGCCAGGGGCAGGGCGAAGTAGGCGGGCGGCGCCTCGATCACATCGGTCGCGATGCCGGCGACGTGCGACGGCATCAGGGACGCCAGGCCAACCAATCGCTTGGGCAATTTCCGCGCAACGTAGAGCCGAATCGCGATCGTGTCCGTCAACTTGCCGTTGACGCGCTTGCGGCCGATGCCCACGGCGTGCACGAGTTCGCCGGCGCTATCCTGCAGGTCGGCGATACGCTGGTGCATTTCCAAGGCCTCGAACAGCGGATGGCTGGACCGAAAGCAGCGCGCGCTCAACTCGCGCTTGGCCATTCGCAGGTCTTCCAGCAAGGATGCGTCGATGCCCGGGCGCCGTGGCACGGTCAGTATTCCGTTTCGACGCTGAGCACGCCGTCCGACGTCGCCGTGATGGCGATGTTGCCGTCCCAGCCATTGGCATAGATCGCTTTGTCCATCGTCCAGTAGGTGAAGTCGGGCGGCGTGCCGTTGGTGGGGTGGCGACCCTTGGTGCCCACGCGCACCTGCTTGGGATGGTCGCGCGCGAGCGTGATGCCGTTGACGGGGTCAAGCAGGTTGGTCAATGCCGTAACGTTGGGATGGCCGAAGGCATAAGCGCTGAAGCGCTCGTCGTCGGGCGACGAATCGCCCGATTGGATGACGGCGATCTTCGGCGTGACGGCGGCGACCAGGCCGGCGGTGGTGGCGTTGTGCGATCCGTGGTGCGCGACCTTCAGCACGTCGGCATTGAAGGCACGGGGGTCCGCCGAATACGACTCGAGCATTGCCGCGATGGCCTCTGCCTGGATGTCGCCGGTGAACAGGAACACGGATTTTCCGAAGGCGACTCGCAGCACCACGCTGTCATTGTTGGCGTTGTTGGCCCAGGCCACGTCCAGGTCCGCGCGACCCCATAGCGCGGAGATTTTAGGATCGACGCCCACGCCGCCGCGACGGCAGTTGATCGGATCGATCACGGCACTGGTCGCGCCAGACACGGTCTTGATGTCGGATTCGGCGATGCCCATGTAACCGACGCCTTCGGTATCGGTGGCATAAGCCTCGAGGTCGCGCTGGCCCTTGCCACCGGAGGCATGCGATCCGGGTGGGCCGCCGTCGAGCACGTTCATGATGACGATGGCCGGTTCGGCTTCCAGCAATACGGAAACGCCGCCGGTGTGGTCGGCATGCGGGTGCGACAGCACCACCGACTGCAGTGTGCGCGCCAGGTCGCTGCGGCGATCGAAGAATTCTTCCAGGTAGGTCTGCAGGCGATCCTTGCCGGACACGCGAGCCGTGTCCTCGCCACCGGTATCTATCAGCATTGCGGCGCAGGAAAATTCCAACAGGATCGCGTCGCCCTGGCCGACATCGATGAAGTGGGCCACCATCGTGTTCGCATCAGCCGTCGCTTCGGGCAGTCCGGCGGGCAGCGCAAGGTCCGGTGTCGCCACATCGTGGATCTCGCCGCGCGCAGGTGCGTTGGCGTCCACCGGATTGCCGGTAACCCCGCCCGTCGCCGTCGATTGCGGCGGACCGTCACCGGCTTCGGGGGCCATGGCGGGCGTGGGTGTAGGCCCTGCCGGATCGCCAACGTCCGATCGCAACGGTGCCGTCGTCTGGCAGCCAGCAACCAGCAGCGCTACGCCCAAGGCCAGCAGGCCGGGCACCCGGCAGGTGTGGATGGATACGCGCATGACGCCTTCTCCCATAGGGGTGATTCGTTGGGTTGTGCCTAGCGCAACCGGAACAGGTTCCTGATTTCCTGCGCAAACGGTTCCGACAATTTCTGGAACATCGCCCCGGTCGGATGCATCTCGTCGAACCAGTCGTCTTCCTTCGGCACGCGATTGCGCAGGTCGAGGAAGCGGAAGTTGTTGCGGAAGCGGGCATCCGCCGCGAGCGGCTGCAATACGCGTTCGACGAAACCGTCGATCATCAGTTTCGCGAAGCGTCGTTGGTCTTCGACATCAGGCAATGCCACGCCCACATTGGGTCCGATCCAGGGGCCTGCGTTCTTCTTCAGCAGCGCGATCAGGCCGATGTTCGCGACCGTCAGGTTCGCGGGCACGCCGAGCTTGAGCGGATAGCTATAGCTGTGGCCGATGATGGGCGTGTCGGGGCGTAGCTTCACCATGCTGGTCAATGCGCGTTCGTAGGCTTTGTAGACTTCGTCGAAGCGATCGGTCGCCACGACGGTCTGGAACGCCTGCGCCACGGTCATCCTGCCCTTGCCGGTGAAGGTCTTCTTCAGGAACTTGCTGACCAGGTCGTTGCCGCCCGCGCTCAGCAACGCGATGTCGAAATCCACCGAGCCGTACCAGCCCATGATGTCCTTCAGGCGCTTGGGCGCAAACATGGCCGTCGCCGTGTCGCCGCTTTCTTCAGCGCGGAAGAACAGGCCGCCCTGGCCGACGATCGGCACGCCGCGTTCTTCCTGTTCCGGCGTGGGGAATACCAGCCAGTCCAGGATATTCATGCTGGCCGGCGTCGAGAACCAGGAGTCGCCCTCGCAGAAAACGACGGGCGTGCGCGAGCGCAGGTCCGGGTGTCGCTTCAGGGTGCGGTAGATTTCCCTGAACTCGCCGCGACGCGTGCTGTAAACCGATTGGCTGCCGGCCATGATGGTTTCCCCTTCATGGACAAATGACGAAGATTGGGCGGGCAAGCGGCCATGCGCCGGGCAACGCAAAAAGGGCCGGATTTCTCCGGCCCTTCCGTTTATGCAAACACCCAGGACTTAGTAGAACAGGCTGTAAATCACCTGGCGCACGACGCCATTGGTGACCGACACCAGGTAGGCATCCGAACCGACGCGGTTCCAGCGATAGCCACGCGGCGGCACCGACAGGCCGTACGGACGGTAGTCGACATAGTGGTTGCTGCCGTAGTAGCCCTGGGGCAGGCGCGAGCCAATGTCGTAACGCACATAGCGGTAGCCGCGCGGTGCGTTGTAGCGACCCGCCTGATAGCGACGCTGGGCCATCGCGCGACGGTTGTCGCGACGGTCGTAGCGATTGTCGCCGCGCTGGTAGCGGTTGTCGTTGTAGCGGTTGTCATAACGACCGTCACGGCTGTCGTAATAACGGCCATCGCGGTCGTAGTTGTCGGCTTGGTAACGGTCGTTCCTGCCGTCGCGGTTGCGGTCCCAGCTGAGGTTGTTGCGGTTGTCGTACGTATCGTACTGGTCGGAAACGCCGTCACGATCGAAATCGTCCCGCGAGTCGCCATAGCGAGAGTCCGAGTAGCGATCGTCGTAGCGATCGTCGTCGTCGTGGTCGTCGTAGGCGTCGTACGAATAATTGTCATCGCGGTCGTAGTAACCGCTCTGGGCCGAAGCCGTGGAGGTCATCGCGCCGGTCAGGATCAGGGCCGATGTGATAGCGAGCAAGGTCTTCTTCATGGGGGTTTCCTGGATGCGGAAGGTTCCGCGACGCCATGATGCCCGGCGCTGATTAATCGCAATTAAGTGCCGGGCACGGAAACCCACCGCCGGGTGAATGGCCTTAGCGGGCCTGCAGCCAGCCGGGCAGCAGGCTGTGCGGATTGATCCGCGCTTCCTGGTCGAAGCTGACGCCATGCGTGGCCAACAGGGCCTGCAGCCGCCCGCTCTTGAAGGCATCCAGGGTGTCGGTGCAGCCGCCGACATGTTCGCCGCCGATGAACACCTGTGGAATGGTCGGACTTCCGGTGCGCTTACGCAACACGGCACGAATCTGCCCGCCGCGGTCGTCGGCCTGGTAGGCGGTCGAGTCGAGGTCGATGGATCGATAGGGAATGGCAGCGTGTGCGAACAGCTTGCGCAGCGACCAGCAGAACTCGCACCACTCGAGCGCGAAAAGAACGAGCGGCTGCCTGGGATCAGCGAGCACTTGCGCGACGAAGTCTTCGATATCTGCGGACGTCGCTGCTGGCGCGGGGGTCGGCGCGGGAGCAGGTGCGGGTGCGGGCGAATCAAACCGCGCACCAGGTGTCGAACGCGATATCTCCAGTTCCTCGTCCGACATGTCGGCACCGATGCCGTCGAACAAGGGCGTGCTGAGGTATCGCTCGCCGGTATCGGGCAGCATGCACAGGAAGGTCGTGCCCTCGGGCGCGGAGGCGGCCACTTGCAGCGTGCCAGCGAGCGTCGCGCCGCCGGACGTGCCGACGAAAATCCCTTCCCGTGTCGCCAGTTCGCGCGCCAGGCGCGTTGCCTCCGCGCCATTCACCGGAATGATCCGGTCGATCAGCTTCATCGCGACAGCGTCTTCGGTCAGCTTCGGGATGAAGTCCGGCGACCAGCCCTGCATCAGGTGCGGGCGCGCGCTGGGATGGCTCTCCCGGATGCGTCCATCCGGAAAGCGCGACTGCGGGATGCCGCTGCCCAGTACCGGTGAATTGTCCGGTTCGCACACCAGCACTTTCAGGTCCGGTCGTTGCGCCTTCAGTACGCGGCTCACGCCTTTCAGCGTTCCGCCGGTGCCGTAGCCGGTGACCCAGTAGTCCAGTCGCTGGCCGTCGAAGGCTTCCAGTATTTCCGGCGCGGTGGTGCGCGAATGCATGTCGGCGTTGGCTTCATTGTCGAATTGCCGACACAGGAACCAGCCATGGGCTTCGGCCAGTTCCGTCGCCTTTGCCAGCATGCCCGAGCCGCGCAGCGCGGCCGGCGTCAGCACCACTTTCGCGCCGAGGAATCGCATCAGCTTGCGCCGCTCGATGCTGAAGTTCTCCGCCATCACCACCACCAGCGGATAACCCTTCACGGCGCACACCATGGCCAGGCCGATGCCAGTATTGCCGCTGGTCGCCTCGATCACGGTTTGACCTGGCCTGAGCGTGCCACGCTTTTCCGCGTCCTCGATGATGCCCAGTGCCAGCCGGTCCTTCACCGATCCCATCGGGTTGAAGGATTCGACCTTGACGAAGACATTCACATGCGTCGGCGCCAGCTTGTTCAATCGGACGACCGGAGTGCGGCCGACGGTCGCCAGGATATTGTCGAATTTGCCTTGCATGGCCGGTACTTTCTGCGCCGGGCAGTGGGCTGTCAACCCGATTGGATTACAGTAGGCACAGCCCCGCCGCCCGGACCGGGTTGCACGAAGAACCGGAGTTCCCCGATGCATCAGCGTCTCGTTCGTTTCGCACTCGCCTTCGCATCCTGCCTGCCAGCAATGGCGCTGGCCGCGCCCGCCACCTTGCGCGTGGACATACAGCACGGCGGCGACATCAAGACCGAGCATTACGCGCTGGAACGCGTGATGGTCGAAGCCTTGCCCTGGGCGGGCAATCCGGCGCGGCCGCTGGACGACAGCAACCGCGGCGCGAACTTTTTCGAAGTGATCGATGCCGAGTCCGGGAAAGTCCTGTACTCGCGTGGCTACAGCACGATCTTCGCCGAGTGGCGCACTACCGACGATGCGAAGGGCACACAACGCAGTTTCCAGGAATCGCTGCGCTTCCCGATGCCCACCAAACCGGTTGACGTACGCATCTCCTCGCGTGATGCCAACAACAACTTCGCGCCGACCTGGTCGGTCCGCGTTGATCCGAAGGCACTGGATGTCGAGCGCGTGCAGTGGCCGGCCCCGGCCAAGCCGATCGCCATCCACAACAGCGGCGACCCGGCCGACAAGGTGGACCTGCTGATATTGGGTGATGGTTATGCCGCCGAGGACCTGGCCAAATTTGAAGCCGATGCCCGCAAGCTCAGCGCCTATCTGTTCTCGGTGTCGCCGTTCAAGGAACGCAAGGGCGACTTCAATGTCTGGGCCCTGACGGTGCCGGTGCCGGTATCGGGCGCCAACCGGCCTTCGCTCGATATCCATCGCGCCAGCGCCACCGGCCTGCGTTACGACATCTTCGGCAGCGAGCGTTATGCGCTGACGCTGGACAACCGCGCCTTCCGCGACCTGGCCCAATACGCGCCCTACGACGTGGTGGAAATCGTCTTCAACGGCAAGACCTACGGCGGTGGCGGTATCTTCGGGCAGTTCAGCACGGCGGCGGCCGACAATGACTGGACCAACTATTTGTTCGTGCACGAATTCGGCCATCACTTCGCGGCACTGGCCGACGAGTACTACACCTCTCCCGCGGTCTATGCGCCGTCCGACTCGAAGCGGATCGAGCCCTGGGAGCCGAACGTAACGGCCTTGTTCGATCCGGCCGCGTTGAAGTGGAAGGGATTGATGAGCCCCGCGACGCCCTTGCCGACGCCATGGCCGAAGGCCGAGTTCGAGGCCTACCAGCGCGAAAGCCAGGCACGCCGGGTGAAGCTGCGCCAGGACCGTCGCCCCGAGTCGGAAATGAGCGCCTTGTTCACCGCGGAACAGGCGTACACGGACGGCTTGTTCGCCAAGCACCCGCAACACGCGGCGATAGGCGCGTTCGAGGGTGCGATGTACGAGTCCACCGGCTACTACCGGCCGCAGATGCAGTGCCTGATGTTCAGCCGCAGCGATGAGTTCTGTCGCGTCTGCCACGATGCAGTGGAAGACATCATCGACCTGTACAGCAAATAGCCCTGAAGCATGGCCGCCTGACGCCTCGAGTTGCGTGGCCTGATCCCGCTTTTCGAAATCAGGCAGACTGGAAACCGAGCGGACCCCGGGGAGGGCGTCCGCCTTGTTTTTTCTAGGGGAATTGAATGAAAGTCCTGATCCGACTGGCCCTGTGGGGCTTGTTGTGCTGCTCCAACGCGTTCGCCGCCACTCCGTCCAACGAGGCGCCCAGCGAAGAGGCCAAGGCCTTCGCTGCGCTTCCGTGGCAGGCAGGCCCGGGCGTCGGCCAGCTTGGCACGCGCGCCAGCATCAAGATTCCCGCGGGTTACTCCTTCCTTGGCAAGGAAGGCACGGACCGGTTCAACGAACTCGCGCACAACCTGCCCGATGGCAAGGAGTGGTACCTGCTGGCGCCGGACAACGGCCCGTGGGTGGCATTTTTTGCCTTCACTGAAACGGGCTACATCAAGGACGATGAGAAGATCGATGCGGCACAGATCCTCGAGTCGGTCCGCGAGGGAACCAAGGCCGCCAACGTCGAACTGACGTCGCGTGGATGGGATACGCAATCGGTGGTCGGCTGGAGCGCGGAACCGAAGTACGACCCGCAGATCAAGTCATTGGCCTGGGCCATCACCTTCCGCAACGAAAAGACCGGCGAGAATTTCCTGAACTACAACACCCGGGTGCTGGGACGCAAAGGCGTGATCGAAGTCGTTGTCACGGCGCCGCCGCAGGCGCTTGATGCCTCCGTGGCTGGCTTCAAGTCGACCCTGGGTGGATTTGATTTCGCAGCGGGCGAACGATATGCGGAATACAAGCCCGGCGACCACGTGGCCGAATACGGCCTGGCCGCACTCATCACCGGTGGCGCCGTGGCCGTGGCCGCCAAGAAGGGTTTCTTCGGCGTGATCCTGGGCTTCCTTGCCGCGGCGTGGAAATTCATCGCGGTCGGCGTGCTCGCGCTGGGCGCGTGGTTCAAGTCGCTGTTTTCGGGCAAGGACAAGCCGAGGAAATGACGCAACTGTTCGCGCCGATGCTGGTGGTCGGCGCCATCGCCCTGTACGTATTCGATTCCGCGATGCTGCTGTACGGAAATGAATTCGTGCTTGTCCGTCGCAATGGCCGCTGGCGCCTGGCAAAACCCGGCGTGCTGGAGTTTTCCTCGCGCCGGCTGTACATCCCCAATCCGATCACGCCCCATCGGCCGCAGTTCCGCCTGCACTGGAAGCTCGCCGACGAGGACGAGGGCGAAGTCGTTCCGGCGGCGGCATCGCAGGACGAATTCCTGAAGGCCGTCTCGACGGTCGGGCTCGGCGTGCTCCCGCTGATGCTGGTGTTGGCGATGGGGCCGGTGCTGGTCGCGCTCGGGTTCACGTCGCCGGTCTACCTGCTGGCATGGATGGCCATCGCGTACCTGGACGTAGCCTGCCTGCTGGTGCTGGTCTATCGCTCGCGCGCTGCCTTGGGCCTGTCGACGAAGGTCTTCGGCAGCCTGGCGTTGGAGTCCCTGTTGTGCGCGCCGTTTGCCTTGAACCTGGTGCGCAAGATCAGCGAGCGTCGCGGGCCCCGCGCGGAACCGCTCGAGTTCGCCGCCCAAGTCCTGGACGACACCGACACGCATCGCCTGATCACCTGTCGCGAAGACATGAGGACACGACTGCAATGACAGCCACCGAAAGCACGGTCATCATCGTCTGCCTGGTAGGCGGCTATTGGCTGGTCAGCTATTTCATCCGCGATCCGGAAGAAATGGAATTTCCCACCGGTCTTGAAGACCGCGAACCGGATGTCGAGCCGAATGCCGGCCCGGGAACGCCACAAGATGGCTGCGGTTTTGAATTGCCCTGGAACATGGTGCTGGGTGTGCCCACCAGCGCCACCCGAATGGAAATCATCGCAGCCTACAAGCAGAAGATAAGCCAGTACCATCCCGACAAGGTGGCCAACATGGGTGAAGAAATCCGCGACCTGGCTGATCGCCGCTCAAAGGAAATCAACGCCGCGTATGACGCGGCACTTCGCGAGCGCACGCGCTGACCCCCGTCGATCAGCGCGCCTTCCAGGGCTGCAGCACCAACAGCACGCCACCGATGATCAGCAGCGCGCCGAGGACCCGCAGCATGTCCACCGGCTTGGGCGCCTGCAGGATGCCGAAGTGATCGAGCGCCAGCGACGCCGCCATCTGGCCCAGCACTACCAGTGCCACCAGCGAGGAGGCGCCGATGCGCGGAATGGCGAGCGTCGCCACGACGACGAAGGCCGCGCCGAACAAGCCACCCAACCAGATCCAGGCCGGAAGGCGGGCCACGGTGTCGAGGCTGGGCAGGGCCTGTCGCGTCACCAGCAACACCAACGCCAGCGCAATCGTGCCGACCAGGAACGAGCAGGCGGATGCGAACAGGCCGCCCGTGGTGCTGTGGCCCAGTCGGGCATTGATCAGCGCCTGCAGGGGCAACAGGGCGCCCGCCATCAGGGCGAGCGCGGCGTAGATCCAGTTCATGCCGATCCTCGGGGTTCCAGGTGATCGGCAAAGCTTAGGACAAAACGCGTCGGGTGATTGTCGATTCGTGCGCTCGCAGTAGACTGCGCCAACCGAACAGGAGTTCCCATGGCTTCCGACGAGATCAATCCGGCCTGGTACCTGCACAGCCAGGGACGTCGTTTCGGCCCCTTGTCGGAAGACGAAATGCGCGGCTACTTCCGTGCCGGCATGGTGCGCATGGGCGACATGATCACCGTACCCGACCAGGCCGCGATGCAAGCTGCTGCGGACGTCGCGCAAGCATTGAACGAGGCGCCGCCGAAACCGGCGGCGGTCAACGCGCCAACCATCGCGCCGACCATCATCATCACCAGCGGCGCGCCGCCGGAAATCGGCGCGACCCATCCCGCTGCCGGCACACCGGGGACGCCGCCATTTCCGATGTTCGATTTTCCACCGTCCCCGCCGCCACCACGCACCCATTGGCTGGTGCCGGTGGTCGGCCTGGTCGTGCTGGTCGCAATGATGTTCGTGGGGCTGATGTTCCTCCGGAAGTTCCAGGTCTCGCGTCCTGCATCCTCTCAGGTCGCATCGGCAGCGGCCGTTGATCCGGGCGCGCCGGTTTTCGTGCCTGGCACATCGACCTCGGGTGTGGACGAGGGCCTGCCACCCGAGGCCTACGCACCCGCGCAGGCAGCGGGCGATGCGACGAGCCGCGAGTGGTTCGAAAAAGCCGACAAGCTGTCGCGCGAGTGGGATTGGCCGGAGTTGGCAACGGTTGCCGAGCAGTGGTCAGTCGCCGAGCCGCAACGCAACGAACCCTGGTTGTTCCTCGGCTCCGCCTACGCGCGGCTGGGCAAAAACGCCGAAGCCATTGCCGCGCTCGATCCCGTCCTGAAGCGCGACCCCACCCATGTCGTGGCGCGAACGCTGCTTGCCGACGTCTACCTGCAGGACGGGCAAAACCAGAACGCCGTCGTCATCCTTCGCGATTTGCTTCGCGCAGACCCGAACAATTCGACGATGTGGAACAACCTTGGCAATGCACTGATCGCGATGAACCAGTACGACGAATCGGTGACCGCGCTCGAGACCGCGGTGCGCATCGATCCAAAAAACCGGCAGGCGTGGGCCAACCTCGGCACCGTCTACCAGAAGGGCGGATATCCCGATCGCGCAGCGGCGGCATTCGCCAACGCCGGTACTGCACGCTGAACTTTCCTGAACGCCTTCGACCGCCCCAAACGCCAGCATTCGCAGCTCCGGGGCTGAACGGTCGCCGGTTTCAGGAACCCCGGTTGTGACCGCTATCCGCTTCTTGCGAAATACTTTTTTTCTGTAACGGCGCTGTAACTGACAAGCCCTGGGGCCGAGGCTAAATTGCGTCCATCCCAGCCTAGTTGTCAGGGCGACGCTGGGTTGACATGGTTGCCAGCCTCCGGAATCCGGGGGCTGGCTTTTTTTTTGGGTAGATTCCGGGCATCCCGGGAGCCGGCTGGACCATAATCAGGTTTCCGCCAACGTCCGGCGGCCGGGCCGACCAGGGTCCATTCCGGGAGATTGCCCCGCGCATGTCCACGCGACTTCGTTTGTCCCAGCTGCTGCTGGCCAGTCACATGGGCCTGGTGCTGCTCTTCGTCATCCTGCTGCTGGCCACGGGCATCGGCACCATCCGCTCGGCCGTGGTCGCACAGGCACGCGCCGAATCGGAGCGTGCCGTGTCCGAGGCGCGCCGCCGCCTGCAGGAATGGCATCGCGAACTGATCGTCGGCGCCGACCTGCTTGCCGAGCAGCCGACCCTGCGCTTCTACCTGCAACGCGGCCAGCTGACCAAGGCGCGCACGTTGGTCAAGGACTTCCACCTAACCAGTGACATCGAATACATCCGCGTGCAGGCCGGCGGCCGCACTATTGCTGAATACGGTCCGCCGCCGCCGCACTTCGGGGCAGGGCTCAGCTTCGACAACAAGCAGATGGCCTGGCGCGTGGTACAGCGCGAAATCCGCTCCATGCCCGGGTCGTCGGTCGTGGTGGCCGAGCGCCTGGGCAGTCGGCTCGATACCCTGCCTGAAACGGAAACCGACTTGATCGCACTGGACCTGCAGCCGCTGGTCCCCGTCGTCGTTGGCACGCCCGATGCCTGGAAGAACGCATTGCGCCAGGTAACGCTGACCGGCGAACCGGAAACCTTCGAACGCATCGGCGGCAGCGCGGTGACGCGCATCGCCAACATCCGCGGTGAGCAGGGTCGCCCCGGCGCCCTGCTGAGCGCGCGCGTCGCGCCCGAATGGGTAAGCAAGCGGATCCTCGAATCGTTCGGCTCATTCGGACTCACCAGCCTGGCGGCCAGCCTGCTGGCCCTGGGCCTGGCGGTGTTGGTGGCGGGCCGCATCGCCAAGCCTTTCGATGAATTGGCGCGCGATGCCGAGCGATTGGGCCGGGGCGACCTGCAAACACCCGTTCCCGCGCCCGTCACTTTCCTGGCCGAACCGATTGCGTTGGCCTCCAGCCTGGAACAGATGCGACAACGCGTCGCCACGCTCACCGCCACCGAGCGTACGCAGCGCGAGGAACTCGATGCCGTGCTCGATGGCGTGGACGAAGGCATCGTCGGCGTAGACGCCGGTCACGACATCCACTACGCGAATCGGCAATTCCTGGCCCTGGTCGGGCGCACACGCGACGATGTAATCGGCCAACGACCCGAAGACTTGTTGATTCCCGTGCTGCCTGCGCACGAGGATTCGATTCCACCCGCAGTCGGCGTACCGACGCTGGAGCGTTGCGTGGCTGCCGATACCAAGCGTGCGCTGACTGTGCGCCGACTGGCCGCCAGCGACGACCGCCAAGTGCTGGTGGTGCGCGAGGAGAACGCCATCGAGGCCGCGCGCGCGATGCGCGACCATATCCTGGCCAACCTGTCGCACGAATTCCAGACGCCCCTGTCGGCGCAGATCGCATCGATCGAACTGTTGCGCGACCATCTCAGCAACAGCTCCGATCCGATCGCGATTGGTTTGGCCGATGCCCAGTACCGCGGGTCGATGCGGCTTTCGCAACTGGTGGACAACCTGCTCGACAGCGTGCGCATTGAAAGCGGCGAGATGCGGCTGCGACGGCAACCGGTGGACCTGGCTGAAGTGGTGGCGGAGGCGATCGAACTGATGAAACCCTTGACCGATCAACGCGACCAGCGCGTGGTGGCTGATCTGACTGAAGGGACGATGTTGGTTGGTGATTCGCCAAGGTTGTTTTCGGTGATGGTCAACCTGTTGGCCAACGCCAACAAGTTCGCGCCCGACCAGACCAGTATCTGGGTGCAGATGGAATGGTTGCCGGACACGGTGACTGTGTGGGTGGAAGACGAAGGCCCGGGCCTGTCGTCGCTGGGCGGCACCGAAGATTTGTTCGCCCCCTTCAGGCGGTCGCCGCATGAAGAACCCAGCCAGCGTGGCTCGGGCCTGGGCTTGGCCATCGTGCATGCCATCGTTACCGCGCACGGCGGCGAGGTAAGAGTGGCGCGGCCGGCCCACGGCGCGGGCGCGCGCATCGGCATCGTGCTACCCGTGGAGGCAAGCGCATGAGGATCCTGATCGTTGACGATGATGTCGAACTGGTCGGCCTGCTGCGCTTCGCGCTGACCAGCGGCGGCTACGAAGTCGTAACGGCCTTCGATGGCGAGCAGGCCTTGCGACGGCTGCACGAAGACATGCCCGACCTCGTGATATTGGACGTTAACCTGCCGCTGCTGGACGGCTTCCAGGTGCTGGACCGACTGCGCAAGATCAGCCAGGTGCCGGTGATGATGCTGACGGTGCGCGATGCGGAAGAGGATGAAGTACGCGGCCTGGACCTCGGCGCCGACGACTACCTGACCAAACCCTTCAGCCCGCGCGCCTTGCTGGCCCGCGTGCGGTCGCTGCTGCGCCGCGGTACGGAAACCGTGGAGGACCCGGTGCTCGCGTGGGGCCCGCTTTCCATTGATGTCGAACGCAGCGAGGCACAGGTCTCGGGCAACGAACCGTTCCGGCTTTCATTGCTGGAATTGCGCCTGCTGCGGCTGTTGCTGAGCCATCGCGGCCGGCCAGTGGACGCCGATGCCTTGATCCAGTTCGTGTGGGCCGACCGCGAGGCAGCAGACCGTGAATCACTCAAGCAGGTAGTGCACCGATTGCGCCGCAAGCTGGCGAGCGCGGGCGGCGCGTCGGGATGGATCGAATACGTCCCGAACGCCGGCTATGCCTTTGCCGCGCCGCTACCCGCCTGAATCGCACGCGATGGCCCGGTCAACGGATCGTCCGACAGGGCGTTAACTTCATCCAAGCCCACCGCTGCAAAGGATTCCCAATGAAGAAGATGATCGCCCTCAGCATCGGCCTGTTGGCCGCATCGATTGCCGTGGCCGAGCAGGCCGGCCCGCGCAAGGGCGAAGGTCGTGACCCCGAAGCGCGCGCGGCGGCCTTCGCGGCCAGCGATGCCAATCGCGATGGCAAGCTGAGCATGGCCGAGTTCGAGGCCGCACGCAGGCACAGGCTTGCCGAACAATTCGCCAAGATGGATGCGAACCAGGATGGCGGCCTGACCCAGGACGAAATGCGAGAGGCCGTGCGCGAGCACAAGCACATGCGCTCGGCGCGCAAGCACCGGGCCATGGCCATGCGCGAGCACGCCCGCGCGCTGGACAGCGACGGCGACAAGGCGCTCAGCCGTGCCGAGATCGGCGACAAGATGCCGAAGCTGATCGGAAACTTCGACGCCATCGACCTCGACAACGACGGCAAGCTCAGCGGTGAAGAAATGCGTGCCGGCCGCCAGGCCCTACGCAAGCCCGCGAACTGAGGCCATCAGCGGCTGTCGAGGTAGCGCTTCAAGGCATCGACTTCTGCGTCAGTCAGGATCGAAAAACGACCACGCGCGACGCCGCTCATGAAGCCGGTCTTCGTTTCCTTGCCGTTGGCGGCGATACCGGTTCTCATCAGCCGCGCAAATTTCTCCGGCGTGTAGGCCTTGGCCACGATCAGCGACGGCGTCGGGTCGTCCGGCCCCCAGCCATTGAGGTCACGGCCATGGCACTCGGTGCAGGACGTATAGGCCAGGTGCTTGCCCAGCGCGATCGGGTCGGTGGGCGGCGCGTCCGGCGGATCCACGCCGGGTGTCGGCTGGTCGTCGTCGTAGGGATAGGTGCCGTCGGCGAGTTGCTTGCGGATCTCGTCCGATAACCAGGTCTTCTTCAATCCGGGATTGGCCACCGCTGGAATGGATCGCAACCAGGCCGTGATGTCGCGAACTTCGCGGTCGCTGAGGAGTTCGAACATCATGACCGGCATGCCCAGCGGACGATGCCCGTCGTGGGTCCGGCCCATCCGCAGCAGGCCATCGATACCGGCATCGTCGTAGTTGTTCCGGGCCTCGGTGAGGTTGGCCGAGTAAACCTTGAATTTGCCAGGCTCTCCCCAGAGTTCCTTGCCGCCACCGTTCTCGCCGTGGCAGCCGAGGCAGCCCACGCGCTTGGCCACGCGCATGCCTTCAATCGGGTCACCGGGGGGCATTGCCGCGGCCGTCGCGACAGTGGCCGATGCCGCTGGCACGATTGCCGCCGCCGCTTCAGGTGACGGGGCCGGTGCTTTGCAACCGGCGATCGCGAGACTGGCTAGCAACAACAGCGACGTGCGCATGGCGGCTCCGGCGAGATTTTCCGGATGGTGACCCGAGCCTCCCGCCAGCGCAACCCGTGGGCTATTTGCCCGGATGGGACGCCACGCCAGAGGCATCGAATGCCGCGCGTATGGCCAGGCAACGCTGGTCACCTTCGTGCGTGGACAGCAACTCGCGGCGGGTACCTGGCGACAGGGTGGTCAGCGTGGCGATCGCCTTCTCAAGCCGCGCCACGCTCTGCGCAGTGCAGCCGGCCGGAATCATGCTGCCGGCGTAACTACGCAGGAACACCGGGTCGGCGGCCTTGTCGATCTGGGGCAAGGTGTCGAGCCGCTGCTGGGCGCTGGCTTCCGCGATATCCGCCTGGCCGCGCGGGTAGAGGTTGCGCATCACCACGCGCAGGCGTGAGAACGGTTCGGAACCATCCATCTTCTGCAACGTTTCGAGCCACTTGGCCTTCATCGCGGGATCGGGACGAATGGTGGTCGCGGACAAGGCCATCAACTGGCCGGCTTCGGACTTGTCAACTTCGAGCTCTTTCGCAATCAGCGCTTCGCTGCCGGGCGCATCCAGGCGATTGAGCTGGTCGATGATGTCCCAGCGCGTTTCCTGGTCGATCTCGATGCCACCTGCGTCCACCTTGCCGGCGAGCATGCCGTGCAAGTTCGCAACCGCGGCGTCCGAGCTTGCCATGTCGATATAGGTGCCCAGCCAGGAATTGCCGCGCTCGCGATTGCCGCGACTGTCCTGCACGCCCTTCCACAGCACCTGTTCCATGCGCGTCGTCATGCGCTTGTCGTAGTCGGTGCCGTTGGCGAACACCCGCAGGTAGCCCTTGGCCAGCGTGAAATACAGCAAGGACTGGCGCAGCAGCGCGTTGTCGGTTTCCTTCGGCGCATTCACCAGCACGGTCTGGATGAAATCATCCAGGCCAAGGCGATGATCGCCCAGGCCGTCGGACAGGCTCTGCCACATCATCGAGCGCAGCATCGGGTCCTCGATGCTGGCCAGGCGCGTGCGCGCGGTATTGAACGACGCCGGGTCGAGCACGACCTTCGCGTAGCCCCAGTCCTCGTAGTTGGGATACACGAGGTCAGGACAGGCCTTGCCGACCAGCGCAGGCACGTCGGTGCTGGTGCCCTTGTAGATGACGGACTGCTTGTCGGACAACACCAGCTTGTCGCCGGACAGGTTGAACAGCGCGACCTGCACCAGTTGTTCGCGCAGCGTCGGGAAGGCCGGAATGGCCGCCGCCTGCGCCAGGCTGAAGGAACTGATCTTGCCGCTGCTGCACTTGAACTCGGCGATGAGCGTATTCAGGCCCGGCTCGTACAACCATTCCTTCGCCCATGGCGTCAGGTTGCGACCCGAGGATTTCGACAGTGCGCCGATGAAGTCTTCCAACGTGGCGTTGCGATAGGAAAATTCAGTCAGGTAGTTGTGTACGCCGCGACGGAAGGGTTCATCGCCGATCAGTTTGCGCAACTGGTGCAGCGTGGCCGCGCCCTTGTTGTAGGTAATGGCGTCGATGTTGTCGAAGGCGTTGGCGGTCGAGGCCACGGGCACTTCGATGGGGTGCGTGGTGATGCTGTCGTCGGTGCGGTAGGCGCCCTGCTTGCCGCGATAGAACGACAGCCAGGTGTTGTGGAAGTCGGGCGAGGTCGTGCTGCCGAGGGTGGCCATGTAGGAGGCGAAACTTTCGTTCAACCACAGGCCGTTCCACCATTTCATGGTGACCAGGTCACCGAACCACTGGTGCGCCATCTCATGCAGGATCACTGAGAACAATCGTTCCTTCTGGTCGGCGGTCATGCCGCTGGCGGAAAGGAAGCGGGTTTCGGTGAAGGTAACGGCCGCGGCGTTTTCCATCGCGCCGTAGATGAACTGCGGGACCAATATTTGGTCGTACTTCTTGAACGGGTAGGCGATGCCGAAGTACTCGTCGAAATAGACCAGGCCCTCTTTCGTGGCCTTGAACCAGTCGGCTGGTGACACCTGGTTGGCAACCGACTGGCGCGCGAACAGGCGCATAGGGTACTTGCCGCTGGTTTCTTCCCACATCTTGTAGGGTCCGGCATGCAACGAGAAGTTGTACGGGCTGAGCACCGGCGTCGCCGGGAAGGTCCACTGGCGCGTGGCGCCGGCGTCCTTGATGCCGGTCTCGCGCGTGGATGAAATGACATGCCATTCCTTCGGCGCGGAAACATTCAGCTGGTAGGTCGCCTTCAGGTCGGGCTGGTCGAACAATGCAAACATCTGGTGCGCGGCGGCCGGCTCGAAGTGCGAGTACAGGTAGACGCGACCGTCGGTCTTGTCCACGTAGCGATGCAGGCCTTCACCGTTGGTGTTGTGCTCACGCGCATAGCTGATGCTGATGCTGTTGTGGCCGACTTTCAGGTCGGCGCCGTCGATGGTGACGAACCATTGATTGTATTTCGGCGTGAGGGTCTTGCCGTTGACGACCAACTGGCCGATTTTCGCCTTGTTGAGGTCCACGGTCAGCGGCGCGCTGTTGTCCGACAACTGGAAGTCGATCTTCGAGGTCGCGTTGAAGATCGGCTCGCCGGTCAGCGTGAAGTCCAGCACGTAGCTGACCTTCGAAACCCGCGCGGAACGGGCGGCGGCATCTTCCTGGCTGAGGTAGGGATTTTCGGCGCGAACCTGCGCGGCAGGCGGCGCGGTCTGGGCTGCGATGGGTGCAGCGGACAATGCGAAGGCCAGGAATGTGATGGCGATCGCCAAATTCGGACGGATCAGCTGGGACATGGAAGGATGCCGTGGTGGGAAAGGGACGGCGTACCGCGTTGCAGCCGGACGCCGAAGGCGAGGATAGCCGGACGGAGCGAGCCGTCCAAGGCACCAACAGCACTTTCCCCATGACCAACCTGGCCTCCGTCAAATCAGAACTGATAGCCGAGCGAGAAACCGATCACCAGCGGATCGACATTCGCGGTGCCGACGTCGCCCAGGGTTTCCACGGCCACGTCGGTGTCGAAGTCGAGCTTCGAAACATCAGCGCGCAGGAACAGGTTTTCCGACACGAAGAAATCCACGCCACCGCCATAGACCAGGCCGTTCGAGTTGCCGGCCGACACGTCCAGCCCAGCCAGCGCGCCCTTGGACTGTTCGCCCGACAGGGCTACCCAGCCATAGCCGAGGCGCACGAAGGGACGCACTTTCGATTCAGGCAGGAACTGGTAGTTGATGCTCAAGATTGTCGGGCGATGCTCGACGCTCGCGACCGTGCCAAGGCCATCCAGGCTTACGTCGTGCTCGTAGGCGACAAGCGCGGTGCTGAGTTCGGCAAAGACAGTCGGGTTGAACTTGTAGCCGAAGCTACCCGTCAGGCTCCAGTCGTCGGTGACGCTGGCGTCGGCGCCGGCGAGCGCGCCATTGTCGGAATCGGGATTGACGTTGGCGTAGCCAACGGTGCCGAAGAACTGGGCGTTGGCGGCACCAGTGGCGAGGAGGCCCGCGAGGGCCAGTGAAACAAGGCAGGTCTTTTTCATTGCGAAGCTCCGTCGTCATGGGGTTGCATGGTGGGCAATCAGTAGCTTGCCGGCGAGAAGACTACCGATCCGAAAATAAAGGCCATGTGTAAAAAAAGTGCAAAATCGTGATTGCCCCGTGAAGACGAGCCGGTTGGCCGCATCAGCGGCATTGCCGCGTGTAGTCGAGGAACGGTCTTTATTTGAAATGGGAGTCGAATGGAACCTGCCAATGGCAACTGGCCCTCGGGCCCGACCGGGCGCTTCCTGGTAACACTGCGCGACGGACCCATCGCCAAGTCGCGCGTGCTGCGCGATTCGGCGGGCTTGCGCACGGCCAGCAGCATGGACCTGCCTTCGGCTGCCGAGATCGAATCGTTGGGCGGCTTGAACGGCGTTGTGTACGAGAACGTCGGTGTTGCCGTCGTGGATGTCGATCCCGAACAGAAGTTCGCGCTCGCGCGCGCACTGTCCGATCCAGACAATCCAATCATCGCGGTGGAACCGGAGCAATACGGCCACGCGCTGGCCGATCTGGTGGAAGGGCAGTTGCGGGGCATCGGCACGCCCTACGCCGACAGCCTGTATTTCACCTGGGGGCTGCAGGCGACGGGCGTATCCACCAGCCCGGGCAGTGCGCGCGACATTCGCGTGGCGGTGCTCGATAGCGGTTTCGACCTGGGCCATCCGGATTTCCATGGGCGCAATCCACTGACGCGCAGTTTTGTTCCTGGCGCAGCGACGGCGAAGGACGGTTTCGGCCACGGCACGCACGTTGTCGGCACGTGCTGTGGTCCGCGCCGCGTCAGCGGCTCCAGCCGCGCCTACGGCATCGCCAACGATGCGCCCCTGCTGGTGGGAAAAGTGCTCGACGATGCCGGCGGCTACCAGGACGAGTGGGTGATCGCCGGAATCAGCTGGGCCCTGGCCAACCGCGCCGACATCATCTCGATGTCGCTGGGCGCCTTCGTGTTCGGAGGCATGGGTTATGTCGAAGCGTATGAACATATTGCAAAGAAGGCGCTTGCCGCCAACAGCCTGATCATCGCCGCGGCCGGCAACACGCGTAACAGCGCCGTGTACAGCCCTGCCAACTGCCCGTCCATCCTGGCGGTGGGCGCGGTGGATCGCAGGCTGGACCTGGCGCCGTTTTCGTCGATCGGCATCAACCCCAATGGTGGTGAAGTGAACCTGGTCGGGCCCGGCATGGAAGTGCATTCGAGCAAGCCGATGGCAGCGCGCTACGGCGTGATGCAGGGCACCAGCATGGCGACGCCGCATGTATCGGGTTGCGCGGCGCTATGGGCGCAAGCCACCGGGCTGCGTGGTCGCGGGCTTTGGGAGCAGTTGCGTCTGTCGGCGCGTCCGATCGGACTGCCGGCGCAACATGGCGGCGCGGGGCTCGTGCAGGCGCCGCAGGTTTAATTTACCGGACGGCAGCCCCCTCGCATCCGCCGGGCGCCGGGCGTAATGTATGCCAGCGCTGCGGGCGGTTGTCGCGGCCCGCAAGTTCAAACCCAGGGAGAGTCGTGATGGCCGAGACTTCGAGTCATGCAGGAACCTGTTTTTGCGGTGCAGTGAAATTCAACGTGACCGGTGACCCGGCGGCGATGGGCTACTGCCATTGCGCGTCGTGCCGGCATTGGTCCGCAGGCCCGGTGAATGCGTTCTCGCTGTGGCAGCCCGGCGCGCTGCAGGTAACCCAGGGCGCCGACAAGATTGGCACCTACCATCACACGCCGATCAGTTATCGGAAATGGTGCAAGAATTGCGGAGGCCACCTGTTCACCGACCATCCGACCATGGGCCTGGTGGACGTGTACGCGGCAATGATCCCGACGCTGGCCTTTACGCCGGGCGTGCACGTCCATTATCAGGAAACCGTGCTGCACATCCACGACGGCCTGCCGAAGTTCAAGGACATGCCTGCCGAAATGGGCGGGTCCGGCGACTTGTTGCCCGAGTAATCCGGATGCCCGCGATCGAGAGTTGCGTGCGGCATGATCAAGTGACCATCAATGATTGAGGAGGCGGGCGCCGTCGAGCACCTGGACGTTCTGGTGGTCGGGGCGGGGCTGTCGGGAATCGCCGCAGCCCACCATTTGCGGGTGCAGTGCCCGGGCAAGACCTTCGCCATCCTCGAGAGCCGCGCGAGCATCGGCGGTACCTGGGACCTGTTCCGCTACCCGGGCGTGCGTTCCGATTCCGACATTTTCACGCTGGGCTATTCCTTCAAGCCTTGGGCCGGCAGGGAGACCATCGCTGACGGCAAGGCGATCCTCGAGTACATGAAGGAGGCCGCGCGCGAGGAAGGGATAGACCGCCGGATTCGATTTGGCCATCGCCTTGCCAGCGCTGCCTGGGACAGTTCGGCTGCGCGCTGGACCGTGCAGGTGGATCGCGGCGAAGCATCGCCAGCCCTCACCCTTACCTGCAACTTTCTTTTCCTGTGCACCGGTTACTACAGCTACGGCGAACCGCATCGCCCTGGGTTTCCGGGTGAAGCGGACTTTCGCGGCATCGTCGTGCACCCGCAATTCTGGCCCACGGGGCTCGATTATCGGGGCAAGCAGGTGGTGGTGATTGGCAGCGGCGCCACGGCGGTAACGCTGGTGCCGGCCCTTGCTGCCGAAGCTGCGCGGGTAACGATGCTGCAGCGATCGCCGGGTTACGTGTTCGAGCGCCCGCGCGTCGATCGACTGTTCAATGCCCTGCGTGCCTTGCTGCCCGGCATGCCGGGCTATCGGCTTACCCGCCTGAAATTCATGGTGCGCGACCTGGTGTTGTACCAGTTGGCGGTGCGCCTGCCGACGCTGATGAAGCGCGTGGTGCTTTTTCGCGTGCGCAACGCGCTCGGGTCAGCGTCGCAGGTGGACAGCCATTTCACCCCGCGTTATGCGCCCTGGAGCCAACGCGTGTGCCTGGTGCCCGATGGCGACCTGTTCGCCAGCCTTCGGTCGGGCAGGGCGGTGATGGAAACCGCAACCATCGAACGCTTCACCGCCACCGGCATCCGACTGGATTCCGGAAAAGACCTGCCTGCCGACATCATCGTCACCGCCACCGGCCTGAAGATGGAAGTGATGAGCGGCGTGTCGTTGAGTGTGGACGGCGTGCCGGTGAATCTGGGCGACACGCTGGTCTACAAGGGCTGCATGATTTCCGGCGTGCCGAACCTGGCGCTGGCCTTCGGTTATGCGAACGCGTCATGGACCCTGAAGGCGGAACTCGTCTGTCGCCACGTCTGCCGCGTCCTCAGGCACATGGATCGCACCGGCAACGCCATTTGCGTGCCCGATGCCAAGGGCGTGCGGGCGACCACCGACCCCTTGATGCAATTGAGTTCGAACTATATTGCGCGTGCGCTTGTCTACCTGCCCAAGCAGGGCGATCGACTACCCTGGAGGGCGCTGCACAATTACGCCCTCGACAGCTTGTTGCTGCGGTTTGGCAGGCTGGAAGACGGGTCACTGATATTTTCCAAACCGGCAAGCAAGGGTCCTTGATGCGTCCATGTAAAAGTTTTGTTCTTTGTGGTTTCCTGCTGCTTGCACCGATGATGGCGAGCGCGGCCACGGCGCCAGTGCCGGTGGCGACGCCCGCACCCGCATCCGCGCCGTCATCTGCATCCACCACTCCCGATCGCGTCAACACGCTGGAGACCGTCGTCGTGTCCGGCATCCGGCCCGGTCCGGCCTTGTGGAAGGTGACCCGCGGCGACAAGGCGTTGTGGATCCTGGGCACGGTATCCCCGGTGCCCGAGAAAATGGAGTGGTATTCGCCGCAATCCGAGGCGGTGCTGCGCAACACCACGGAAATCATCTGGCCGCCGCAGGCAGGCGTGCAGGTCGGCTTCGGCAGCGCCTTCAAGGCCGCCTTCGCCATGCCGACGATCTTCCGTGCCCGCAAGAACGCCGACGGCAAGCTTCTGAAGGATGTGTTGCCGCCTGACCTTTACGCGCGATGGGCGCTGTTGAAGCTGCGCTACATCGGCAAGGACAAGTCCATCGAGGAATGGCGGCCCATCTTCGCCGCCGGCAAGTTGTACTCGGCCGCTCTCGAAAAAGCCGGGCTGACGTCAGGCACCGGCACGGGCGGCAGGATTTCCGAGGTCGCGAAGGAGCGGGACATCAAGCGCACCTCCACCAGCGTCAACATCGCCATCACCGATCCCAAGGGATTGGCCAAGTCCTTCACCAAGTCCAATATCGATGACGTGGCCTGCTTCCGCAGCGTGCTCGACCGCCTGGAACTCGAGGTGGCCCATGCTGCGCTGCGCGCCAATGCCTGGGCGGTCGGCAACCTGCCCGAACTGACGCGCCTGGTGGACAAGGACCGGCTGCCCACCTGCCTGGAGGCCTTTGCAAAGGTTGAGGCCATGAAGGAGTCGGGAATCCTTGACGCGACCGAGCAATCGCGCGCGAAGTGGTTGAAGGCCGTCGATGCCGCACTGGTCACGAATGCCACCAGTTTCGCCACGCTGCCGATGATCGAGATCGTCACGCC
>JANNWV010000190.1:0-2618 GCA_031408815.1 Gammaproteobacteria bacterium
CGCGACCCTCCAACCGTCTCCCTGGTGACCATAGCGTTGTGGAACCACCCGATCCCATCCCGAACTCGGAAGTGAAACGCAACCGCGCCGATGGTAGTGTGGCTCAAGCCATGCAAGAGTAGGTCATCGCCAGGGGCTTTAAACTAAACGCCAGTCGAGAAATCGGCTGGCGTTTTTCTTTGCGGTGTCGTTCGAAAACCCGCAACAAAAAAGCCGCCCGAGGGCGGCTTTGTGGTTTGTGCAATATCGCAGCCGGTTGTCGGCATCCTGATGCCTATCGAAGCGCGTAGCCAAACTGCTGGCGGAACTGTTCGGCGAATTCGTCGAAGGTGAAGCGCTGGTTCTGTGGCCCCAGGCTCTCGATCTTCAGCGCGCCCATCAGCGAGGCGATGCGGCCAGTAGTGGCCAGGTCCATCCCGTTCATCAGGCCGTAGATGAGGCCGGCGCGATAGGCATCGCCGCAGCCGGTCGGGTCGACGACCCGGATGGCGTTGGCGGCCGGAATCTGGACCATGCCCGTCTTGGTGTGGATTTCCGAACCAGCCGGCCCACGGGTCACCAGGTAACCCTGGACGCGCTCGGCGATGGCCTTTTCGTTCAGGCCGGTTCGCTCCTGGATCAGGCTGGACTCGTAGTCGTTCACGGTGACGTAGGTGGCTTGCTCGATCATCGTCGTCAGTTCGGCGCCGTTGAACAGCGGCATGGCCTGGCCCGGGTCGAAGATGAAGGGAATGCCGAGTTCGGCAAAATCCCGCGAGTTCTGCAGCATGGCCTCGTAACCATCCGGCCCGACGATGCCGAAGCCCACGTCTGCCACGTCGGCAACGTGGTTTTCGAAGGACCGCATCATGGCGCCCGGGTGGAAGGCGGTGATCTGGTTGTCGTCCAGGTCGGTGGTGATGAAGGCCTGGGCGGTGAACAGCCCGTCGATTGCCTTTACGTGATCCAGGTTGATGCCGCAGGCCTGGAAATGCTCGCGATAGGGGGCAAAGTCCTGGCCGACCGTCGCCATCGGGATTGGATTTCCGCCCAGCAACTTCAGGTTGTAGGCGATGTTGCCGGCGCAGCCGCCGAACTCGCGGCGCATCCGGGGCACCAGGAACGACACGTTCAGGATATGAACCTTGTCGGGCAGGATGTGGTTCTTGAACTGGTCCTGGAACACCATGATGGTGTCGTAGGCAAGGGAGCCGCAGATCAAGGCAGCAGGCATCGGTGCATCCTGTGGGATTGGGGCGCCGCGAAGCGGGCGCGAACGGCCGCCATGGTAACGCAATCCACACAACTCCCCGAAGGCCATCACGCATTTACCGGCCGCGCATCACGCATTTTGCACGGTATTTTCCTTGCTCGCGCCGACCCCGGTTGCTAACCTGTAAAGCTTCCCAAATCCCCCAAAAGCAGGCTCCCCCTGATGTTCAAGTACCTGCGCGGCCTGTTCTCGAACGACTTGTCGATCGACCTTGGCACGGCAAACACCCTTATCTATGTTCGCGGCCAGGGCATAGTCCTGAACGAACCCTCGGTCGTGGCCGTGCGCCACAGCAATGGCGTGCGCGAAGTAGCAGCGGTTGGCGCCGAAGCCAAGCGCATGCTCGGCCGCACCCCCGGCAACATCACCACCCATCGGCCGATGAAGGATGGTGTTATCGCCGACTTCACCCACACCGAAGAAATGCTCAAGCAGTTCATCCGCAAGGTGCACACTTCGCGCTTCCTCCGCCCGAGCCCGCGCGTGCTGATCTGCGTTCCCTGCGGTTCGACCCAGGTCGAGCGTCGCGCCATCAAGGAGTCGGCGGAAGAAGCTGGTGCCCGCGAAGTGTTCCTGATCGAGGAGCCGATGGCTGCAGCGATCGGCGCCGGCATCCCGGTCGACGAAGCCCGTGGCTCGATGGTCATCGACATCGGCGGTGGTACCTCCGAAGTCGCGGTCATCTCGCTCAACGGCATCGTGTACTCGCAGTCGGTGCGCATCGGCGGCGACCGATTCGATGAAGCCATCATCAACTTCGTGCGTCGCAGCCACGGCACGCTGATCGGCGAAACCACCGCCGAGCGCATCAAGATCGAAATCGGCAATGCCTATCCGCAGGCGGAAGTCCGCGAGATGGAAGTCTCGGGCCGCAACCTGGCCGAAGGCGTGCCGCGGATGATCGCGATCAACACGACCGAAGTGTTGGAGGCCTTGCACGAGCCGCTCGCCGGCATCATCAGTGCGGTCAAGCACGCCCTCGAACAAACGCCGCCGGAGCTTTGCTCCGACGTCGCCGAGCGCGGCATCGTGCTGACCGGTGGTGGCGCCTTGCTGCGCGACCTCGACAAGCTGATCTCGGAAGAAACCGGCCTGCACGTGCACGTAGCCGATGATCCGCTGACCTGTGTTGCCCGTGGTGGCGGCCGTGCGCTCGAGATGATCGACATGCACGGTCATGGAATGTTCTCTGCGGAGTGACAATGGCCCCGGAAAGGAATGTGGCATTTCTTTCCGGGCGATCAGTGGGTGCAAGTCCCGATTGCCGGCGCCTGATCTCCGGTCCACTGCCTAGCCGGAAACACGCGTGCCCTACGCTGGCAAAAAGTCCAATCGACTGAGCGAAAGTGCCTTGACCGCGCTGCCG
>JANNWV010000191.1:0-21703 GCA_031408815.1 Gammaproteobacteria bacterium
ACCAGCGGCCACGAAAGCTACGCCGCGGCCCGATTCCTGTATGCCGAGTACCCGGATGCAAATGGCATGACGGTGGTGGACTTCAACAAGGGCTACAACCCGCCTTGTGCGTTCAGCCAGTTCTCGACTTGTCCGATGCCCCCGCTCAGCAATCGCCTGGACCTGGCGATCACCGCGGGCGAGAAGAAACCCTACAAACCCGGCGCGGCGGCAGTGAATTGAAGATGTTCCGTTCCTCGAAACCCGTGCTCGCGCTTGGCCTGGCGCTGCTGGTCGCCAGTTCCTCGTCCATCGCGCAGTCCTCGCCCAAACCCTTGTTGTGGAAAATCAGTGATGGCGACAACTCGCTGTACCTGCTCGGTTCATTCCATGCATTGAAGCCCGCCGACTATCCGTTGGCAGCGTCCGTGGACGCAGCTTTTACCGACGCCGAGGCGCTGGCCTTCGAGATGTCGCCGGAAGAAATGAATTCGCCAACCCTGGGCACCAAGCTTGTCAGCGCCGCTCGCCTGGCCCAGGGCCAGACGCTCAAGTCTTCGATTTCGGCGGCGGAGTGGCTGCGGCTCGAACAATATGCGACCAAGCGCGGCTTTCCGCTCGACAACTTCCAGGGTATCGAGCCGTGGTTCGTTTCGATGGTGATCAGCCTGCAGGAAATGGCCGCGAACGGCTATGACCCGAAGATCGGGCTCGACCAGCACCTGATGGGGCTGGCGGCGCGTGCCGGCAAGCGCACGAGCGGCCTGGAGAACGCAGACGACCAGATAGCGGCGCTCGACAGCATGACGCCGATCGAACAGCAGCAAACGCTGTCCGAAACGCTGGACGAGGCGCATGACCCGAAGGGCAAGATCGACGAACTTCATGACATCTGGCGTCGCGGCGATGCGCAGGCGCTGGAAAACGCGATGGGTACGGAGCTGCAGCAGAAATATCCCAAGCTGTACAAGCGCATCAATGTCGATCGCAACCAGGCGTGGTTGCCCAAGCTGCGCGTGATGCTCGACAACGAGAAGAGCGACGACACGATGGTGGTGGTCGGCAGCTTGCACCTGGTCGGCGCCGACGGGCTGGTAAGCCAGCTGAAGTCGCGCGGTTACAAGGTCGAAAAACTCTGACCTTGGCAATTGCCACCAGCGCGATTCAGCGCGGCGGCACCAGGTCAATGCAATCGACCGGGCAAGGCGGTATGCACAGCTCGCAGCCGGTGCACAGGTCGGCCAGGACCGTGTGCATGCGCTTGGATGCGCCGACGATGGCGTCCACCGGGCAGGCCTGGATGCATTTCGTGCAACCGATGCACTCCGCCTCGCGGATCAACGCGACCACGACGGGTTTTTCGATTCCATTGGCCGGATTGATCGGCTTGGGAGACCGGTCCAGCAGATGCGCGAGCGCCCGCATGCCTGCTTCCCCGCCAGGCGGGCACTGGTTGATGTCCGCCTCGTTTCGCGCCAGGGCCTGCGCGTAGGGCTTGCAACCGGCGTAGCCGCACTGGGCGCATTGCGTCTGCGGCAACAGTCTCTCGATCTGCTCGGTGAGCTCCGCTTCGCCGGGCGCCGCAAATTGCGCCTTGCGCAACAGCAGCCAGGCGGGAAGCAGCGCAGCCAGCAACACGGCGAGCAGGCTCACCATGGCAGTACCGGGGCCAGTCCCGTCAGGCCCAGCGCAGCCAATGCCGCGGACAGCATCACGATGGGCGTCCCGCGCATGGATGCTGGTAGCAGCGAGACCTGCAATCGGTCCTGCGCTGCCATGGCAACCGGCACCCCCAACGCGAGTACAAGGGTCAGGCTGACGCTGGTAGCCAGCAGGGCGGCCGGCCTGTGGGAGCCCACCATGATCGCGTGGGCCACGACAGCGAGGTTGCCCGACAGCAGGGGCAGCGCGACTCGCCATCGCTGCACGCCGGCTTGCGGCAGCGCCGGCTGCGCACGCCCGCTGGCCAGTTGCATCAACACGCACATGAAACACAAGGCGAACAGGAAGTGCGGCGGGGAAACCAGCAGCGCCGGCACCAGGACGGCCACGCCCGTTGCCAGCCCGAGTGAGAGACTGCCGCGCCGGGCATTCGCGTTTTGCCCCAGGCCAACGGCCAGCACCAGTTCGCTGAGCCAGGCGGAAGCGAGGAAAACCAGGAAGAGTGCCCGCATGGCGAGATGCCGGCGCGAAAGGTTCGCGACTACTTGACGGTCATTCCTGCTTGCGCGCCGGCGTCGGCGTCAAGCAGGAACAGGCCGTCATCACCGCCAGCCGACAGCACCATGCCTTCCGAAATCCCGAAGCGCATCTTGCGCGGCGCGAGGTTGGCGATGAATACGACCTTGCGACCGACCAGCGCCGAGGGGTCCGGATAACCGGCGCGGATGCCGGAAAAAATCTGACGGCGGCCGAGCTCGCCAGCGTCCAGCGAGAACCGCAGCAACTTGTCGGAACCTTCGACAAATTCGCATTCGACGACCACGCCAATCCGCAGGTCGAGTTTTGCGAAATCCTCGATGCCGATCACGCCAGGTTGCGTGGCTGCTGCATCACCGGATTCCGCCTTGACCGGCTTGTCCAGCGATTTTGTCTTGGCCGGTTTGTCGGTTTTTGCGGACGCACCAGCGGCGGCTTCGCCGGCGGGCTTCAAGTCTTCAACGGACGCCTGCACCATCGCTGCCACCTGCTTGGGATCGATACGAACCATCAATGCTTCGTATTCGCGCACGGCGGTCGGCAATGGCCCGGCGAGTATTGCGAAATCCTCGTCGCCGCGACCAAACAAAGCACGAGCGCGTGCCGCGAGCGACGGAAGGATCGGCGCCAGGAAACTCGCCACCACATAGAAGCCCAACAGGCATTCGCTGCACACGCGCTGCAGTTCATCGGCGCGTGCCGGGTCCTTGGCGAGGACCCAGGGCTTGGCTTCGTCCCAGCGCTGGTTCAGCAAATCACACAGGCGCATCGACTCGCGCGCGACCGCCGCAAAATCATTCGCCGCGTAGTGCCTGCGCACGGACCCCAGGCTGGCCAATGCATCGGTGACGCGATCGGATTCGCCGGCGGCGAGCTTGCGGTCGAGCGCGCCATCGAAATGCCGGGTGACGAAACCCGAAGCGCGGCTGGCCAGGTTGACGAACTTGCCGACCAGGTCGGAATTCACGCGTGCGGTGAAGTCTTCCAGGTTCAGGTCGAGGTCGTCCACGCCACCCGCCGACTTGGTGGCGAAGTAATAGCGCAGCGTTTCCGGATCCAGGCCCGCGTCCAGGAAGGTGCGCGCCATGATGAAGGTGCCGCGCGACTTCGACATCTTCGCGCCATTCACCATCAGGTAGCCGTTGACGTGCAGGCGGCTGGGCGTGCGGAAACCGGCGCCGTGCAACATCGCAGGCCAGAACAGGCCGTGGAAATTGATGATGTCCTTGCCGAGGAAATGGTGCATTTCCGACGAACTGCCTGGCTGCAGGAAAGCGTCGAAGTCCACGCCGGTCCTGTCGCAGAAAGCGCGGAAGCTGGCCAGGTAGCCGATCGGCGCATCCAGCCAGACATAGAAAAACTTGCCCGGCGCATCGGGGATCGGAAAACCGAAATACGGTGCATCGCGCGAAATATCCCAGTCCCGCAGGCCACCTTCCAGCCACTCGCCCAGCTTGGCCTTGACCGCCGGTTGCGCTACATCACCCGACAGCCACTCGCGCAGCATCGCCTCGAATTTCCCCAGCTCGAAGAAATAATGTTCGGAGTCGCGCATCACCGGCGTCGCGCCTGATACCACCGAGCGCGGATTCTTCAGGTCAGTCGGTGAATAGGCGGCGCCGCAGTTCTCGCAGTTGTCGCCGTACTGGTCCGGCGTGCCACAGCGCGGGCACTCGCCCTTGATGTAGCGGTCCGGCAGGAACATCAGGCGTTCGGGATCGAACAACTGCTGGATCGAGCGTCGCGCGATGAAGCCGCCATCGCGCAAGCGGCCGTAGATCAGGTTGGCCAGCGCCTGGTTTTCCGGTGAATGGGTCGAATGGTAGTGGTCGAAGGCCACGCCGAACTGCGCGAAGTCGCGCTCGTGCCCGGCCTGGATGTCGCGGATGAAGTCCTCGGGCGACAGCCCCGCCTTTTCGGCGGCCAGCATGATCGGCGTGCCGTGGGCATCGTCGGCGCAGACGAAGTGGACCGTTCCGAGGTCCATGCGCCGGGCGCGGACCCAGATGTCGGCCTGGATGTAGCCGACCAGGTGGCCCAGGTGCAGCGGGCCGTTGGCGTAGGGAAGGGCGGTGGTAACGAGGGCGGGGGCGGGTTTCATGCTGCGATTATCGCAGAACCCCGCCCGGACGGGCTCCGGTACAATAGGCCGGTCTTACCAGAACCCCTCGCATGAACCCCAGCCCTGAGTCCCTGACTGTCGATTCCGTCCGCGCGGCATTAGCCACCATCGTCGATCCGTACACCGCGCTGGACCTGGTCGCCGGCCAATGCGTGCGCGGCGTCGGGGTGGACACTGGCAATGTGGCCATCCAGCTGCAACTCGCCTACCCGGCACAGGGATGGCACGAGGCACTGATCGCGGAGGTCACGCGCGTCGTCGGCCAACTTCCGGGCGCCGGCCGGGTGTCGGTCAGCGTCTCCACGCGCGTCATCGCCCATCGCGTCCAGAAGGACCTGACGCCGCTTCCGGAAGTGCGCAACATCATCGCCGTGGCGTCGGGCAAGGGTGGCGTGGGCAAGTCCACCACGGCCGTCAACCTCGCGCTGGCGCTGGCGGCGGAAGGCGGAAAGGTCGGCGTGCTGGATGCGGACATCCACGGTCCCAGCATCCCCATGATGCTCGGCCTGTCCGGCAAGCCGGAAAGCCCGGACGGCAAGAGCATCGAGCCCAAGACCAGCCATGGCCTGCAGGCGATCTCGATCGGCCTGTTCCTGGGTGACGACACGCCTGCCATCTGGCGCGGCCCGATGACCACGCAATACCTGCAGCAGTTGTTGACGACCACGCTGTGGAAGGACCTCGATTACCTGGTGATCGACCTGCCGCCCGGCACGGGCGACATCCAGTTGACGCTGGCGCAACGCGTGCCGGTATCGGCTGCCGTCATCGTCACCACGCCGCAGGACATCGCGCTGCTGGACGCGCGCCGGGCGCTGAAGATGTTCGAGAAAGTGGACGTGCCGGTGCTGGGCATCGTCGAGAACATGGCCATGCACACGTGTTCGAACTGTGGCCATGTCGAACACATCTTCGGTGAAGGCGGCGGCGAACGGATGGCGGCGCAATACGGCGTCGAGCTGCTGGGTTCGTTGCCGCTCGACATCTCCATCCGCGAGCAAGCCGACTCCGGCGCGCCCACGGTGGTATCGCATCCGGATTCGGCCATCGCCGCAGTTTATCGCGAGATCGCCCGCAAGGTCGGTGGCAAACTTTCATTGCAGGCACGCAACAAGTCGATCGCCTTCCCCAACATCGTGATCCAGAACACCTGATCCGATGACCGAACACCACCGCATCCGCGAGGCCAGCGACTCCATTGAGCATGCCCTGCACCTGAATGCGCGGCGCAAGCTGCGGATCGTGGCGGTGATCGACATCATCAAGGGCGCAGCGGTGCTGGCCATTGGCTTCGGCCTGCTCAGCGCACAGAGCCACGTGCTGGAGAATGGCGGCGTGTCGCTGCTGCGCCTGCTCGATATCGACCCCGCCCTTGGCCTGCCGCGCAAGTTCCTGGGCCTTCTGCATGCTGCCGACACCGAGCATGGGCTGCTGGTGCTTGCCGCCGTGGCCTATGCGACCCTTCGTTTCGTCGAAGCTTACGGACTGTGGTTCATGCGTGGGTGGGCGCGCTGGCTCGGCATCTTTTCGGCCGGCATCTACGTCCCTTTCGAGCTCTATTATTTCATCCGCACGCCCAGCCTGACCTCGGCCAGCGTCATGGCCATCAACCTGACCGTGTTATGGCTGCTCTGGCCCAATTCCAAACCGACCCAACCACCTCAAACTTCCGGACTTCAATGAGCATCAAATCCGACAAATGGATCCGCCGCATGGCCCAAGGCCAGGGCATGATCGAACCCTTCGAACCCGGCCAGGTGAAGCACGCCGCCGATGGCCACCGCATCGTCTCCTACGGCACGTCCAGTTACGGCTACGACGTGCGCTGCGCGCGCGAGTTCAAGATCTTCACCAACATCAACTCCACCATCGTCGATCCGAAGAACTTCGACCCTTCCAGCTTCGTGGACGTGGTCAGCGACGTCTGCATCATTCCGCCCAATTCCTTCGCGCTGGCGCGTACGGTCGAATTCTTCCGGATCCCGCGTAATACGCTGGTGGTCTGCCTGGGCAAGAGCACCTATGCGCGCTGCGGCATCATCGTCAACGTGACGCCGCTCGAACCGGAGTGGGAAGGCCACGTGACACTGGAGTTCTCCAACACCACGCCGCTGCCCGCCAAGATCTACGCCAACGAGGGCGTGGCGCAAATGCTGTTTTTCGAGTCGGACGAAGTATGCGAAACGTCCTACAAGGATCGTGGCGGCAAGTACCAGGGCCAGACCGGGGTTACGCTACCCCGTACCTGATTTCCAACCCAAGGGGAGAACACCATGCAAGAAAGCAATCCGTATGCGGCACCGAACGCAGTGGTAGGCGATGCCCAGGGTACTGAACAAGTATTGGCGGGCCGCGGCATGCGCCTGGTCGCCTTCATCATCGACACGATTATCCTGGCCGTTATTTTGATCCCGGTCATGCTGGTCGGCGGCATCTTCGCGTTGCTGGTCTCCGGCGAAGAGCCCGGCTTCGGCACGACGCTGATGATCGGTGTCGCCAGCTTCGTGCTGTTCGTCATCGTGCAGGGCTATCCGCTTAGCGCCAGCGGCCAGACCTGGGGCAAGAAGGCACTCGGCATGAAGATCGTCGACCTGGCAGGCAACAAGCCCGAGTTCGGCAAGCTGATCGCCTTGCGCTACCTCACCACCCAGGTCATCGGCATGATCCCGTTCGTCGGTTTCCTGTACTTCCTGGTCAACGTGCTCTTCATCTTCGGCGACGACCGTCGCTGCATCCACGACAAGATCGCCGGCACGCGCGTGGTGATGGTCTAGACGATTCGACTAGCGCCTGGCCAGCTGCAAGCGCAGTTCGGCCAGGCGTGATTCCAGCGCGACGGCGCTGAATCGTTTCGCCTCGCCGCTGCCCCACACCGGCCCCGGCCATGCGACATCGCCAGGGCTGCGCGCAACCACGTGCACGTGTAGTTGCCGCACGATATTGCCGAGGGCGCCGATGTTGATCTTGTCGCAGCCGGACTGCTCGCGAAGCAGGCGCGCTGCCTCGCTCGCCTCATCGAACACGGCGCGCCGGTCGGCATCGTCCAGGTCGAACCATTCGATCGCACCGGCGATGCGGGGCACCAGCACCAGCCACGGGAATCGCGTGTCGTCCATCAGCCGGACCTGGCAAACGGGTCCGTTGGCCACCCAGTGGCTGTCCGCGGCGAGCCGCGGGTCGAGATCGAACTCCATCACTTCAGGTGCAGGCTGAAGAAGGCGAGGGTGCGTTGCAGGGCCTGCACTGCCACCGTGGCGTTGTAATCCGCGCGCTGGTCGCAGTTGAAGCCATGACCGGCCGGCCAGATGTGGATCTCGGCTTCGAGTAGCGCCTCTTGGTGTTTTTCGATATCCGCGGGCGGAATGATCGGGTCGTGTTCCCCGAAATGCAGCAACAACGGTCCGGCGGGTTTTTCATGCAGGAAAGGGACAGTGCGGCCGCCGTAATAACTCACCGCGGGAATGCCCAGCCGGGAACACGCCAGGTAGGCCACCGTCCCACCCCAGCAAAATCCCACTACGCCGACCTCAGCCACGTCCTCCACCGCTTCCATGGCCGCCTGCACGCCTTCCACCGCCCGGTCGAAGCCCAGCTTGGCAACCAGCTCCCGACCGTAGGCGATGCTCTCGTCGTCGTAACCGAGCTCCACGTTTTTCTCGAAATGATCGAACAATGCCGGCGCGATGGCCGTGTAGCCGTGGGCGGCAAACTTGTCCACGACACTGCGGATATGCGAGTTGACACCGAAGATCTCCTGCACGACCACCAGCGCCCCGCGGGCGGGGATGGCAGGGTCGGCCCGCCACGCGGAGATGACCCCACGGTGCGTTTCCAAGGATATCCAGTGGCCCATGGGGTGTCCCTCCTGAACGAAGGATACGCCCAGCCGGAGCCGGGCAAGCAGTCGCAGCTATAATTGCAGTCCTTGCGTCCCTCTCCGGCCACTCCATGTCCCTGCTCAATCCAAAAGTCGGTTTCGTCAGCCTCGGTTGTCCCAAGGCGCTGGTCGATTCCGAGCGGATCCTCACCCAGTTGCGAGTGGAGGGTTACGAAATCGTGCCCAGCTACGGCGATGCGGACGTAGTGGTGGTCAACACCTGCGGCTTCATCGATTCGGCCGTGGCCGAATCCCTTGACGCCATCGGCGAGGCGCTGGCCGAGAACGGCAAGGTCATCGTCACCGGTTGCCTGGGCAAGCGATCCGAACTGATTCGCGCAGCGCACCCGGATGTGCTTTCCATCAGCGGCCCGCAGGATTACGGCTCGGTGATGAATGCCGTGCACGCCGCCTTGCCGCCCCGGCGCGATCCCTTCATCGACCTGCTGCCCGACATCGGCGTGAAGCTGACGCCCAAGCACTACGCCTACCTGAAGATTTCCGAAGGCTGCAACCACCGCTGCAGCTTCTGCATCATCCCGTCCATGCGTGGCGACCTGGTGTCGCGCCCGGTGGACGAGGTGTTGCGCGAGGCCGAGAAACTGGTGGCCGGCGGCGTGCGCGAGCTGCTGGTCGTGTCGCAGGACACCAGCGCCTATGGCGTGGATGTGCGATACGCCGAGCGCGAATGGCGCGGCAAGTCCTACCAGACCCGCATGAAGGCCTTGTGCGAGGGCCTGTCAGAGCTTGGCGCGTGGACGCGCCTGCACTACGTGTATCCGTATCCGCACGTGGACGACATCATTCCGCTGATGGCCGAAGGCCGCCTGCTGCCGTACCTGGACATTCCGTTCCAGCATGCCAGCCCGCGCATCCTCAAATTGATGAAACGCCCGGGCGCGGTGGACAAGACGCTCGAGCGCATCCAGCGCTGGCGCGATATCTGTCCCGACATCACCATCCGCAGCACCTTCATCGTCGGCTTCCCCGGCGAAACCGAAGCCGAGTTCGAACAGTTGCTCGACTTCCTGGACGAAGCGGAGCTTGATCGCGTGGGCGCGTTTGCCTACTCGCCGGTGGACGGCGCGAAAGCCAATGACTTGCCCGACCCGGTGCCTGAGGAAGTGAAGCAGGAACGACTGGCGCGATTCATGGCGCTGCAGGCCGAGATCAGCGCGGAAAAACTCGAGCGCAAGGTCGGCTCGACGCAGAAGGTGCTGGTTGACGTCATCGACGGCGAGCTCGCCATCGGCCGCTCGATGGCCGATGCCCCGGAGATCGACGGCCTGGTGCAGATCCAGAATGGCTTCGAAGCCGGGCTGCGACCCGGTAAGTTCGTGGACGTGGAGATCATGGGCTCGGACGATCACGATTTGTTCGGGCTGGCCGTCGTGGCCGACGACTGAGTGGCTGGCGGCGCAACCCGGGCAGGCAAACCGGCTACCAGCCGAAAGAGCCTTCGCGAACGCGTCGGTGCATTGCGCAACCTGCCGCCGTTCCTGAGGCAGATATGGGAAACCAGCCCCGGCATGACCATTGCCAGCTTGTCGCTGCGCCTGGTGCGCGCGCTGCTGCCGGTGGTGACCCTGTACGTTGGCAAGCTGATCATCGACGAGGCGCTGCGCCTGGTTGCGCTGGACACGGGCCTCGACACGATTCGCGAATGGTGGGACAGCGGATTGCTGTCGCCCCTGTTCAGCCTGCTGTGGCTCGAATTGGGACTCGCCGTCGCGTCAGACGTGTTGGGCCGACTGGTCTCGCTGATCGATTCGCTGCTGTCGGAAAAATTCACCAATGCCACCAGCGTGCGCCTGATGCAGCACGCGGCCACCCTGGACCTCGAGGATTTCGAGGACAGCGAACTGCAGGACAAGCTCGACCGCGCGCGTCGCCAGACGATGGGCCGCATGACCCTGATGAGCCAGCTGTTCGGCCAGGCCCAGGACCTGGTGACCGTGATCAGCTTCGCCGCCGGCCTGATGATCTACGCGCCCTGGCTGATGCTGTTGCTGCTGGTTGCGCTGGTGCCGGCCTTCATCGGCGAGGCGCACTTCAATGCGCTGAATTATTCCTTGAATTTCGCCTGGACGCCGGAGCGACGCGAGCTCGAATACATCCGCCAGACCGGCGCCTCGGTGGAAACGGCGAAGGAAACCAAGATATTCGGATTGAACGGTTTCCTGATCGAGCGCTATCGCAAGCTGGCCGATGGTTTCTACGCGGCCAACCGCCGACTGGCGATCAGCCGCGCGGGCTGGGGCAGCCTGCTGACGGGCCTGGGCACGCTCGGTTATTACGTCGCCTACGCCTACATCGCATGGCGAACGGTACGCGGCGAGTTCACCATCGGTGACCTGACCTTCCTGGCCGGATCGTTTCGCCGCCTGCGCAACTTGCTGGAAGGATTGCTCAGCGGTTTTTCCGCCGTGGCCGGACAGGCGCTGTACTTGGAGGATTTGTACTCGTTCTTCGAGATCGAACCGGAAATCGTTTCGCCGGAAAATCCGCGTCCGTTCCCGACGCCGATTCGCCAGGGATTTGTTTTCGAAGATGTCGGCTTCCAGTATCCCGGCGCCGATCGCTGGGCGGTGCGCCATCTGGATTTCACCCTGAAGGCCGGCGAAGTTCTGGCCCTGGTTGGCGAGAACGGAGCGGGCAAGACCACGCTGGTGAAGTTGCTGGCGCGCCTGTATGACCCCGATGAGGGCCGCATCCTGCTCGACGGCGTGGACCTGCGCGAGTACGACCTGGACGTGTTGCGCAGCAATATCGGCGTCATCTTCCAGGACTTCGTGCGCTACCACATGACCGCGGCGGAAAACATCGCCGTCGGCCGGATCGAGGCGCGCGACGATCGCGCGCGCATCGTCGCCGCCGCCCGGCGCAGCCTGGCCGACGAAGTCATCGACAAACTGCCCAAGGGTTACGACCAGGTCATCGGCAAGCGCTTCAAGTCCGGCGTGGACCTGTCCGGCGGCGAATGGCAGAAGGTCGCGATTGCCCGCGCCTACATGCGCGACGCACAGTTGCTGATCCTGGACGAACCGACCGCGGCGCTGGACGCGCGCGCCGAATTCGAAGTGTTCCAGCGCTTCAAGGAATTGAGCGACGACAAGACGGCGGTGCTGATCTCGCACCGGTTCTCGAGCGTGCGCATGGCCGATCGCATCCTGGTGCTCGATGAAGGCCAGGTCGAGGCCGTGGGTACCCACGAAGAGTTGCTGTCGCAGCACGGTCGCTACGCGGAGTTGTTCGAATTGCAGGCGGCCGGTTATCGCTGATCAGGTGACGCCGGTCCGCTACGGCATCGTGTAGCTGACTTCCAGTACCGCGAACCGGGTCGGTCCGGTCGGCAGCACGACGTCGAATTCATCGTCCACGCGTTTCTTCAGTGCGGCCCGCGCCAGCGGCGAATCGATGCTGATCCAGCCCAGCGTCGGGTCGGTCTCGTCAGGACCGACGATGCGATAGCGCGAGGTCTCGCCCGATTCGATGTTTTCGACGTCCAGCCAGGCACCGAAATAGATGGCATGCGGGTCGCTCGGCAGTTGTTCCACCACCTTCAGTGCCTCGAGCCGTTTGCTGAGGTAACGCACGCGCCGGTCGATCTCGCCCAACTGCTTCTTGCGGTATTGATACTCCGCATTCTCCGATCGGTCGCCTTCCGCCGCAGCGGCGGACAAGGCGCGCACCACTTCGGGCCGGCGCACTTTCCAAAGGTCGTTCAGCTCATCGCGCAGGCGCTCGAAGCCCGGTCGCGTGATGATGGCCGTCGACGAAGCGGCAGGCGGACGCCAACGGGACACTGGCGCTGCCTCAGCGCTTGCCGCCGAAGATTCCGCCCAGCACGCCGCGCAGGATCTGCCGGCCCAGGCCGTTGGCGACGGTGCGCGTCGCCGATTTTGCCGCAGCTTCGACCGCGCCCTGGCGGCGCTTGGTGCCCCACAGGAATTCACTCAGCTTCGACGGTGGTTGTTCGGGCGCCTTCGCTGCAGGCGGGGCGGGCTTCGCGGGCTTGCCGCCCGGGGCATCGTCATTGGCCTCATTGGCGGCCGCCGTCTTTTCGGAAGCGCGCTGGTTCAACATCTCGAAGGCCGATTCGCGATTGACCGCCGTGTCGTACTTGCCTGAAACCGGACTGCGCGAACGCACCGCTGCGCGTTCCTCCGGCGTGATCGCACCCATCCGCGAGCGGGGAGGGCAGATGAAGGCGCGCTCGACCGGCATGGGAATGCCCTTGTCGAGCAGCATGGACGTCAAGGCCTCGCCGACGGCGAGTTGCGAAATGACCTGGGCTACATCGAGCTTGGGATTGGGGACGAAGGTCTCCGCTGCCGTACGCACGGCTTTTTGATCGCGCGGCGTGTAGGCACGCAGCGCATGCTGGATGCGGTTGCCCAGTTGGCCGAGGATGACGTCGGGCACGTCATCGGGATTCTGCGAACAGAAATAGACACCGACGCCCTTGGAACGGATCAGGCGCACGACTTGTTCGATGCGTTGCTGCAGGGACGGCGGGCAATCGTCGAACAGAAGATGGGCCTCGTCGAAGATGAAGACCAGCTTGGGCTGCGCCAGGTCGCCCACTTCGGGCAGCGTTTCGAACAATTCCGACAGCAGCCACAGCAGGAAGCTCGAATACAGGCGCGGCTTCATGATCAACTGCTCCGCAGTGAGCACGTTGATGATGCCGCGGCCCGACATGTCCTGGCGCATCAGGTCCGACAACTGCAGCGCCGGTTCGCCGAAGAACATCTCGCCGCCTTCCTGTTCCAGGCGCAGCAAGGCGCGATGGATGGCGGCGATCGAGGTCGGGCTGACCAGGCCGTAATTTTTCGATATCTCGGCCTTGTTTTCGGTCAGGTGGCCGAGCAATGCGCGCAGGTCGTCGAGGTCGAGCAGCAGCAGGCCCTGGTCGTCGGCGAGTTTGAAGGCGATGTCGAGAATGCCGGACTGGACTTCATTCAGTTCCAGGATCCGGTTCAGCAGAGTCGGCCCCATTTCCGAGACGGTGGTGCGGACCGGATGGCCCTGTTTTCCGTAGAGGTCCCAGAACACGACGGGGCTGGCTTCGTTCACATAACCGTCAATACCGATTTGCGCGATTCGCTGGCCGATGCGCTCGTTCATCGTGCCGGCAACCGACAGTCCCGCGATGTCGCCCTTCACATCGGCCATGAATACCGGCACGCCCAGTCGCGAGAAGCCTTCAGCCAGCACCATCAGCGATACCGACTTGCCGGTTCCCGTTGCGCCGGCGATCAAACCGTGACGGTTGCCGTATTTTGCAAGCAGGTTGACGGGTACATCGCCCTTGCCGATCAGGATCTCGCTCATGCAGGTTTCTCCGGGGACCGAGGCAATTCTAGAGCTTGCGATGATGCTTCGGGAACCTATACCCTCCAACAAGCACCAAGTAACTCTCCGACTCACTTCAGCGACCCCCCACGCCGATGATCAAGAACACGCTTTTCCTCGCCATTGCGTTGGCCACGGCCAGCAGCGCCGCGCTCGCCGCCAAGGCGGACAAGCATGCCGCGCTGTACCAGGGCATGGATGCCGCAGGCCAGCGCTATCGCGAGGCCCGCATCAAGATGCAGGCCGGCGATGAAACGGGCATGGCGCAGATGACCAAGGCCCTCGAGGACCTGGAAGACCTCGCCCAGCAGTGCCTTCGCCAGCGCGGTTGCGATACCACCCGCGTCATCACCCAGTACGAAGTGCTGATCAAGTCGCAGGACCTGAAGGCCGACGACAAGGAACTGATAGGCGAGGACTCCGGCAACGAGGAAGACCCCGACCATGTGCAGTCGCCCGTGCTCGCCAATTCGCCCGAGGCGAAACGCACGCTCAGCGTGCTCGGCGACGGCCACGACTTCGACAAGATGGTGGAGTTGAACGAACCGGTGCAGGCGGCGATGCGCGACTGGCTCACCACGCAGCGCGCGTTCCTCATCGATGCCTGGGAAAACTACCAGTACATGCGCTACCTGATGTCGCCCGAATACGAACGCGCCGGCCTGCCGGAAGCCTTGCTGTTCGGCATCATGGCCAAGGAATCGGGCGGCAAGGTGCATGCCGTATCGCGTGCAGGCGCCAGCGGCCCCTTGCAGTTCATGCCCGCCACCGGTACGCGCTTCGGCCTGTATCGCGACGTAAGCGGCTTCGACACGCGTTACGACCCGCAGCAGGCCGCACGCGCCAATGCCGCTTACATCAACGAGCGCTTCGCGGCGCTGAACCGCAATCTCGAATACACCATCGCCGCCTACAACGGTGGTGAAGGCCGTGCCGCGCGACTGTATGCGGCCAATGCCGGCGCCAGCTTCTGGTCGCCGCAGGTCAACGCGCAACTGCCGCCGGAAACGCGTGATTACGTGCCCGCCGTCATCGCAGCCGCCTGGTTGTTCCTGCATCCAAGGAAGTACGGCCTGGAATTCCCCAAGCTGGACACCACGCCGAGCCAGTTCAACCTGACCCGGTCCACGTCCATCAACGAGCTGACCATCTGCCTGGGCAATGGTGGCAGCCGCGACGGCTGGTTCCGCGTGCTGCGTAACCTCAATCCACGCTATGAAGCGCAGGCCATCATTCCCGCCGGTACCATGCTGCGCGCGCCAAAGCGCGTGGCAACCCTGTATGGCAGGAATTGCGTGCAGGGACCGCGCGCGGAACTTGCCCAAGAGCTGATGCGCGCCAACAAGGCCTACGTACCTGCCGGCGACGTGATGGTGGCTTCGACGATGACTGCAGCCACCCCCACGCCTGAAAAGAAAAAGCGCGTTCGCGACTATCGGGTCCGTGCCGGCGACAGCCTGCTGGCCATCGCCCGCGAGCACAGCTGCGATGTCACCGTGCTGGCGAAGGAAAATCGCCTTCGTTCGCCCGCCTACCTGATCAAGCCGGGCCAGCGCCTCAAACTGAAAGGCTGCGAAGGCAGTTGATGCGAATTGCCGGCACCGCACGGGTGCCGGCGATTATTCCTGCACCGCGTCCCAGCCGGGGCGCGGCGTGAAGCGCGAGCCGTAGCGCGTCGCCAGCAGTTCGAGCTTTGCTTTCAGCGCTCCGGCACCGACCGACCGGATGTACTGGATCGGACCGCCGCGGAAAGGCGCAAAGCCGGTGCCGAAGATCACGCCCGCATCCAGCAGGTCGGCATCGCTGACAACGCCGTCGTGCAGGCACGACACCGCCTCGTTCAACATTGACAGCACCAGCCGGTCTTCGAGATCCGTGGGCACCTGGTAGCCGTCCGGCACCGGTGGCTTGACTGCCCGCTCGTTCTCCCACTTATACAGGCCCTGGCCGTCCTTCTTGCCGCGCTTGCCGGCCTCCACCTTGAAGGCTTCCGGCAACGCCTGGCCATGGAAGTCGGCCATGATCTTGCCGACCGACGCCGCCACGTCCAGTCCGACCGTGTCCACCAGCTCGATCGGGCCCATCGGCATGCCGAACTTCAATGCGGCCTTGTCGATCACCGCGCCCGGGATGCCTTCGCTGTAACAAAGAATCGCTTCCTGCATGTACGGCGCCAGGATGCGGTTGACCAGGAAGCCCGGCGTGCCCGCGACCGGCACCGGCAATTTGTCGATGGCGCGACAGAACGCGGCAAGTCGACGCTCCATTTCCGGCGCCATGAAATCGTGCTTGACGATTTCCACCAACGGCATCATCGCCACCGGATTGAAATAATGCAGCCCGGCGAAATTCGATTGCTTGCGCAGGTTGGCGCGCAGTTCGGTGAGCGGGATCGAACTGGTGTTGGTAACCAGCAAGGCTTCCGGCTTCATCGTTTCCTCGAGCTTCGCGTACAGCGCGCGCTTTGCGTCCGCGTTTTCGAAAATCGCCTCGATGACCAGGTCGGCCTTCGCCACGCCGGCGCCGTCCACGTCGGCGACCAGGCGTGCGCTCGTCGCTTCTCGCTTGGCCGGGTCCTTCACGCGTTTCTCGAACAACTTGGCGGCGCGGTCCATCGCCGGCTGCACGTACTGCATCTCGCGGTCCTGCAAGGTCACGCTGAATCCGCGCAACGCGCACCACGCAGCGATGTCGCCACCCATCACGCCGGCGCCGACCACGTGGACATGGCTGATGCCATGGTCTTTTCCACCGAGACTTTTCAGGCGGTCCATCAGGAAGAACACGCGCACGAGGTTTCGCGCCGTCGGAGTCTTGGCAAGCGCCACCACTGACCGGGCTTCGGCCTTCAGCGCGGCATGGATCGGCAGGCCGCCGCTGCGCTGCCAGGTGGAGATCAGCGAAAACGGGGCGGGATAGTGTTCCTTGCGCGCCTTGCGTGCGACCTGTTTCACCATTTGCGGCGCAAGCACCTGCCGCGCAGCCCAGGTGTTGGTCGCCCAGGCCAGGGCGCGCTGCTTGAACGGACGGGTCGGGCGTCGCTGCAGCATTCCCAATGCCGCATCGAGCAGCATCGCTGGCTCGACCACGCGATCGACCAGGCCGATCGCCCTGGCGGCCGAAGCGCTCAGGTTGCGCTGGGTCAGCATCATGTCGAATGCGGCGGGGGCGCCGACCAGCCGGGGCAGGCGCACGCTGCCGCCCCAACCCGGGTAGATGCCCAGCTTCACTTCCGGCAAGCCGATGCGGGTGGATTCATCGTTGCTCGCCACCCGATACGTGCAGGCCAGCGCCATCTCGGTGCCGCCGCCCATGCAATGGCCGTGGATGGCGGCGACGGTCGGGCAGCGCAGTTCGGCCAGGCGCTGGTAAACCAGTTGTCCGCGGCGGATCCAGTCCTCGACCTGGCCCTTGGCCTCGATCTGCTCGAACCCTTTGATATCCGCGCCCGGGATGAAGCCCGCCGCCTTGCCCGAGCGGATCACCACGCCCTTGGGCAGGTCGATGGCAATGCGTTCGAGCATCGAATCGAGTTCGTCTATCACCCCGCGCGAAAGGGCATTCACGCTCTCATCGGCGCGGTCCAGGGTCAGCACCAGGTAACCGTCGCTGCGGCGGTCGGGTTTCCAGTGGACCAGGCGAAGACCATCGAACATGTTGGTTCCATACGTCGGAGTAGGGGAAGACAGTATCATCCGGGTCACGCCCCGGCCCGGTCAATGTGCCCGCCCGTGCGGATGCGTTAAGGTCGCGCCAGCATTGTCGTTGGCGTGGGTTTCCCTTCCCCGGGAACTTTCGCGCCCGGCCCACACTCAATCGAGCGGCCCCACCGGCCGCAGGAGCAGCGGCCCGGATGGGCGAGAACGAACTCGACCTGGAACTGGTCAAACGTGTGCAGCGTGGTGAAAAGGCAGCCTTCGATGTGTTGGTACTCAAGTACCAGCACCGGATTGGCGCCGTCATCGGCCGCTTCGTGCCCGACTATGCCGAAGCCCAGGACATCGCCCAGGAAAGTTTCATCCGCGCCTATCGTGCACTCGCGAACTTTCGTGGCGATAGCCAGTTCTATACATGGCTCTACAGGATTGCCGTGAATACAGCCAAGAACCACCTGGTGGCAATGAAACGCCGTCCGCCGACCTCGGACGTGGAAGCGGAGGACGCCGAACATTTCGGTGGTTCGACGCGCATGCACGACAACGACACGCCGGAACACGAGCTGCTGCGCGAGGAAATTGCCCGCGAAGTGTCCGAGACCGTCGCTGCATTGCCCGAAGAATTGCGCCAGGCCATCACCCTGCGCGAGATGGAAGGCCTGTCCTACGAAGAGATCGCCGAAACGATGGATTGCCCCATCGGCACGGTCCGGTCCCGGATTTTCCGCGCACGCGAGGCGATCGACGCCCGCCTGCGCCCACTGATGGATAGCGAGCGAGTGCGACCATGACCGACACGCAAATGACCCTGGCCGAGCAACTCTGTGCCTTGATGGATGGCGAACTGCCGGAAACGCAGGCGCGCTTCCTGCGCAAGCGGATGGAACACGATGCCGAGCTGCGCGAACTGTGGTCGCGCATGCACCTTGCCTCGTCGTGCATGAAGGGACAGCCGGTGATGCCGATGGCGTCCGCCATGAGTCTCGCCGTACGCGATGCGATCACAAGCCCCGCAGCAGCCCAGGGCGCGGCGCGTTCGCCCCTGTTGCGCTGGGGCATCGCCGCGTCGCTCGCCGTGCTGGCGCTGGCTTTGGCACCACGGATGATGAATTCGACCGAAACCGCCGGAATTTCGGGTGCTGAGGTGGCGAGCACGGCAGCCCAGCGCTTGCTGGCCAGTCCGTCGACGGCGGATTTGGTGGCGGTGAATACATCAAAAGCGGTGGAAGCTCCGACTGAGGCAGCGACTGCCGGCGAAAATGCCGGCGTCGCGACTGCCTTCGTCGCCAGCAACGAGCCGCAGCTCGCGCCGTCCAGCCCGATGCCGCTGGATTCCGATTCGCCTGCCGATTTCCCGCTGACCGAAAATGGTGACAGGCGCAGCTGGCCGCGCTCCCAGGTATTGATGGGCCGTAGCGATCCGTCGCTGGAAGCCTATCTCGTGCGTCACAACCAGATGCTCGCCAACGATGGCCTCGGCGGCTTCGTGCCCTACGTGGACGTCGTCGCCCGCGACCCGGCCTCGGCGCAGGACAGCGACGAAAGCGCCGCGCCTGCGAGTGCGGGGGCCGACGATAAGTGAATCGCCGATCCGCCCTGTTCCTGATCGCGCTCGCTACCGCGTCGCCGGGCTTTGCCTCCGAACAGCAATCCCCGCCATCGCGCTGGCTGGACGGCGCCAAGGGCTGGGTGACCGGCTTGTGGAGCAAGGATGCGTCCGACTGGCTCGAGCGCATCGGACCGGCCCTGGTCGAACTCGATTACCAGGGACGGTTGGTGATGGTCTCCGGCACCAGCATGGAAACCCTGGACGTATTCCATGAATACGAAAACGGTCGCGAGCGCATGCGCCTTGTCACCCAGACCGGCCCGCATCGCGAGGTGATCCGCGACGACAAGATGGTGATGTGCATCGGTACCGGCATTGATTCAGTGGGCTACGACGCCGATACGGCGGGGCGCTGGAATCCGGCAGGACAATTCGCCGGGGCCAGCGAGCTTGACCAATACAGGGCGCACCTGGGCAAGACCGGCCGCGTCGCATCGCGCGACTGCCAGATCATCGACCTGCAATCGAAGGATGGCTGGCGCTACGGCTACCGGCTCTGGCTCGACAGCGAGACCGGGCTGCCGCTGCGTATTGCGCTCATCGGCGAGACGGGCAGGGCGCTTGAGCAGATGGCCTTCACCGAAATCCAGGTCGGCCAGCGGCCGGACGAAGCAAACCTGCGTCCGTCAACGCAGCAGGGCCTGCAACGCGTGCAGACCCTGGGCGCCGGCAAGCAGGCCGATCCGGGTTGGCGCGTGCAGTCGCCGCCGCCGGGTTTTTCGCTGCGCTCGGGCCGCAAGCTTGGCGACTCGGTGCAACTTCTCTACAGCGATGGCCTGGCCAGCGTGTCGGTCTACATCGAACCGATGGCGGCGGGCCAGCGTGGCGAATCGGCCATGCGGCGCGGCGCGGTAAACGTACATTCGCTTTGGCAGGACGGCCGCCGCGTGGTCGCGATCGGCAAGGTGCCGGCCGCCACGGTGGATTATTTCGCACGCAATACCCAGGCCGTCGGGGCCAAGACATCGGTCTCGCGGTAAACAAGCGGGTCCCGAGGTCGCCGGGAACTTTTTCCGGGGCGTCGGGTTCATAAGCAAGCCCGGCCGGCGCGGCCGATTTTCCAACCAACCGAAATCCTCCAGCAAGAAGACGCCATGAAAACCCTTCCTCGAATTGCAGTCGCTTTTTCGACCGTCGGCCTGGCGGGCCTGATCTTCATCCAGATGCACGACACGGCGAATGCCACCCCGGGCTCCGGCGGCCAGGCGCTGGTCGCGCAAACCGTCAGCACCACGGCCGCTCCGCCGCTGGTCAATCTTCCCGATTTCTCGCGACTTGTGGACCAGGCCGGGCCCGCCGTGGTCAATATCGAATCGATCCTTGGCAAGGCCAATGCCGGCCGCGCCCTCCAGATGGGGCCGGGTTCCGAAGACGACTCGCAAGAGGCACCCGGCCAGGAAGAGATGCCTGAATTCTTCCGTCGCTTCTTCGGCCAACCCGGCCAGCCGGGCAGCCCCGGCATGCCGATGCCCCAGCAACCGCGTGGCGGCACCTCCTTCGGCAGCGGCTTCATTATCTCGGCCGACGGTTTCGTACTCACCAATCACCATGTCATCGATGGCGCGAGCGAAGTCATCGTGCACCTCGCCGATCGACGCGAGCTGAAGGCCAGGGTAGTCGGCAGCGATCCGAATTCCGATATCGCCGTGCTAAAGATCGAGGCGCAAAACCTGCCGGTCCTGCGCCTGAGCGATTCGCGCAACCTCAAGCCCGGGCAGTGGGTGGTCGCGATCGGTTCTCCGTTCGGCTTCGACCATTCGGTGACCGCCGGCGTGGTCAGCGGCCTGGGCCGGCCCAGCATGGACAACGCGCAGCGCTACGTTCCCTTCATCCAGACCGATGTCGCGATCAATCGCGGCAATTCCGGCGGTCCGCTGCTCAATACCAGTGGCGAAGTGGTCGGCATCAATTCGCAGATATTCAGTAATTCCGGCGGCTACATGGGCGTCAGTTTCGCGATCCCGATCGAGGTCGCGATGAACTCCGTCCGCCAGATCCAGAAAACCGGCAAGGTCGCGCGTGGCCAGTTGGGCGTGCAGGTCGGCGACGTGCAACGCGAGCAGATGCAAGAACTCGGCCTGACCCGCGCCGGTGGCGCCTTCGTCGGCGCCGTGCAGAACGACAGCGCCGCCGCCAAGGCAGGCATCCGCGCCGGCGACGTGATCGTCGCCTTCAACGGCAAGGAGATCGTAAGTTCCTCCGACCTGCCGCCGATGGTGGGTGCGATGCCGCCAGGCAGCCGCGCCAACGTCAAGCTGCTGCGCGACGGCAAGAACCTCGACGTAGTCGTCGTGCTGAGTCCGCTCGATGAATCCGTGGCCTCCAACCAGCCCGCCGGGCCGCGTTCGACGCCGTCGCCCGCGGCTGACCTCAACCGGGTCGGCATCGTGGTGTCGGAAATCGATTCGGCCACGCGCTCGCGCCTGGGCCTGAAGATGGGCGAGGGCGTGCGGATCAGTCGTGTCGCCAGCCTGGCTGCCCGCCAGGCCGGCTTGTCACCCGGGGATGTGATCCTGCAGGTGGGCAAGACGACGGTCGGCAGCACCGCCCAGTTCGAGTCCGCGATCAAGGGCTTGAAGCCGGGCGATCGCGTGCGGCTGCTGGTGCGCAACGAACAAAGCACCGGGCTGGTCACCATCCCGGCGTCGTAAGGGTCCAGGCGACAGATCCCCGGCCAGCCCGTTCAGGGCGGGCTGTGTCCGGGGGGCTGTGCGATAATGCCGTGTTCACATCGACAGACGGCCTCGCGCCGCCCCCATGCAGCACATCCGAAACTTTTCAATCATCGCCCACGTCGACCACGGCAAATCCACGCTCGCTGACCGGATCATCCAGATCTGCGGCGGCCTGGAAGCGCGTGAAATGGAAGCGCAGGTCCTCGATTCCAATCCGATCGAGCGCGA
>JANNWV010000192.1:0-4439 GCA_031408815.1 Gammaproteobacteria bacterium
TCGCAATGGGGCCACGACTTCCGCCCGGAATACCGCGAGCTCAACCTGCTGCACGAACGCTGGCCCGACGTGCCGCGCATCGCGCTCACTGCCACTGCCGACAAACCCACCCGCGACGAAATCGTCGAGCGCCTGGGCCTGCAGGACGCGCGCCAGTTCATCAGCTCCTTCGACCGACCCAATATCCGCTACAAGGTCGCGCAGAAGGACAACGCCCGACGCCAGTTGCTCGACTTCCTGGCCACCCACAAGGGTGATGCCGGCATCGTCTATTGCCTGTCACGCAAGAAGGTGGACGAAACCGCCGACTTCCTGTGCCAGCACGGGGTCAAGGCCCTGCCCTACCACGCCGGCATGGATGCAAAGAAGCGCAGCGCCAACCAGCGTCGCTTCCTGCGCGAGGACGGCATCGTCATCGTCGCCACTATCGCCTTCGGCATGGGCATCGACAAGCCCGACGTGCGTTTCGTCGCGCACATGGACCTGCCGAAATCCATCGAAGGCTACTACCAGGAAACCGGCCGCGCCGGTCGCGATGGCGATCCCGCCGATGCCTGGCTGTGCTATGGCCTGGGCGATGTAGTGATGCTGAAGAAGATGATCGACGGCGGCGAAGCCAGCGACGAACGCCGCTGGCTCGAACGCCGCAAGCTCGACACCCTGCTGGGCTACTGCGAATCCACCCGCTGCCGCCGCCAGGTATTGCTTTCAAGCTTCGACGAAATCTATCCGCGCGATTGCGGCAACTGCGACAACTGCCTGGAACCCGTGCAGACCTGGGACGCGACCGACGCTGCGCGCAAAGCGCTGTCCTGCGTCTATCGCAGCGGCCAGCGATTCGGCGCCGCGCACCTCATCGACATCCTGCGCGGCGGCAACACCGAGCGCATCGTGCAGTTTGGCCACCAGCAACTGAGCACCTTCGGCATAGGCCAGGACATCGATGCACGGCAGTGGAAAGGCGTGTTTCGGCAACTGGTGGCGATGGGCCTGCTGGAAGTGGACTCAGAGGGATACGGCGGCCTGCGCCTCACCGACGCCAGCCGACCGGTATTGAAGGGTGAAAAAACCGTCTTCCTGCGCCAGGAAAGCGAACGCGTCCGGCCGAAGTCCTCTCGCGGGGGATCCGGCGCCACTGCAAGTGTTGCGATGGCCGCTGCAGACGCACCGGTATTCGAAGCCCTGCGCGTACTTCGCGCCGACCTCGCGCGGGAACAAAACCTGCCCGCCTACGTCATCTTCCACGACGCAACGCTGCGCGAGATGGCGGCGCAACGGCCCCGGACGCTGGGGGAACTCGGCCGGATCAACGGCGTCGGTCTGTCCAAGCTCGAGCGTTACGGGCCGCAGGTATTGGCCGCCCTCCAGGACGCTGAAGCGGCCTGAGCCCGGCGTTTCCAGCCCCGCAAGCCGCCCGTCGGCTGCCCTCGGCCGGCCGCCGGAAAGCGAACCCGGTCCCAGACATTGTGTTGACCCTGTCACATTCGGGGCGTAGTGTGCCCGTGGGGTATGTGATAGTACATATGTACTATTAGCTACAGGCTAGCTGTCATACTCTGTTTCGCCCTCCATCCATGAAATTGAACCTCACGGGAGAGTCAGAATGTTCAGAAAGAACGTAGCCACCGTCTCTGTTTTTGTCGCGGCCATGGGCCTGTCGCTTGCCGCCCAGGCGGGGAATGGCGCCCCAAGTGGCGCGCATTACAACCTCAACATCCTGGGCAAGACCAATTGCTCGCCCGAGCCGCTCACCGGCTCCAACCGCCACACCATCCAGGTGCTGTTGAATGGTGGGCAACGCGCGCAAGACATCGATGGCACGCTGGCACTCAACATCGATCGCAAGAACAAGATCTATCTGGAACAGACCTACGACGGCAGCTTCGGCGTATCCGACGGCAATGCCTGCGATGCCGACGGCGCACTGTTCCGCCTGCCGGCGCCGGGTGGCTACGAAATTTACGCACGCGCGCTCGGCAAGCCCGGCGGTGCCGCCGACATGACGACCTGCGCGACAGGCGCCGGTGTTGACGAAGTGCTCGGTACCAACGACGACGAGATCGTCTGCTCCACTGAAAACGTCCTGCTGGTCCGCCAGACGGGCAAGAGCACCTTCAAGAACGTCACCACGGAACTGACTACCATCACGGCCGACATCGATGGCGATGGCAACACCGAGACGGTGAATATCTTCGATTCGTCGCTCTACGATTATTTCTGGAACTACGAAAACCGCGGCCTTCGCCTGGCGCAGCTTCGCTTCTATCCACTGTAAGCCGGGGCAGGAGCTCGGGTAATCGCTGACATGCCGTCCAGTTTTCGTAGCTTGATGGCGTTGCTCTTGTTTGTCGGTGCCATGGGCTGGCAGGGATTGCCAGCCGCACGAGGCGCACTTCCCCCCGAATGCGTCGACTGCCGGTTTGATTTCGGCAACGTGGTCAAGGGTACCGTCATTGAACATCCGTTCGTGTTGCGAAATGACGGCGCGCGGCCGCTTCGTATCGCAGGGGTCCAGCTCTCGCCCCCTCTGAAGCTGGCCCGGATGCCGGCGGTCATACCGCCCAAGGGCAACGCCACTCTCCTGCTTAGCCTCGACACCTCGCTCCTTGAGGGCGAGTACACAGGCAAGCTGGTGGTAATGTTCAGCGATTCCCTCGCTTCGCCTCGCACCTTTTCGATGGCGGGACACATCCGTCCCGCCATCGAAGTCCTGCCCAGGCCCGCGTTCTTCCTCTCTACGCAAAAAGGCGTGGCGCGAAGCAGTTCCCTGGAAATCATCAACCACCAGACAGGGCCACTCACGCTGAAGCTGCGCCCGCGGCCTTCGAACCGCCACCGGATCAAACTCGAACCGATCGAGACCGGAAAGCGCTACCGCCTGACACTCAGCGTCCCCGCCGATGCGCCTGCAGGGCGAATCAGCGAGCGGCTCGAACTGGAAACTTCGAGTCCCACGCAACCCATCCTCTACATCGGCGTCAATTCAACGGTTCGCGAACGTGTTTACACGTTTCCCGACAGCGTGGATTTCGGCAAGCTGACGCTGCGCGAACTGAAATCGCCAAGCGCAGGCCAGGCCGGCGCGGTGCAAACCCTGATGATCTATCAGACAGGCGGCAGTGGATTCGAAGTAAATGCGCGCAGCAGCAATGCCGCCATAGGCGTTGGTTCCGAACCCGGCTCGAAGCGTGACCGCGCCCAGATTACCGTCTCCCTGATTCCGTCCACCATGAAGACCGGGCCGATCCGCGCAACGATCACGCTCAAGACCAACGATCCGGACTTCCCGACGTTGTCGGTTCCGGTGACGGGCGAAGTAGTGGCTGACTAGGGATGGTGGGTCGTCCGAGACTCGAACTCGGGACCAAAAGATTAAAAGTCTTCTGCTCTACCAACTGAGCTAACGACCCATCCGGAAAAAAACCGGCGTGGCCGGGGTGCGCATTCTAACCGAATCGCCCTTTGCCGCGCATTACGCGCCGGCGCGATAGCGCGTCGGATCAGGGACCCCGGCGCTGGCAAAGCCCTCGGCACGCAGCCGGCAGGCATCGCACAGCCCGCAGGCCCGGCCCTCGGCATCCGCCTGGTAGCACGATACGGTCCGGGAAAAATCCACGCCCAGGCGCATGCCTTCACGCACGATGTCGGCCTTCGACATGCGCATCAGCGGCGCCTGCACCGTCATCCGCCGACCCTCCACGCCCGCCTTGGTGGCCAAATTAGCCAGGGTCTCGAACGCAGCGATGAATTCAGGACGGCAGTCCGGATAGCCCGAATAATCCACCGCATTCACGCCGCAATGAATCTCGCCCGCACCCAGCACCTCGGCCCAGCCCAGCGCCACCGACAACATGATGGTATTGCGCGCCGGCACGTAGGTGACCGGAATGCCGGCGCTGGCCGACTCGGGCACGTCGATGTCAGCGGTCAGCGCGGACCCGCCGATGCTGCGCAAATCAACGATGACGGTCTTGTGCCCGATCGCGCACTGCGTCGCCGCCAACTCGGCCGCCGCAGCCAGTTCGGCGCCATGCCGTTGCCCATAACTGACGGACAAGGCAAAACAGTCGAGCCCGCGCTCACGCGCCAGGGCCAGCACGACGGCGGAGTCCATGCCACCTGAGACCAGCACGACCGCTCTTTCTGGGATCTTCACGTTCATGCCGCTTATTGTCGCTTCCTGCAGGGAATCTTGCGAGTAGCGCTTTAGAAGCTCATCGCCAAGGGCGAGCGCCGGCTTTCATTTTGAGTCGCCGCACTATCCCGGCTTGGTAAAAATGAAAGCCGGCGCTCGCCTGCAATGACTTTCGTATCCTGAAAGTTTCCAGCAACACCCTTCAGTACCGCCGCCAACGCAGGTCGCCCGCTGCCCCATTCGCAGGCTTGCTCGGTGGGGCCACCGGGCGATCCTGCGTTCTGTCGCCAGTACCAGGTGGGTC
>JANNWV010000193.1:0-1599 GCA_031408815.1 Gammaproteobacteria bacterium
ATGCTGACCGGAAAGCTGACGTGGTGCTGGACGCCGCGGACATCGGTGAAACGCAGGTCGACGAATTCGACCGCGTTGTCTTTGACCAGCTTGGTGACGTGTTCGTAGGACATGGGGCAGCTCCGGCAGGGGTGGGGACACGCAAACGTAGCAATCGCCGTGCCAACTTAAGCAAATTCCAAGCCTATGATTCATATGCTTTTTATTCAAGCAAACCGGCCCTGATTGCACTTCTTTAGTGCATTGATCCAAACACCGCACCATTCTGGCGCAGGCGTAAAAGCCACGGTCTTACTCCGCTCCTTGGCATGGGCTGCGACCAGGTACAGGGTTACCATTTGTCCATGCCCTTGCCGCCGGAGCAACTTGCAATGTTCGAGTCCACTGCATGAATGACCTGTTTGCCGCCCTCCTGCTCGGCATCATCGAGGGCGTCACCGAATTCCTGCCCATCTCAAGCACCGGGCATTTGCTGATCGCCGAACGCTGGCTCGGCCATCGCTCCGACCTGTTCAACATCGCCATCCAGGCCGGCGCCATCCTGGCCGTCGTGCTGATCTACCGCGATCGCCTGTGGCAGCTCATCACAGGGTTCAGCAAATCCGACAACCGCGATTACGTGCTGAAGCTGGGGGCGTCGTTCGGCGTGACCGCCGTGCTCGGTGTCGCGGTGAAGGCGATGGGATTCGAGTTGCCTGAAACCGTCGGCCCGATTGCCTGGACGCTGATCATCGGCGGCTTCGTGATGCTGGGCGCGGAACACATCGCCTCGAAGCGATCAGCCGAACATGGCGAGCGCAGGCTCATCACCTGGCCGGTCGCGATTCTCGTGGGTGTTGCCCAGGTGGTGGCCGGCGTGTTTCCCGGCACGTCGCGTTCGGCTGCCGCCATTTTCGCGGCCTTGTTGTTCGGCACCGGCAATCGCGGCGCAGCGACTGAATTCGCCTTCCTGGTCGGCATCCCGACCATGTTCGCCGCCACCGCTTACGAACTGCTGCATGTCGTCCGCAGTGGCGAGGCCGTTCACGAGAACTGGACTGCGCTCGGCGTCGCCTTCGTCACCTCCGCCATCACCGCCTTCGTGGTGGTGAAGTGGTTGCTGACCTATATCCAGACGCACCGCTTCACGGTGTTCTCGATTTATCGGATCGTGCTGGGCGCGGGCCTGCTGATTTTCCTGCCAGCGGGATTCTGATTCGGCCGACCGGTCCCGGCTGCGGTGCAGGCCAACGCGGCGGCTAGAGCGCCGCTTCCAGCTTCGCCGACACCCAGCGCTCCGCAAAACCACGCAGGCTCGGCCCTTCGATGAAGCCGCAATGGCCGCCGTGCTCGGCAATTTCCAGCGTGGAATGTGCGGGCAGTTGTAGTGCCTTCACCGTGTCCACCGGAATGATCGGGTCGTCCGCCGCCGCCAGCACGCTTACCGGAATCGTCAGGCCCGACAAGCGACCTTCGGCGACCGCATAACCGCTGAAATATTCTTCCACGTCGCCCATCTGCGTGTGCCGCTCGACCAGCCAGCGGGTCAGGCCCCGCATGTCGCGCGACAGCACCGCATCGTCGAAGTCGTGTTGGTCGGGAAACAGCAGGCGCTTCTTG
>JANNWV010000194.1:0-14236 GCA_031408815.1 Gammaproteobacteria bacterium
CAGAAGTTGACTTCGCAGGCCAGCGACAGCGATGACCAGCCGGCGGCGAAGCCCGGCGCCTTGGCAACCGCCGCCCTGAAGTGCCCGATGGCGGTTGTCAGGTCCTTGCGCGAGCGCAGCAGCGCGCGTCCCCGCAGGTATTGGTCATAGGCCTCGGGATCGATCGACGCACGCGCGGCGACTTGCGCATCTACGCCGAGCGAAAGCTTCAGCGCAGCTCCGATGCGTTCGGCGATTTCATCCTGCAACGCGAAAACGCTGTCGAGCTTGCGGTCGTAGGTCTCCGACCAGACATGAAAACCGTCCGACACCCGGATCAGCTGCGCGGTGATCCGTACCTGCGGGCCGTCGCGACGGATGCTGCCCTCGACGATGTGGCTGACGCCCAACTTGCGCCCTATCTCGCGGACATCGCCACCCTTGCCCTTGAACTGGAACACCGATGTGCGCGCGACCACGTTCAACTGCGGCACCTTGGCCAGTACGTTGAGCAGTTCTTCGGTCATGCCGTCGGAGAAATATTCTTCATCCGACTTGCCACTCATGTTGGCGAATGGCAGTACGGCGATGGAATTCTGGCTGGCTGCGACTGGCGTGGCTACGTCACCTTTGCGGAACGACGGCTGGCCATAGAAGTACCAACCCAGGGCCAGCACGACCAGCACGGCGGCAGCGCCGAACACGCGCGCCCTGCCAATGGGGCTCGGGTCGAGCCTCATGCCTTCGGGCGTGGCGTCGAATATCCACGCCATGATTACGGCCAGCGGGAAGCCGAGCAAGCTGACCAGGATGAAGACGCGTAATGCCCAGGGCGGCGCGTCGAAGGCGGGAAAGCCGATGGACGCGGCTTGCACGGCCAGCCAGGCAACGACCAGATAGGCGGCGCCCACCTTGAAGACTTTGCGGCGCTTGAGCTCGTTGATCAAGGACACGCTCATGGCACGACCACCTGGACGTTCAGGCCCGGCGCCTTGGCCAGTCGCTTGTCACGAGTCACCAGAGTCGCCTTGAGCAATCGCGCCAGGATGATGTAGGCCGCGTCATACGCCGTCACGTTTTTGCGCAGCGCCCAAATGCCGTCGACCAGGCTGGCGTGACCATACTTGCGGATGCGCAAGCCGCGCATCAGGGCCGGCAGCTCGGCGCTGCGCCCGGACGGTATTGCACCGGATTGGTCAAGTTTGCGCAGCGCATTGAGTACCTCGATGTCGATCAGTTCCGGCGCCACCAGCACGGTACCTGGCGCCCATAGCAGCTCCTCCAGCGGATGTGGACGGAAGCGGGCCAGAAGATCGACCACCACCGATGCATCCACCACGAGGATTCGAGTCATGCCGCATCGCGCTCCCGGCGCACGATGCCGGCAGACGATACTTTCATCGCGAAGGGTTCCGCTGCGTCCAGGCGGGCCTTGAGCTCCGCATCGGAGGGCACGGCCGCCATGGCGACCAGTTCGTCGAGGATGAGGTCGCTCAGACTCTTTCCGGCCAAGGCAGAACGCGCCTTCAGCGCGCGGTGGACTTTGTCGGGCACATTGCGGATCTGGATCATGACGGTCATGGCGCTATCCTTTGTGCATGTAGCGCACATGCTAACATGTGCATCGCGCAATGGCGCTGGGGTTCGGCGACCAGGCTCATTGGCCTACCCCGGGGCAATCGAGTCGATCGCCGCTCGCGGCGTTGACGCGCTTGCAGCCTTGCGGATAGCCGCGCGCCGCCCACAATCGCACCATGCCCAGGTCTTCGGCGATGGCGAAGAAGCGCGGGTCCTCACGCATGGCCAGTGTCGAAGGCAGCCACGCCGAGCGCATCCACCATTGCCCTCGCCTGTCCTCTGGATTCTTCTTCAGCTCTTGCTCGGCGATGTCGAACATTAGATCGAACCGGCTGACTGCAATGCTGAATTCAGGACCGAAGGCCATGCCCTCGTAGCGTAGTACGCGGACCGATTCGCGATTGCCAGGGTCGAGCAATAGCGCCCTTGCTTTCGCCATTCGCAAGGCACTTTCCTTCGGCGCACCAGGCACGATGAGCTCGTCCCAGATTGCCACGGCACGCTGGTGCTCGCCGCGCGCAGCCAAGTCATAAACGATGACGAATATCGCCGGCTCCCAACCTTGGGAGAGCGACTTGCGAGCGGCCTCCTCGGCCTCCGCGTACCGACCCGATGACAGGTAGGCGATCGCCAGATAGCCATTGTTGATGCCCGCCAGCGGATCCATGTCGCGCGCCTTTTCAAGATCGACAATGGCTTCGTCAACATAGCCGGTGCGCAGCAGCAGGGAACCGCGCCACATGACCGGCGAGGAATCCTGGACGCTCACACTTACAGCTTCTCCAAGCAGGGAGAGTGTGCGGATGTAGTCGCCATCGGCTTCCAGCAATTGCGCCCGGAGTGCCGGCACCATCGGGTGCTTGGCCGCCAGCGCCTCGGCACGCGTCAGCGCAGCACGCGCGGCCGCCTTTGCTTCGGCGGGCCTTACCTGGCTCTCGGGATAGTAGCCCGGTGCAACCGACCAGGTGGCTGCGAGGTAAACCCAGGCTTCGGCGAACGCCGGATCCTTCTCGACGGCACTTGAGAAGTCGTCGGCGGCGGCCAACAGGTCTCCGCGCTGATTGAAACGCGCCCGCCCCTTCAGGAAACTCTGGTAGGCATCGAGATTGTCGGTAGAGGCCGCTACCGCCACGTCCCGCTTGCCAAGGATGCCCTCGAGTTCCTTGGTGATCGCCTGCGCAATCTCCTCCTGCACCTTGAAGATGTCGTCGAGGTCGCGGTCGTAGGTTTCCGACCACAGGTGCGCATCGGTGCCGGCCTGGATCAACTGCGCAGTGATGCGGACGCGTTGGCCCTGCTTGCGCACGGAACCTTCCAGCACATGCTGCACCCCGAGCTGACGGGCAATCTCCGGGATCGGCGTGTCCTTGCCCTTGAACGAGAAGGCGGACGTACGCGAGGCGACCTTCAGCCCTTTCACGCCGGCCAAGACATTCAGCAACTCTTCGGAAATGCCATCGGCGAAGAAACCATTCTCCGCGTCCGTGCTCATATTGACGAAAGGCAGCACGGCAATCGATGCCCGGTTGTCGGTGGTTTTGGCGCTGGAAAGGGTTTCCGCCTTTAACGCCTGCGCCGTGTTTGCCACCAACGCCACGTCACGCTTCGGCGCCAGCACGAATTTGTCAAATCCAAAGTACACGACCGCCAACAGCAGCAAGGCAACGAGCAGTCGATTCATCCGTTGCGCGGTCTGCGGTGCGATCGATTGCCCTGGCGCAACCTCTTCATCACGCTTGAGGCCGTCGGGTGTCATCTCGAATACCCAGGCGAAGACGATGGCCGGAACGAAACCGAGCGCGAGCACGATCACCAGGCCGCGCAGCGCCCAGCCGGGCACGCCGAAAGCCGGGAACAAGGTGCTCGCCACCTGCACCAACAACCACGCGCCGACCAGGTACAACCCGGCCATGCGGATGACGTTGCGGCGCTGGAGTTCGCGGATGAGGGTCATGGGCTAATCGCAGGCATAGTCGCCGGGTCCGCGTTTTCGGCACATGTCTGGCGCGCCATATTTGTCCCAGGCCGCGTAAAAGCCAAAGTCGCGGGCGAAGGCCGCGAAGCCCGGCAACGCACGCATCGCCCGGCCTTGTGGGCTCCAGAGCAACGCGAAGGGCTCGCCTGTATCGGTCAGCTGCCGGCTTTGCAGCACCTCTAGCGCCCGCGCAGGCTCGCCGAGCTTGAACAGCGCCTCGGGAACCACTTGCGAAACGTAGGCATGGGGCTGCGCCAGGTAGGTATCGAGCAGGGCAACGGCGCGCTGCCGTGCCGCCGCATCGCCGTAGATGCCTTCGGCAATCAGCTTGCGATCGGCGTCCGACCAGCCGCGCATGGTGGCGCGCGTGCCGCTGACCCACAGCGCGACGGCCGCGGCGCGGTCTCCTTTTGCTCCAGCAATTTTGGACAGGTTGCCGTCCGAGGTCTGCATGCCGAGGTCGCGGGCCCGGCGGGTCACTTGTTCGGCGCGTACCAGGTCACCGGCGTGGATGTACAGGCTGCCGCGCCAGCGCAGCGCGTTGGGCAACATCGGATCGAGCGACAGCGCGCGCTCGAGTCGCTCGGTGCCTAGCTTGGTGTAGCCGGCCTTGACCAGTGCGAGCGCATACCAGAAGTTGGCGGTGACATCGTCCGGCTCGAGTTCGAGCGCGTGCTCCATCGCGAGGAACTGATCGACCAGCTTGCCGCGGAACTCGCCGTTGTCGAGCCCCATCGCGGCATACGGCTCGGCGAGGGTCGGGTCCAGTGCGCTGGCTTTCTGGGCATACTCGACCACCTTCACGTGCGCATCGACCGAATTGGCATCCGAATAACTCGACAGGACGGCATAGAGTGAAGTCAGGCGCGCATACGCGCGCGCGTACTTCGGGTCGAGCCGCGTGGCCGACTCCAGCGCCGCGATTGCCTCGGGAAAGTGGTCGCCATCGCGGCGATTGAAAATGCTGGTCGCCTGCAGGTACAGCGCGTAGGCCTCGGGGTTTGCGGTGCCGGTATCCACCAGGCGCGTGGCCTGCTTTCCTTGCAGCACGACCTTCAGCTCACCCGTGATCGCCCGGGCAATGCTTTCCTGCAAGGCAAACACATCTTTCAGGTCGCCGTCGTAGGTTTCCGACCACAGGTGGATGCCGTCCTCGCTGCGGATCAGATGCGCGGTGACGCGTACCTTGTCGCCCTGCTTGCGCACCGAGCCTTCGAGGATGTGGGCGACGCCCAGCACCCGGCCGATTTCACGCAGGTCCTGGTTTTTTCCCTTGAAGGAAAATGACGAGGTCCGCCCGGCAACCTTCAGGCCTTTCACCTTGGCCAGCGAATTCAGGATCTCCTCGGCGATGCCATCGGAGAAATACTCGTTGTCGCGATCAGCGCTCATGTTGATGAAAGCCAGCACCGCGATGGATTTGCGGTCCGAACTCGCCTCCGGCGCTGCGGGCTTCGCCTGCGTGGGTTGCGCAGTGACAGCGGTAGCGGCGCTCCTCGGTGAAAGAATGAATTTGTCGAAGCCGAAGTACACCAGGGCCAGCATCAGTGCGGCGATGATGATCCGGTCCATGCGCCGCGCCGTCTGCGGCGCGATCGAAGTCTCCGGCGACACGTCGGCATCGCGCTTGAGCCCGTCAGGCGTGAACTCATACAGCCATGCGAAGACAAGGGCGGGAGTGAAGCCGAGCGCAAGCACAATCACCAGCGCGCGCAGCGCCCAGCCGGGTACGCCGAACGCCGGGAACAGGGTGCTCGCCACCTGCACGAGTAACCACGCGCCCACCAAGTAGAGCCCGGCCATGCGGATGACGTTGCGTCGCTTGAGTTCGGCGAAAAGGCTCATTGAGTCAATCCGATGCGACCAGGAATGGAGTGTAGAACAGGGCGTCCTCTGAGTAAGGTCATTTTCGCCCTGCCGCCGGCTTGCACTCGAAATCGAAGCTGCCGAGCGGACGACAAAGTGCCGGCCAGCCCTTCACACGCCAATACGCTACGAAGCCGTAGCGGCTCAGCGCCTCCATGGCACGCGGGTCTTTCAACAAGGCCTGTGCGCCCGGGGCGGAAAGGCCTGAATACAGCCGGGTTCTCATCGAAGCACCTGCCCGGAATAGTCGCCCGCCAGATAGCGATCGCGCAGCACGAACTTCTGGATCTTGCCCGAGCCGGTCAACGGAAACGCATCGAGCACGATCCAGTGCGCCGGCGTCTTCGGCGCCGCCAACTCGCTCCGCACATGCCGGACCAGATCGGCAACCAGTAGTTGCGTGGCGGCACGTGGACGCAGGAAAGCGATGACAATCTCGCCCCAGCGCGGGTCGGGCACGCCGACGACCGCGACTTCGGCAATGTCTGGATGGGTGATCAACGCATTCTCGATTTCGGCTGGAAACATGTTTTCGCCACCACGGATGATCATGTCCTTGAGGCGGCCGGTGATGCGCAGGTAGCCGCGCGAATCCATGGTGCCCAGATCGCCGGTATGCAGCCAGCCATCGGCATCAATGGCTCTTGCGGTGGCTTCCGGGTTGTCGTTGTAGCCGAGCATGTTGCAATAGCCGCGTGCGCAGATTTCTCCGATGGCGCCGATGGCAGCGACTTGATTGTTGCCGCTGTCGCGGATGGACAGCTCGGTATTCGGGATAGCCTGCCCGATGGTTTCAACCCGTTCGGTCCAGCCGTCGCTCGCCTGCGTCTGGGTCAGGACGGGCGAGGTCTCGGTCTGGCCAAAGATGATCGTGAACTGGCAACCGAACGCCTCCTGCAGCCGGGTGGTCAATTCCGGCGGCACCATCGCGCCGCCGCTCATTACCATGCGCAACGAATGGGTGTCGCGCGGCTGCCTTGCGTGCGCCTCCAGCATGGCGATCAGCATCGTCGGCACGGCAATCACCAGCGCGACCCGCTCGGTCTCGATCAGCGCCATCACGCTGACCGGCTCAAACATCCTTGCCATCAGCAGTCGGCAGCGCAGTTGCACGCTGCCGAGCAGGCCGATCGAACAGCCGGCGGTATGGAACATCGGCATCACGTTGAGATAGGTGTCGCCACGTTGCGCACCCATGCGCGACATGCTGAAGCGTGCGTTGTTGGTCAGGCTGCGATGCGAGAGTACGGCGCCTTTTGGAAAACCGGTGGTGCCCGAGGTGTATTGCACCTGTGCCGGATCGTCCGGGCGCACCTCGCGGCGAACTGGTGCCGGGCCGTCCATGGCGAACAGTGCCGCGTGGTCGTCAAGATCAATCACTTCCCGGATCTGCGGCAAATCGGCGCAGACCTCACGCGCGATTTCCGCCATCGGGTTGCCGCGACACTCGCGCACCAGAAACAGCCCGGCGCTGCGCGACTGTTGCAGCACATACGCCAGTTCCTTGGCCTGGTAGGCCGGATTGACGGTGACCAGGACCAGACCGGCGAGCGCAGCGGCGAATTCAAGCAACGCCCACTCGGGCGTGTTCGGCGACCAGATGGCGATGCGCTCGCCGGGCGCATAACGAGTGGCCAGGCTGTCGGCCAAACGCTCCGCTTCGCTGAACAATTGACCATAGGTAAAGCGCCGCCCGATCGAACCGTCGGCGCGCGCCTCGACCAGCGCTTCAGCATCCGGCGCTTCGGTGGCAGCTTCGATCAGTACACTTCCTATCGTAGTGTCGCGGATCGTCTCATCATGCTGCGCTGGGAAATATGCCGTATCGAGCGTGACCGGATACATGCTTAGCCCCTCTTCGTGTTGGCAATTTTCATTGGCAGGTGAACGCATCGGAGCCGATGTCCGGAGCCGGTTCGCACAGGTCCGGCCAGGCATTTTTCTGCCAGTAGGCGACCAGGCCGAGGCGCTTGGCGAAGCCCTGGAAGGCCGGGCTCTGGCGCGCCTTGCGCGACCAATCCTCCTGCAACCACAACCAATCGAAATAGGCGTCCGACAAGCCCGATTGCCCATGTTCGAACAGCGCAAAGGAGCGCTCGGGTTCGCCGAGCATGATCAGCAGCGTCGGCGCGTACTCATCGCCCAGATACCGGTCCAGCGTGGCCAGCCCGTGCTTGCGCTGCGCGGCGTCCCCATAGCTTCCGACGAAGATTGTCTCGAGGTCCGGCAACGGGATCTTGGTTCCCAGTGCCGCAATGCCCGTAGCAAAGAGCCTGGCGCCGGCTGCAACATCGCCGCGCCGGGCCTGATCGTAGCCCAGGACCATGCCTGACAGGGGATGGCCAAGCGCAGCGGCCCGCTCGGACAACAGCCGCCCCGGGTCGTAGTCGCCCAGCATCCACAGCAGGTTGCCCTGGTAAAAGGTCAGCAGGGTATTGGCCGGATCTCGCTGCAGCGCATGGGCGGCTGCGCGCTCGGCATCGCGCACGCGGCCCATCGATGCGTACTGGTTGGCCATCCAGAAATTGCTGGTGATGTCGTCCGGGTCCAGCGCCAACGCGCGGCGCGCGGGCGCGTCCATATCCAGGTAGCGGCGCCGCGACAGGTTGATATAGCCGATGGTCGCGTAGGCCTCGGAACTGTCGGGATCAAGCTCGATGGCGCGGTTGGCGGCTTTTTCGGCCGCATCCCAGTGCTGCTTCCAGTCGCCGCCGACATACTGCACCACCACCGCGTTCGCCACCGCCAGTTTGGCCCAGGCCCGGGCAAACTTCGGATCCAACCCTAGCGCCGCATCGAGTAACACGATGGCGCGCGGCAGACTGTCGCCGAAGCGGCGTGTCACCAAGGCCTGCGCCTCGATGAATTTGGCGTACGCCTCGGGATTGTCGGTAGCCTTGTCGACCAGTCGTTGCTGACCGCCGCCCAGGGTGATGTTGAGTTCCTTGGCGATATCGCGGGCGCAGGAATCCTGCAGGTCGAAAACATCGCCCAGGTCACCGTCGTATTGCTTGGACCATTGCTGGACGCCATCGCTGGTGCGGATCAGTGCGGCGGTGATGCGCAGCTTTTCTCCCTGTTTCCGAACCGAGCCATTGAGCACATACGCCACCCCCAACTCCCTGCCGATCGTCTGCGGCGCGACATCCTTGCCCTTGTACTGGAACGAGGAGCTGCGGCCGAGCACGCGCAGGGATTTCACCCGGGTCAGCGCGTTCAATATTTCCTCAGCCATGCCATCGGAAAAGAACGCCTGGTCCTGGGACTGGCTCAGGTCGCTGAAGGCCAGCACTGCAATCGAGTTGTCCGGCGCGGTCTTGTCGTTGTTCGGGCGTAGGGCCGACGACACGGCCGACGACACAGCGGTCGGCGTATCCGGCGCGGCGGCGAACCACACGCGCTCGACCACCATCAGCGCGATAACCAGCAACAAGCCCGCCACGATCAGGCGATTCATGCGTCTTGCGGTCTGGGGAGCGATCGACTGCTCCGGCGGCACGTCCTGGTCACGCTTGAACCCATCCGCGGTCAGCTCGAAAACCCAGGCGAAGGCGAGCGCCGGAATGAAGCCGATGGAAAGCACGGCCACCAGGCCACGCAGGACGGACGCCGACACGCTGAACCACGGCAGCACGGTGCCGGCCACCTGTAACAGCAACCACGCACCGACCAGGTACAACCCGGCCATGCGGATGACGTTGCGGCGCTTGAGTTCGGCGATGAAGCTCATGGCAGCGGCGCCATATCGAGTTTGGCGCGCTCGGCATTGATCAACTTCTTCATGCGAGCAAGCTGTGCCTTGAAATCCGGATCGTCACGCAGGTCGGCAAAGGCGGGGTCGCGGCCGAGCAGTGGGTCGCGATCACCGGTGTCAATGGCCTTGGTCAATGCTTTCAAAGCGGCAACGCGCTCGCCAGTCAGCGCCCGATAGCGGGCTTCGGTCATCAGGGAATTGTCAGCGGCATAGCCCTGCCCGCGCAGGAAATCGGTGCGCTTGCGCCAGTGCGCCAAGGTGGCGGCGAGGGGTTGTTGCTGGCTCTTTGCCCGCTGCGCAGTGGCGATCGACGCAAGTGGCCCTATTTCGACGGCGCCAAAATAGGTGTCCAGACCCTTGAGGTCATCCCAGCGCTCCCGGTATAGCGACAGCACCTCATCGAAGCGCCCAGCCCATGACAGGGCGGTGAGCAAGTCTTTGGCAGCACCGCGATCCTCCGGCGCCGCGGCGAAGCGCTCGCGGGCAACCGCCACGGCCTCCGCATTTCGACCCAGTGCGATCAAAGCCCGTGACCTTGTAGATTCCTGCAGCGACAGCACCTTCTCGAAATCGCCAAGGGCGTAGTAGATCCCGGCATTCAGCCCCGGCGCCCAGTTCGACTTGAGCGCCAGCATTCGCGCCGCTGGAACTTGCGCCTCGGCCAAATGGCCTGCGTCCACCAGGTCACCTGCCTGCGCCCCGAAACTTTGCGGATTGTCTGGAAATGCGCGCAGCAAGCGGGCCGTCACGGCCCGTGCTTCGGTCGGTTTGCCGCTATTCCGGAGAGCGCGGTTCAGGATCAACAGATTGGCCACGTTAAGCGGGTCGATCGCGTCCAGCCGCTGCCGAACCGCCAACTCTTCGCGCAGGCGTCCGCTACCGCCGAGCATGCCTGCCTGCCAGTGCAGCGCATCCGCCAGATTGGGGTTCAACGACAGCGCCTGGCCAAGTGCCGCTTCGGCACGAGGGAAGTCGCGTTGTTGGTTAAATAGCAGGCCCTGCACCGCATGCGCCTCGGCCAATTTGGGATCCAGCGCCAGCGCCCGGTCCAGCAACGGTTGCGCCATCGCAATCGCTTGTTCGAGCGGGATGTCGCCATAGCCTCCCCCTGCGTTGTTCAGCATATAAAATGTCTGCGCCTGCGCTGCCAGCGCCGAAGCGTAGTTGGGGTCCAGCTTGAGCGCCTCATCGAGCAGCCCGCGCGCGGCTTCGAGCCCGCTGCGCGTGCGTCCCTGGATCAGCCGGCGGGCCTGCAGGAACAGCTCGTAGGCCGGCAGCGAGGCGGCCGACTGGGCCACCGGCGCGGCCTGGCCCGCACCGATCAGGTTGATTTTTAGCGCCTCGGCAATGGCAGCGGCGATCTCGCTCTGGATGGCAAACACGTTCTCCAGCTTGCGGTCGTAGGTTTGCGACCACAGGTGCGATCCGCCTTCCACCTCGATCAGCTGCGCGGTGATGCGCAAGTCGTTGCCAGACTTGCGCACGCTGCCTTCCAGCAGATACGCCACGCCCAGCGTGTTGCCGATGGTGCGCAGATCTTCGTTGCGGCCCTTGAAGGCGAACGAGGACGTGCGCCCGATCACTTTCAGGTCGCGGATCTGCGCCAGCAGGTTTAGGATCTCTTCCGACAGGCCGTCGGAGAAATACTCCTGATCCTTGGCCTGGCTCATGTCCACGAAGGGCAGCACCGCGATGGAGTTGTCGCTGACCGTGGCTTCTGCGCTGGCGAGTGTTTCCGCCTTCACCACCTGCGATGTCGTTGCCACCAAGGCGGCTTCGCGCTTCGGCGCCAGCACGAATTTGTCGAAGCCGAAGTACACGACCGCCAATAGCAGCATTGCAACGAGCAGCCGATTCATCCGTTGCGCGGTCTGCGGTGCGATCGATTGCCCGGGCGCAACGTCTTCGTCGCGCTTGAGGCCGTCGGGCGTCATTTCAAATACCCAGGCGAAGACGATGGCCGGAACGAAACCGAGCGCGAGCACGATTACCAGGCCGCGCAGCGCCCAGCCGGGTACGCCGAAGGCCGGAAACAGCGTGCTCGCGATCTGCACCAGCAACCACGCGCCGACCAGGTACAACCCGGCCATGCGGATGACGTTGCGGCGCTTGAGTTCGGCGAAAAGGCTCATTGCTTGCCCTTGGACAGTGCCCGCAGGTTGTGCTGGACATCTTCGCTCATGACCGTGGTCGAGGTGGCCGAATAGATGTTGGCCAGGCGTAGCCTTAGCAAGGGCACCAGCGTGGCATCAGCGCGCAGGGCTGCTGCGGCGCTGTCGATGGCTTGCTGTGGCAAGCCGGACTTGCACGGATAGTGCAGCACATTTTTTATGCTTTCGTAGTCGTTGACAAGCGACGGTCGATCGCCACAGTTCGAGGCGAGCGCAGCTTGCACCTCGCTGGGAATCAGCTTCCTGAAAGCCACGCGATACGCAGAGTTGATTCCCTCGTTCTTCACGTTCTCATAGAGCTTCGTCCCGTAGGTTTCGGTCGCCATCCGGCGCAACTGCAGATCCGCGATCAGTCCGACATTTCCGGTTGAAGTCAACTCGTCATAGGTTGCCCGGTACTGCAGGAACTCCGAGTACTGGGTTGCCCGGTAGGCAGCAATCAATAGTGCCTCGTTGGACAACTCGGTCCTGCCCTCAAGCGCGCCCATCGTTGCCTTGGCATTGACCACCACATCCTCATAGTAGAGATTCAGGGCGGCGAACCTCCACACTTCCACACGAAGGTCCTCGCGCAAGCGCTCGGTGAATACTTTCGCCTTCCTCTCGATGGTGCGTTGTTCATTCCAGTTCGCTGCCTGGATGCCGAGGAAGACGCCAGCCACAAGCAGGAAGAACTCGATCCAGATGGCGGCCCAGTTCTGCTCCTTCAAGGATTGGGAAAGCTTGCGCAGGATCATTTCGGAAAGCCCATTTTCGCCACCAGCGAGTCGAAGCGCGGATCCTTGCGTAGCGGATCGAGCACGGGATCGAAAGGCATGCGCACCAAGCCAGCGTCGTGCAGGGGGAAGCAGCGGTCGAGCCACGCAAAGGCCTGGTCCTTCTCGCCGCGCCAGGCGTATATCTGGGCGATCTGGTAGGCAAAACCAATCGCGAAGTCCTTCTCCATCTTCGCCAACAGGGCGCGCGACGCAGCTTCGTTGCCGCGCGTGAACTCGGCCATGGCCATGCCGGTGGTACGGAATTGTTCGGGCGCGCGCCGGTAGTAAGAAATCGCCGCATCCGTGTTGCCGTCCTTCAGAAGCATATTGCCGAGCAGGAAGTTGGCCCAGTTCTGCTGCGGATTTATTTGCAGTGCGCGCGCGAGAGCCTGCTTCGCCTCCGCCCTATCACCGGCAGCGTCCAGGAGGCGGCCAAGCGCGCTCCAGACGGCGTCCGACAGCGGGTCGGAAACAGCCGCCTTGCGCAACGCTGCAATCCCCTCCTCGCGCCGCCCCAGGGTAAACAGGACAGCGGCGTAGCTGCTCAGTGCCAAGGCATCGTTGGGGTCGAGCGCCAGCGCATGCGCCAGGTCGGACTGCGCGCCCTGCCAGTCCCAGCGCATGCGATAGCGGATATTGCCGCGCCAGACGTAACCCTCGGACAGGTCGGGTGCAATCGCAACAGCGCGGTCAGCGTCGGCGAGCGCCTGTGTGATCAGCGTTTCGCGTTGCGCAGGCGTTTCGGTGAAGTCGGCCAGGTTGGCCTCCATGTTTCCCAACTGCGCGTAGGCATTGGCGTAGCCCGGGTCGATGGCGATCGCGCGCCGCAGGGCTGCCACCGCCACCTCGACGTTGCTGCGCCCGGCGAGGCGGAAGGTGTTCATGGCAATCAGGTATTGCTCGTACGCTTCGGGACTATGGGTGCGCTGGGTGTTGTCCGGCTGGGTGCCGGGCAACAACTTCAGCTTCAGGGCCGCTACCACTTCGCTGGAGATTTCATCCTGCACTTTGAACACATCGGTCAGGTTGCGGTCGTAGGTCTGCGACCACAGGTGTGTACTGTCCGACGTGCGGATCAGCTGCGCGGTGATGCGCAGGGTATTACCGGACTTGCGAACACTGCCCTTTAGTACGTGAGCAACCTTCAGGATGCGGGCGATCTCGGCGACGTTGGCTTCCTTGCCCTTGAAGGAAAACGAAGACGTGCGCGCAATGACGCGAAGTTGCGGAATCTGCGCCAGTTGGTTCAGCAATTCCTCCGACAGGCCGTCGGAGAAATATTCCTGGTCCTTGCCCTGGCTCATGTCGACGAAGGGAAGCACTGCAATCGATGCGGGGTCGATAGCAGCGCTGTCGGGGACGGTGATTGTCGCGGTAGTCGTGGCTGCAGCGCCGGATGGCTGGCCAACAACGGTCGCTGACACCGCTTCTGTTGCTCGGCGCGGCGCCAGCACGAACTTGTCGAAACCGAAATACACCAGCGCCAGCATCAGCAACGCAATGATCATGCGATTCATGCGCTGCGCGGTTTGCGGTGCGATCGATTTCTCCGGCGGCACTTCTTCATCGCGCTTGATGCCGTCGGGCGTAAGCTCGAATATCCAGGCGAAGGCAAGGGCCGGGATGAATCCGATCGCCAGCACGATGACGATGGTGCGCGGAACCCAGCCCGGCGCGCCGAACATCGGCAGTACCGTACCGGCGACCTGTGTAATCAGCCACGCGCCGACCAGGTACAACCCGGCCATGCGGACGACGTTGCGGCGATTGAGTTCGGCGATCAGGGTCATGTCAGTGCTTGCCTGCGCATACTTTTGGTGCGTACAGGTCGGTGGTCTTCAGGCGCTTGACGACGGCGATGAAGCGCGGTTCGCAGCGAATCGGGTCCAGCGCGGGGCTCATGATTGCCCAATCCATCTCGTTGCCCAACTCCCGCGAAAGCCGGTCCACGTAGTCCAGGGCAAGCTTGCCCTCGCCGAGCAGCATCAAGACGGTAGCGACCTGGTAGTCCTCCAGGGCGTTGCCGCTGGACGCGTCCAGGCGGCTGCGAAACGGCAGGGCGGACATGCGCACGGCCAAGGCATGGCGATCGCCCTTGCCGCTGAGCGCATCAATAATTTCACGACCCTGCCCGCTGGCACTGGGATTGAATACG
>JANNWV010000195.1:0-6713 GCA_031408815.1 Gammaproteobacteria bacterium
ATCACTGAAGGCGGAACTGGCTGAAGTCCTGCCGCAAATCTCTGATCCGCGCGACCGTTCATTGTTCGAAGCGATCTGCTTCGCGACCCTGCGCCATCGTTATCGCTACGAATACGTGTTGTCGCTCTGGCTCGCACGCCCTATGCGCGACCGCGACTACATCATCCACTGCCTGCTGCTTTGCGGCCTGGCGCAACTGGATGAACTGAAGTTGTCGCCGCATGCCGCCGTCGGCGCTACCGCCGAAGCGGCGCGTGACCTGGGCCGCACCGCGCTGGTCGGCCTGGTGAATGCGCTGTTGCGTCGCGCTACGCGCGAGCCGCTGCCGCAGTCGGATGAAATCGCGGTGCGCACCTCGCATCCCGATTGGCTGGTGGAAACCCTCGGCCGCGACTGGCCCGACCAGTTCGACACAATCCTTTCCAACAACAACGTCGCCGCGCCCCTGTGGTTGCGCGCCAACACGCGCCAGGTTTCCCGCGACGCCTACCAGGCCTTGCTGCGCAATGCCGGCATCGAGGCCAGCGCGCCGGCGTTTCCGCAACATGCCTTGCGCGTGGATGTGCGGCTGTCGCCGGAGTCGCTGCCGGGTTGGCGCGCCGGCTCGGTATCGGTGCAGGATGGGGCCGCGCAACTGGCCGTCGAGGCGATGCAACTGCTGCCGAATGAAAACGTGCTCGACGCCTGCGCCGCACCGGGCGGCAAGTGCGCGCAGATCGCCAGCCAACTCGACGCGGCAGGGTCGCTGCTGGCGCTGGACGTTGACGAGCGTCGGCTGCGTCGCGTACGCGCCACGCTCAAGCGCCTGCAACTGGAAGCGACCAATGTCGCGCTGGTCGCGGGCGATGCCATGCGCCCCGATGCCTGGGCCGATGGAAAGAAATTCGACGCGATACTGCTGGATGCGCCCTGTTCGGCCACCGGCATCATCCGCCGGCAACCCGACGTGAAGTGGCATCGCCGCGCCGAAGACATTCCCGCCCTGGTCGCGCAACAGGCGCAGATGCTCGATGCGCTGTGGTCGGTGCTCGCGCCGGGTGGTCGGCTCTTGTATGCGACCTGTTCCGTCTTGAAGGACGAGAACCAGCGCCAGGTGGATGCATTCCTTGCGCGCACGCCGGACGCGCAAGCGCAGCCGCTCGACGAGCGATTCGGCCACGCCAGCGGTGCAGGCCGGCAGCGGTTTCCCGGCGAGGACGGCATGGATGGCTTCTTCTACGCACTGATGCGCAAAGCACCCTGACATGACCTCGCCCACCGCCCTCGACGCCGCGCAACGCCGACAGTTGTTCTGGCTGTTTGGTCTGGCGCTGCTGGTGCTCGGTGCAGGCTATGGGCTGCGTGATCCCTGGCCTGCCGACGAGCCACGCTTCGTGCTGGTCGCCAAGCAGATGTTCGAAGGCGGCAGCTGGTGGTTTCCGCATCGCGGCCAGGAGTTGTACCCGGACAAGCCACCCCTGTTCTTCTGGATACTCGCTGCGGCGCGGGGACTGATCGGAAGCTGGCGCTGGAGCTTCCTGTTGCCGTCCCTGCTGTCGGGCCTCGGTACGCTGTGGTTGACCTACGACCTCGGTCGTCGCCTGTGGAATCATCGTGCCGGTTTGTGGTCGGCGATTGCCGTGTTGTCTTGCCTGCAGTTCGTCTATCAGTTCAAGCGCGCGCAGATCGATCCGACGCTGGTGTTGTTCACCACCTTTGCGCTGTACGGAATGTTTCGACATCTCCTGCTCGGCCCGAATTGGCGCTGGTTCTGGGCCGGCTGCTTCGCTGCCGGCGCCGGCGTGGTCCTGAAGGGCGTCGGCTTCCTGCCCCTGCTCGCCTTGATTCCCTATGCATTGATGCGTCGCCAGCGTTGGCAGGGCATCGCCGATCCCGGAAATGGAAATGCACTGCGCTGGTCGGGTGGCGGACTCGTGTTCCTTGCCGCCATCGCGATGTGGCTGCTGCCCATGGTGACCATGGCGCTGGCCGATGGCGATCCGGTGCATCGCGCCTACCTGGACAACCTTTTGTACAAGCAAACCGCCACGCGCTACGCGGATGCGTGGCATCACCACAAGCCGTTCTGGTATTTCGGCCAGGTCATCGCCTTGTTCTGGCTGCCGTTTTCGCTGGCCCTGGCCTGGCTGTGGCGCGACTGGCTCGATGCGCTGCGCCATCGCGACGCTCGCGTCTGGTTGCCATTGGCCTGGGCAGGCTTGGTGTTGTTGTTCTTCAGCGCCAGCCCGGGCAAGCGCGACATGTACATCCTGCCGGCATTACCGGCGGTGGCGCTGGCCGCCGGGCCGTACCTGGCTGACCTGATGCAGGGCCGGAATTTCCGGCGCGCCTTGTTCGTCTTCTGCGTCGTGTTCGCACTGGTGCTGCTGGGCGTGGGCGTCGCCGCGCTGGTGCAGCCGCCAGCCTTCATCCAGAAGCTGATCGTCGATCGCGGGCTGGAAGGCGGCGCGCAAGCGCTTTGGTGGATGCTGGTTTTCGTCGGCGCAAGCGGACTGCTGGTCGCGGCCTGGAAGCGCACTGCAGGTGCAGGCATCGCCATGGCCTGGTTGCTGGTGGCGCTATGGTGCGGTTACGGCTGGGTCGCCCATCCGGTGCTGGACCCGAGCAGCTCGGCCCGCGCGCTGATGGAGCGTGCCCGCGACGTCGCGGGACCCGACGTCACCATCGGCCTGGTCGAGTGGAAGGAACAGAACCTGCTGCAGGCAGTCGGCCCGGTCCATGAATTCGGCTTCCGTCGGCCTGCGCCAGAGCAATTGCGCATGGCGGTTGAATGGCTCGACCAGGCGCCCGACCAGCGCCGAGTGCTGTTTTCGCAGCCGCGCACCGAAAATCCGTGCTTTTCCGCAGCCGACCTGGAAACGCCGGCGGTGCGCAGCGTCGGCTCGGCCAATCGCCGCAACTGGTTCCTGGTGACCCGGGCCGGCATCACGCCGGCGTGCTTCGGGGCTGGGTTGAGCGACCCCGACTAGGCGCCGCCGCGCGGGCGGTCCGTGCCCGGCAGCGGCTGGGCTATCATATCGGCCGCAACCGCCGGCCCTCCGCCGATCAAGGTGATCATGAAGATTCTGATTCTTGGTGCGGGACAAGTCGGTTCGTCAGTGGCCGCGTCGCTGGCAGGGGAAAACAACGACATCACCGTGGTCGATACCGACCACCAGAGGCTGCGCGAGCTCGCCGAGAAACTCGACATCCGCACCGTGGTCGGCCACGCATCGCTGCCCAGCGTGATGGCGCAAGCAGGCGCCGAAGAAGCCAACCTGCTGGTCGCGGTGACGTCCAGCGACGAGGTCAACCTGATTGCCTGCCAGGTGGCCCAGCGTCTGTTCAAGACCGCCACCCGCGTCGCGCGCCTGCGCGAATCGGAATACCTGGGCATCGCCGATGCGGTGAACGCCGCTATCAGCCCCGAAGACCTGGTCTGTCGGCACATCGAGCGACTGATCGAATACCCGGGCGCCTTGCAGGTACTCGACTTCGCCAATGGCCGCGCGCAGCTGGTCGGCGTGCGCGCCGTGCGCGACGGCGCCCTGGTCGGCCATGAGATCCGCGAACTTCGCCAGCATCTCCCCGCCAACGTGGATGCGCGCGTCGCCGCCATCTTTCGCAACCGTCGCGCCATCAAGCCCGAAGGCACCACTGTCATCCAGGAAGACGATGAAGTGTTCTTCCTGGCCGACGCGCGCAACATCACCACCGTGATGAGTGAATTGCGCCGGCTCGACAACCGGCCCACGCGCCGCCTGCTGATCGCCGGTGGCGGCAACATCGGCCGCAGGTTGGCGCGCAGCCTCGAGAACCGCTATTCGGTGAAGGTGCTCGAGCGCTCGCGTGAACGCGCCCGCAGCATCGCCGAAGAACTGCTGAATTCCATCGTGCTGGTAGGCGATTGCGCCGACGAAGACCTGCTGCGCGAAGAAAACATCGACCAGACCGACGTGTATATGGCGCTGACCAACGACGACGAGGCCAACATCCTGTCGGCGATGCTGGCCAAGCGCCTGGGTTGCCCGCGCGTGCTGGCGCTGATCAACCGGCCGTCCTACGCCGAGCTGGTGGAAGGCGGCAGCATCGACATCGCGGTCAGCCCGCAGATGGTCACGCTCAGCGCCCTGCTCGCGCATATCCGCGAGGGCGCGCCGGCCCAGGTCTATTCCTTGCGGCGCGGCGCTGCCGAGGCGATTGAGGCCGTGGTGCGCGGTGATCGCCGGACATCGCGCGTTATCGGTCGCTCGCTGGAGGAACTCGACCTACCCGACGCCACCACCATCGGTGGCATCGTGCGCGGGGAAAAACTGCTCATCGCCCACCACGACATCGTCATCGAGCCCGGCGACCACGTCATCCTGTTCGTGTCCGACAAGCGGCAGATGCCGCAGGTGAACGCGCTGTTCCAGGTCGGAGCCTGATTTGAGCCCGCGCGTCCAGGCGGTGCAGCGGATCTTCGGCGCGATCATCGCGCTTAGCTCGCTGATCACCGTGCCGCCGATGCTCATCGCCTATTTCCTGGACGAGCCGAGCCTGGCTGCCTTCGTCGACAGCTTCCTGCTGATCGGCGCCGCAGGCTTCGTGTGCTGGTATCCGGTGCGCAACGCCGAGTACGAACTTCGCCTGCGCGACGGCTTCCTGATCACCGCGTCGATCTGGGTACTGGCCAGCCTGGTCACGGCCATCCCGTTCATGCTGACCGCGCCCAACCTCAGCTTCACCGATGCCGTATTCGAGGCGACCTCCGGACTGACCACCACCGGTTCCACGGTGATCGTCGGGCTCGACGCCTTGCCGCGCAGCGTGCTGTTCTATCGGCAGTCGCTGAACTTCCTGGGCGGCATGGGTATCGTCATCCTGGCCGTCGCCATCCTGCCGATGCTGAAGATCGGCGGCATGCAATTGTTCCGCGCCGAGTCCACCGGGCCGCAACGCGACAACAAACTGACGCCACGCATCGCCGAGACCGCGCGTGCCTTGTGGATGGTGTACCTGGGCCTGAACTTCGCCTGCGCGCTGGCGTTCTGGATGGGCGGCATGACCCTGTTCGACGCGATCTGCCATGCAATGTCCACGACGGCGACGGGCGGTTTTTCGACGCACGACGCCAGTTTCGCGTACTGGAACAGTCCCTTGCTGGAATCGATGACGATCGTGTTCATGCTGATCGGCGGCATCAACTTCGGCATGCACTGGTACGCCTGGCGGCGGGCGACGATCTCGCACTACCAGGCCGATTCGGAACTCAGGACCTTCCTCATCATTGCGGCGGTCGCCAGCGTGCTGGTGACGATCACGCTCTGGGCATCGGGACGTTTCGGGCTGGGCGAGTCGCTGCGCCATGCCGCCTTCCAGGTGGTCAGCAATCTCACGACCACCGGTTTCATCGGCCCGGGCTTCGAAAACTGGCCGGGTGCCGCGCCCCTGCTGCTGATATTGCTCGGCTTCATTGGCGGCTGCGCCGGTTCGACCGCCGGTGGCATGAAGGTGGCGCGCTGGCAGATGATCGTGCGCCAGGGCCTGCGCGAAATTCGCCAGCTGGTCCATCCGCGCGGCCAGTTCGTGGTGAAGGTGGGCGGCAGGCGCGTGTCCGAAAGCGTGGTGATCTCGGTGGCCGGCTTCTGCACCCTGTACCTGATCAGCTTCGTGGTGATGACCTTACTGGTGGCGGCGGCAGGCGTGGATGCACTGACGGCGTTCACCGCAGTCGCATCAAGCCTCAACAACATGGGGCCGGGCCTGGGCAGCGTAGCGATCCACTTCCAGGATATGGGCGATTTCCCGGTCTGGGTGTGCAGCTTCGCGATGATCCTCGGCCGCCTGGAAATATTTACGGTGCTGGTGCTGCTGACGCCGCAGTTCTGGACCGAGTAGGCAACATCCGCCACGGCGTCGCCAGGCCGATCGAAAGCTGCGCATAGAGTCGGCGCGCTTCCGCTTCCGGCAGGTAGGGAATATGCAAGCCGCCTTCCAGCACGTTGCTGCCCGCCGTGTCGAAGCGCAGCGTCGCCATGCCCTGGCGGCGGTCGAACGGCGACTGCAGCAATTCCAGCGCCTGCAGCTTGCGCGACTCGGCGACTTGCCATTGGCGGTCGAGCCAGCCACTGCGGAATGCGATCAGCCCCTTGTCTATTGAATACGCGGAGTGCTTCGCCCAGACGATGGCGCGCCAGTAGAGGATCGGTACCAGCACCAGCAGCAACAGGCCCGGCAGTCCCTTCTGGAATACCAGGGCGGCCGTTGCCAGCAGCGTGATGACCATCGGCAGGAAAAACTTCCGTCGCCATGCGCGCGGATGCAGCGGCTTCCATTGCGACACGGGCCAGGCCGGCTCGGGCAGCAGCCGGTCGATCAGTGCGTCCATCGCCGCCGGCGTCGCCAGGGGCGCCAGGTCGCGAAGCGAACTTCGCTCGTTGACCGCTTCCATTGCCGCGGTGTCCACGCGCAGGCTGCGCCGCTTGAACAGGCGGTGCAGCACGCCCTCGGAAAGCTTGAAGGCCTGGATGCGATGTTTCGGCACGCTGCCGCGCGTGCGCGACAGCAAGCCGCGCTGCACACTAAGGCGACCCTCGCTTTCGCTCAGTCGAAAGCCATGGAACTGCAGCAGGGCGATCGCCACCGACAGCACGCGCAAGGCCACCAGTGCCGCGAGCACCAGCACCACGGCAGCCATCGCGGCGGCCAGCAGGGAAAGATGCAGCGCATCGGCCTGGCCGGTGAACCACTTG
>JANNWV010000196.1:0-18000 GCA_031408815.1 Gammaproteobacteria bacterium
TGGCCAGCGACTCGTTCCGTGCCGCCCTCGCCAGCGACAGCTTCCGCGCCGCCTTGGCCAGCGACTCGTTCCGTGCCGCCCTCGCCAGCGACAGCTTCCGCGCCGCGATGGCCAGCGACAGCTTCCGCGCCGCCCTGGCCAGCGATGCGCAGGCCCGCCGACAGGACAACAAGGCTTCGGCCGACTAAGCGTCCAAGCAACAAGCTCGATCAAACTAGCCGCCTGCGAACAGCAGGCGGCTTTTTGTTGTAAGGTCGGCCGGGGGATGGCCAACGACCGCAATGGTCCTTGCTGGGGAGAAAGGCAATGCAGTCCCGAAGTGCGCGCAGGGTGGTGCCGCTGCTTTGCCTGCTCGCCACGAGCAGCCCGGCTCTTGCCGAAAAGTTTGAACTGGCCCAACTGCAGACCGAAGATTTGCGCCTGCTCTACCAGGACCCGCAGCAAACCTACCTGACGCCCTATATCGCTCGTTCCTTCCTCAATGCACTCGAGGTCGAGAAGCGGATCTTCCGCTGGGCGCCCTACGAGAAAGTGAGCTTCGTGCTCACTGATACCTCTGATTACGGCAACGGCCGCGCCCTGGTGTCGCCGCAGAACATCATCGCCGCCGAACTGTCGCCCAGCAGTCACGCGTTCGAGACGATGCCCAGCAATGAACGCTTCCATTCCCTGACCAGCCACGAGCTGGTGCACGTTGCCACGCTCGATGCCTGGAACCAGGACGACGCCAAATGGCGTCGCTTCTTCGGCGGCAAGCCCCGCGAAACCGACGAACATCCGATTACCATCGTCTACAACTACCTGTCCACGCCGCGCAACAGCACGCCGCGCTGGTACACGGAAGGTTCCGCCGTCTACATGGAAACCTGGCTGTCGGGCGGCATCGGCCGCGCGCAGGGCGGCTACGATGAAATGGTGTTCCGCGCCATGGTCCGGGACGACGCGCATTTCTATAGTGCGCTGGGCCTCGTGTCGGAGGGCACGGCGGCCGATTTCAACACGATGGCCAACGCCTACCTTTACGGCACGCGCTTCATCAGCTACGTGTCCTTGGAATATTCGCCGGAAAAAGTGATCGAATGGCTGTCCCGCGCGCCGGAAAGCGATCGCTACTACGGCACCCAGTTCAAGCGCGTCTTCGGGAAGTCCATCGAGGACACATGGAACGAGTGGATCGCCTGGGAACACCGGTTCCAGAAGGCCAACCTCGATTCAGTGCGCAAGTATCCGGTGACAGTCGGCCGGCGAATCAGCCCACGCACGCTCGGGTCCGTGTCCAAATCCTATGTCGACCCGGCCAGCAACACGATGATCGGCGCCTTCCTGTATCCCGGCGTCGTCTCGCATATCGGCTCGGTGTCGCTCGGCGACGGCAGCGTCAAGCGTTTCGTGGACCTGAAGGGCCCCGTGAAATACCTGGTCGCCTCCACCGCCTTCGATGCGAAGTCGCGGACCTTGTTCTACACCGCCGACAACGCCGCCTATCGCGACCTGATGGCGCTCGACCTTGCCAGCGGAAAGACGCGAATGCTGCTGAAGGACGCGCGTATCGGCGACCTGGCCTTCAATCCGGTGGACCAAAGCCTGCTCGGCATGCGCCAGGAAAACGGTTATTCGACGCTGGTGCGCATCAAGCCGCCGTACAAGGAATGGAACCAGCTCATCACGCTGCCCTACGGCCAGGTGTTGAGCGAACTGGATATTTCGCCGGACGGCAAGCTGCTTTCGACCACGGTCGAGGAGATCGACAGCAAGCAGTACTTGCGCGTGTTCCCGATCGATTCGCTCGGCGCCGGCGAGCTCAAGCCGGTCGCCGAATTCAATTTCGGGCAGGCCGTGCCCGAAGGTTTCGTGTTCTCGCCCGATGGCCGCTACCTCTATGGCAGTTCGTACTACACCGGCGTCTCCAACCTGTTCCGTTTCGAGATCGCCAATAGCGAGATCAAGGCCCTGACCAATGCCGAGACCGGCTTCTTCCGGCCGATGCCGCAGCCTGACGGTTCGCTGCTGGCGCTGGAATATTCCGGCACGGGTTTCGTGCCCACGATCCTGAAGGTCGAGCCGCTGGAAGACCTGGGCGCCATCACGTTCCTCGGCACCGTCATCGCCGACAAGCATCCGGTGGTGAAGTCGTGGAATGCCGGATCACCTGCCGATATTCCGCTCGATTCCATGATCACCAGCCGGCAGAAGTATTCACCACTCAAGGAGATGACGCCTGACGGCGGCTATCCGGTAGTGATGGGTTATCGCGACAGCGTGGCGGTGGGCTATCGCTACGGCTTCGCCGATCCGCTGCACCTGTACAACCTGTCGCTGACCGCAAGCGTGTCGGTGGACGGCAACGTGCCGTCGGACGAGCGCCTGCACGTGGCCGTGGAATTCAAGACCCTGGACTGGCGTTTCCGCTATTGGCACAACAACGCCGATTTCTACGACCTGTTCGGCCCCACCAAGCGCAGCCGAAAGGGCGACGCCGCCAGCATCGGTTATCGCAAGCTGATCGTGTACGACGAGCCGCGCCGCTTCGAGTGGAGCGCGAACCTGGCCTACTACACGGGCCTGGACACCTTGCCGGCCAACCAGAATGTCAGCAGCGTGCTCGATTCGCTGGTCAGTGCAGAGATCGGCCTGGACTACAGCAACACCCGCAAATCACAGGCCAGCGTGGACCACGAAAAGGGCTACGACTGGTCGCTGTATGCGTCGGCCGACCACGCCAACGGCGAGACCTATCCCAAGCTCACCGGCACCTTCGATTTCGGTTTTGCGTTGCCGTGGGCCAATTCGTCCATCTGGTTCTACAACGCCGCCGGCAGCGCCAGCGGCAATCCGGCCGACAGCCTGACCAACTTCTATTTCGGCAGTTTCCACAACAACTACGTCGACAACCGCGCGGTCAAGCGATATCGCGAGTACCAGACCTTCCCCGGTTTCGAGATCGATGCCCTGGGTGGCAAGCGCTTCTACAAGAACGTGATCGAATGGAATGCGCCGCCGTTCCGCTTCGAGGAAGTGGGCGTGCCGGGTTTCTATCTCAGCTACATCCGGCCGGCCGTGTTCGCCGGCACGCTGATAATCGAGGACAGCCTGGCCGGCGGTCGCCGCCGATACCACGACGTGGGCCTGCAGCTGGATTTGAACTTCACCATCATGGACCACCTGCCGATGACGATTTCCTTCGGCTATGCGCAGGGCTTCGAGGAATCGCAGAAGGTGGACGACGAGTGGCTGGTATCGCTGAAGGTGTTGTGATCGCAGGCGCCGGCGCATGAACACGAGCTCGGTGCTGTTGCGCGCCTGCATCGGGTTGCTGCCGGTCTTGTGCTTCCTGGTCGCACTGGTGGCGATGGACAGCTACAAGCTGGTGCGCCTGCGCACCGTGGCCATGGTGATTGCCCTGGGCGGCGTGGCCGCCGGCCTGAGCTACCTGGTCAACGTCGGCCTGCTGCGGCTTACCGACATCGATTTCGACACCTACGCCCGCACCATCGGCCCGCTGGTCGAGGAAATCCTCAAGGGCATCGTTGTACTGGCGCTGATACGGACGCACCGCATCGGCTTCCTGGTGGATGCGGCGATCTTTGGTTTTGCGGTCGGCGCCGGTTTTGCGATGATCGAAAATCTCTATTACCTGCAGGACCTCGCCGACGCCCACATCGCCGTCTGGATCGTGCGCGGCTTCGGCACGGCCCTGCTGCACGGCGGCGTGCAGTCGATTTTCGCGGTGATGGTGCTGACCCTCACCGACCGGCGCGGCGCGATGAATTTCGGCGCCGTGCTGCCGCCCTTGCTGGCCGCCGCGGTCCTGCACGCGGGTTTCAACCAGTTCGTGCTGCCGCCGATCTACCAGACCCTGGCGCTGATGCTGCTGTTGCCGCCGCTGATGATGTTCGTCTTCTCGCGCAGCGAGGCGGCGGTGGGCGACTGGCTGGGCAATGGCTTCGATGCCGACCGCGACCTGCTCGAATTGCTCGACTCGGGCGCATTTTCCGAATCGCCGCACGGCCAGTACCTGCACGCGCTGCGCAAGAATTTCCGAGGCGAGGTGGTGGCCGACCTGGTCTGTTACCTGCGCCTGCACGTGGAACTGGCCCTGCGCGCCAAGGGCATGCTGATGATGCGCGAGAACGGCATCGAGGTGCCGGTGGACGAGGTGACCCAGTCCAAGTTCGAGGAAATGCGCTATCTGGAAGGAGCCGTGGGCCGGACCGCGCTGCTGGCGATCAAGCCGCTTCTTCACATGAGCCGGCGCGACCTGTGGCAGTTGTACATGCTCGGCAAATAACCCTGTGGGAGCGGCTTCAGCCGCGATGCCTCTAGCCTGAAGAGCATCGCGGCTGAAGTCGCTCCCACAGAAGCCTCTCCCAGCACCTATACTATTTGCCTGCGTCAAGCCGGATTTCCCCCGTGATTTCAGCCGAAGAGTTCCGGCAGCTAGCCGCCGCCGGCCATAACCGCATCCCCGTGGTGCGCGAGGTGCTGTCCGACCTGGACACGCCGCTGTCCGTTTACCTGAAATTGGCCGACGGTCCGCATACCTACCTGTTCGAATCGGTCGAAGGCGGCGAGACCTGGGGCCGCTATTCCATCATCGGCCTGCCGGCCACGCGCACCTTCACGTTCCGCGGCAACACGGTGGAAACACGGGTGCACGGCGAACTGGTCGAATCGCGGGAACTCGCCGACCCCCTGGCCGAAGTGGACCGCCTGCGCGAAAGCTTCAGCGTGCCGCGCGTGCCCGGGCTGCCGGCCTTCACCGGCGGGCTGGTCGGCTATTTCGGTTTTGAATCGATCGGCTACATCGAGCCGCGCCTGGCTGGCGGCGACAAGCCTGATCAACTCGGCACGCCCGACGCCTTCCTGATGCTGTCGGAAGAACTCGCCGTATTCGACAACCTCAAGGGCCGGCTGTACCTGATCGTCCATGCCGACCCTTCGCAGCCACAGGCGCATGCGCGCGCGGTGCGCCGCCTTGACGAGTTGGTCTATCGGCTCCGCCATTCCGGCCGCAGCTATCCCGACGTACTCGATCCTTCACTGCTGAAGGAAGAAGACTTCATCTCCGGCTTCACCCGCGATGGCTTCGTGAAAGCCGTGGAAACGGTGAAGGAATACATCCGCGCCGGCGATGTCTTCCAGGTCGTGCTCAGCCAGCGCATGAGCGTGCCGTTCCGCGCGCGCCCGGTGGATGTGTACCGCGCATTGCGCGCGCTCAATCCGTCGCCCTACATGTATTTCCTCGACCTTGATGGCACCCAGGTGGTCGGCAGCTCGCCGGAAATCCTGGTGCGCGTGCAGGACGGCGAGATTACCGTGCGGCCGATCGCCGGTACCCGCCCGCGCGGCGCCACCCATGCCGAAGACGTGGCGCTGGAAGCCGAACTGCTGGCCGACCCGAAGGAACGCGCCGAACACCTGATGCTGATCGACCTGGGCCGCAATGACGTTGGCCGCGTCGCCGAAGCCGGCAGCGTGGTCGTGCCCGATCGCTTCGAGATCGAGCGCTACTCGCACGTGATGCATATCGTGTCGGAGGTGCGCGGAAAGCTGCGCGCCGGCGCGACTTTCGCCGATGTGCTCAAGGCGACCTTTCCCGCCGGCACCGTCAGCGGTGCGCCGAAGATCCGCGCGCTGGAAGTCATCCGCGAACTCGAGCCGATCAAGCGCAACATCTAGTCCGGCGCCGTCGGTTACATCGGCTGGTGGGGCGACGTGGACACGGCCATCGCCATCCGCACCGCCGTTATCCAGGACGGCCGCCTGCACGTGCAGGCCGGCGCCGGCATCGTCTACGACTCGGACCCGCAGAAAGAATGGGACGAGACCATGAACAAGGGCAGGGCGCTATTTCGTGCAGTGGCTCACGCTGCAAGTGGCTTATAGCCCCGGATAGCGCCGTTTCGCGGTCGATGCTTGCGCTACATTGCCGCTGGGGTCTCGGAGAATTCGATGTCGGCCGGGAAGAAGTTGCGCATCCTGTACGTGGATGGCTCGCCTGGCGGGCTGGAAGTCGTGCGCGCGGCGCTTCGCGAATCCATTGATGCGTTCGATCTGGCGATGGCGGCGGACCTGTCGGCGTTTGAGGATTTGCTTCGGACCGGCGATTGGGACTTCCTGCTCAGCGACTTCCATCCGTCCAGCTATCGCAACGTCCAGGTGATGGACGCAGTACACGCGCTGCGCCGTGGCCGCGCCGAACTCGACTCCGACACCGCAGGCCGACGGCTTCAGGCCGAGGAGGCCTTGCGCGCCGGGCAATCCACCATCCGGTCCTTCTTTGATCGGGCGCCGTTCCAGATGGGCATCACCGAACTGACCGTCGACAACGACATGCAGTTGGTCGTGGTAAACCATGCGGCCGCCGCAGTCATTGGCCTGCCGCCCGAGATGGTGCAGGGCAAGCGCATCAGCGAGCTCGGCCTGCCAGGCCCCAGTCGGGGCATCTGGCTCGAGCAGTATCTGCAGGCCATGGACAGTGGCCAGCCAGTGCAGTTCGAATACGAGAGCGTGATGGCGGGCAAGGAAGAATGGTGGGCCGTGACTTTGGCATGGATCGGCGATGGGCCATCGGGTCGCCCGCGTTTTTCGTACGTCCTCCAGGATATCAGCGGACGCAAGCGCGACGAGTTGACCCAGGCCGCGCTGCTGCATATTTCCGAGGCGGCCCAGTCGGCGGCTACCCTGCCCGAGTTGTTCAGCAGGATCCACCAGATTGTAGGCGGCCTCCTGCCTGCCCGGAATTTCTTCGTAGCGCTGTACGACGAGGAACGTGACGAGATCAGCTTTCCCTACTATGTGGACCAGTACGATTCCGCGCCTCCTGCACAGAGGCTCCAGGACGGAACGCTCGCAGGCCGAGTAGTCCAGTTGGGCCAGGCCTTGCTGTTCACCCCCGAGACGCCAAAGGAAGGCGTGCATGAAGAATTGACAATTGTCGGCACCGAGTCGCTCGACTGGCTCGGCGTCCCACTCAAGTCCGCCTCGCGAACGATTGGCGCACTGGTCGTGCAGAGTTACGCAGGAGGCGTTCGCTACACGGACAAGGACAAGCGCTTATTGGAGTTTGTTTCCAGCCAGGTCGCCACGGCCATTACGCGCAAGCAGGGCGAAGAAGCCATCCTTGCATCGGAAGCCCGATTCCGGCTGCTTTTCGAACAGAACCTGGCCGGTGTATTCCGCAGCCGTGCCGATGGTTGCATCCTCGAGTGCAACGATGCGTTTGCGCGGATGCTCGGTTTCGAATCCAGGGAAGACGCGATGGCGGTGAACGCCAGCACCCTGTATTTCTCGCAAGCCGATCGACAGGCCTACGTTGACGAACTGCGCGCCAAGGGCTCGGTCAACAATTTCGTGGCCAGGTTCCGGCGCAAGGATGGCCGGGAAATCTGGGGCATGGAGACCGTCAACGTGCTTCGCGAGGGGCCCGGCAAGCCTGAGATTTTCCAGGGCACGCTGGTCGATTTCACCGATCGCCGAACTGTCGAGGAAGCCCTGAAGCTGAGCGAATCACGACTGGAGGAAGCGCAGCGCGTGGCGCACCTGGGCAGTTGGAACTGGGAACTGAAAAGTGGCTCGCTGAGCTGGTCTGACGAGTTGTGTCGCATCTTCGGGGTCGAGCCCGGGCAGCATTCGCCCAGTTACCCCGATTTCCTCGACCGCGTCCATCCCGAGGACCGTTTCGGCGTGCACGCGCGGCTGGCCCAAGCGGTCAGCGACCGGCAGCCGTTCAGCTATGAGACTCGGATCCTGCGGCCGGACGGCGAAGTGCGGATCATCTTCGATCAGGCCGAGGTCCTGCTGGACGATCAGGGCCAGGTAACCGGTGTGGCGGGTGCCACCCTGGACGTCACGATCCGCACCCGGGCCGAGATGCTCGAGCGTGACCGCAGCCAGGTGTTGGAGCTGGTTGCCCAGAACGAACCGCTGCCGGTCATACTGGAATTCATAACCAAACTGCTGGAACACCAGCGCCCCGAGCTGACGGCCTGCGTGCACCTGGTCCGGGATGGCCAGCTCTTTTCCGGCGATCGGGGTGCGGCGTCGGCCCCGGGCATGGCCGAGATCCAGGGCCTGTTCGCCGAGCGGGGAAACGGATCTTTCGCCGAATCAGCCGCGTCCGCAAAGCCCGTTCTAGCCACCGACACGCTAGTGCATTCAAGCTGGAGCAAGCTGCGGGACTGGGTGCAGCGCCAGAAAATTCGATCCTGGTGGTCCTACCCGCTGCGCTCCGCCAGCGGCAACGTGCTCGGAACGGTCAGTTTGCTTGGCTTCGAACCCCGGCAGGCGAATCCCGACGACCTGCAACTGCTCGAGTCGACTTCCCGCCTCGCGGCGGTCGCCATCGAGCATCGATTGCTCACCGACCAGCTTTCGCACCAGGCGCAACACGACGCATTGACTGGCCTGCCCAACCGCCTGCTATTCCAGGACCGTCTTGCCCAGGCACTCGCACTGGCAAAGCGACACCAGCAGCAAGTGGCAGTGTTGTACATGGACATGGATCGCTTCAAGCAGATCAACGACACCTTGGGACACTCCTCGGGCGACGCATTGCTTCGCCTCGCCGCCGTCAGGCTGGGCGATTGCCTGCGCAAGAGCGACACTCTGGCCCGCCTGGGCGGAGACGAGTTCACGGTGGTGCTGACTGAGCTTGCCGATTCCCGGCACGCGACGCAGGTCGCGAGCAAACTGGTCGAGGCCATGCGCATTCCGTTCGAGGTGGACGGCCGAGAATTGTTCGTGAGCGCCTCGCTGGGAATCAGTATCTTTCCGCAGGATGGGCTGGATGGCGAAACACTGATGGCCAACGCCGACGTCGCCATGTACCGGGCCAAGGACGCGGGGCGGGATAACTTCCAGTGGTTCGCCGCAGAGATGAATACCTTGGCGCGGGAACGGATGGAGCTTGACAGCCAGCTTCGGCGGGCGATGGAACTGGGGCAACTGACCCTGCATTACCAGCCACAATGCGCCGCCTCGGGCGAGATACTGGCGCTTGAAGCCCTGATGCGCTGGCAGCACCCGAGCCTGGGCATGGTACCGCCGTCGCGCTTCATACCGCTGGCGGAAGACAGTGGGCTGATCGTGCCGATGGGAGAATGGGCGCTGCGCCAAGCCTGCGCCCAAGTCGCCACCTGGCGCAGTTCGGGCTTTCCCTGCCTGCGGATATCGGTGAATGTATCGGCGGTCCAGTTCAGGCGTGCCGACTGGGTTGACACCGTGCGTCGGGCGCTGAAGGATTCGCAGCTCGACCCCTCGGCGCTGGAGCTGGAGATCACCGAAAGCCTGCTCCTGCAGAACGTGAAGGAGACCTCGTCCAACCTGTTCGATCTGCGCGCGCTGGGCGTAGGCGTGGCCATTGACGATTTTGGTACGGGGTACTCCTCGCTCAGCTATCTTCACAAGCTGCCCGTCACCACGCTCAAGATCGACCAGTCGTTCGTCCGCGAGATTGGCTTGAAGCCCGCTGAAGGACACGAAGAGGCACCGATCATCCGTACAATCATCGCCCTGGCCCACAACCTCGGCATGGCGGTCGTGGCCGAGGGTGTCGAGACTGACGCCCAGCGAAGCCTGCTCCTTGAATTGGGCTGCGAGAGCCTGCAAGGGTATTTTCTTCACCCGCCACTCAATGTCGCGGGAATCGAGGCGGTATTGCGCGACACAAGGAAAGATTTGAAGTGCTCCTGATGATCGATAATTACGACAGCTTCACCTACAACCTCGTGCAGTATTTCGGCGAGTTGGGGCAGGAAGTGAAGGTCGTGCGCAACGACGCACTCAGCGTGGTTGACATCGCGGCGTTGGGTGCGGAGCGCATCGTCATTTCGCCCGGGCCGTGCACGCCCGACCAGGCCGGCGTGTCGCTCGAGGTTCTGGAAAAACTGTCAGGCAAGCTGCCGATCCTCGGCGTCTGCCTGGGCCACCAGAGCCTGGGCCAGGCCTTCGGCGGAAAGGTCATCCGCGCCAAATCGATCATGCACGGCAAGACATCGCCCATCCATCACACCGGTGTCGGCGTCTTTGCCGGATTGCCCAGCCCGTTCCAGGCCACGCGTTATCACTCGCTGGTCGTCGAAAGGGAAAGCCTGCCCGATTGCCTCGAGATCACCGCCTGGACCGAACACGAAGACGGCAGCTTCGACGAGATCATGGGCCTGCGGCACAAGACCCTGGCGGTGGAGGGCGTGCAGTTCCACCCCGAGTCCATCCTTACCGAGCATGGCCACGCCCTGCTGAAAAACTTCCTCGCGAGCTGAGCCATGCCGATTACTCCACAGGAAGCCTTGCAGCGCGTCCTGGTCCATCGCGAGATCTTCTTCGATGAAATGGTCGACCTGATGCGGCAGATCATGCGTGGCGAAGTGTCGCCGGTGATGACCGCGGCCCTGCTGACCGGCCTGCGCGTCAAGAAGGAAACCATTGGCGAAATCGCCGCGGCCGCCAGCGTGATGCGCGAGTTCGCCGCCAAGGTCGAAGTGCCGGACAACAGCCATTTCGTCGACATCGTCGGCACCGGCGGCGACGGCGCGCATACCTTCAATATTTCCACGGCAGCCATGTTCGTCTGCGCGGCTGCCGGCGCCAAGGTCGCCAAGCACGGCAATCGCAGCGTGTCTTCCAAGTCGGGCAGCGCGGATGTGCTCGAGTCGCTGGGTGCCGCGATCGAGTTGCAGCCTGACGCGGTGGCGAAGTGCCTGGCGCAGACCGGCTTCGGCTTCATGTTCGCACCCATCCATCATCCGGCCATGCGCCATGTCGCGCCGGTGCGACGTGAGCTGGGCGTGCGCACCATCTTCAATATCCTCGGGCCGCTGACCAATCCCGCCGGTGCGCCGAATATCCTGATGGGCGTATTCCACGCCGACCTGGTCGGCATCCAGGCACGTGTATTGCAGCGCCTCGGCACGTCGCGCGCGATGGTGGTGCACGGCCGCGATGGCCTCGACGAGATCACGCTGGCCGGCGGCACGATGGTGGCCGAACTGCGCGACGGAAAGATCGAGGAATACGAATTGCTGCCCGGTGAATATGGTTTCCCGATGAGCGACCTGGCATCGATTCGGGTGGAAAGCCCGGCGGAATCGAAGGCAATGTTGCTCGACGTGCTGGCCGACAAGCCCGGCCCGGCGCGCGACATCGTGTTGTTGAATGCCGGCGCCGCCCTGTACACCGCGGGCGTGGCGGCTTCGATCGGCGAAGGCGTGGCCAAGGCACGGCAGTCCGTCAGCAGCGGCGCCGCGCGCGCCAAACTCGACCAGTATGTGTCTGTCACCCAGGCGCTGGCGTCGTCGTGATCGAGCCAGCCGAAAACGGCTTCGCGACCACGCCCGCGCCGCCCTATTACGCGGTGATCTTCAGCTCGCAACGCACCGGCGGGGACGCAGGCTACAACGCCATGGCCGATCATATGGTCGAGCTTGCAGCGACGCAGCCAGGTTACCTCGGCATTGAGTCGTGCCGCGGCGAGGATGGCTTCGGCATCACCGTCAGCTACTGGCGCAGCGAGGCCGATATCGTTGCCTGGAAGCACAATGCCGAACACGCGGCGGCGAGGCAGCGGGGTCGGGACGAATGGTATGGCCATTTCGAACTTCGCGTGGCCCGCGTCGAGCGCGCCTACGGCGGCCCGCCACAACAAACGAATCCTGCAGGCGAATCAAATCAATGAGCGACATCCTTTCCACCATCCTTGCCCGAAAAGTCGTCGAGCTGCAGGAGCGATCCGCACGCATTCCGCTGCGCGAGCTGGCGAGTCGCTGCGCCGACCTGCCGGCACCGCGCGGATTCGCAAAGGCCTTGCACGCGAAGATTGCCCAGGGCCATGCCGCTGTCATTGCTGAAATAAAGAAAGCGAGTCCAAGCAAGGGCGTCATCCGCCCCGATTTCCATCCTGCCGACATCGCCCGCAGCTACGAGCGTGGTGGCGCCGCCTGCCTGTCGGTGCTGACCGACGTGGATTTTTTCCAGGGCAGCGACGTCTACCTGCAGGAGGCGCGTGCGGCCTGCGCTTTGCCGGTGCTGCGCAAGGACTTCGTCATTGACGACTACCAGGTGTATGAAGCGCGCGTGCTCGGCGCCGACTGCATCTTGCTGATCGTCGCCGCGCTGGGCGATGCCGCGTTGGCGGAACTTTCGGGCCTGGCGTTGGACCTGGGCATGGACGTGCTGGTGGAAGTGCACGACTTCGATGAACTCGAGCGCGCCCTGCAGGTACCCGTGCCGCTGGTCGGCATCAACAACCGCAACCTGCGCACTTTCGAGGTCAGCCTCGACACCACGCTGTCCATGCGCCAGGCTGTGCCGGGCGATCGCCTATTGGTAACCGAGAGTGGCATCGTCACTGCGCAGGACGTGGAGCGGATGCGAGCCAACGACGTGCACGCTTTCCTGGTTGGCGAGACCTTCATGCGCGCCGAAGACCCAGGCGCGGCGTTGGCAAGACTTTTCGCTTGACCGTGCTCAGGCGTCGCCGAGGTGTTTGACGAAGCGCACTGCGCCCTCACCGTAGCCACAGGCGCGATAAAATGAATGCGCTTCCTCGCGGTGGGCGGCCGAGGTCAGTTCGATGCGAACCGCGCCGGCGCTGCGGGCCAGCGACTCGGCCTCCTTCAACAACAGCCGGCCGATGCCGCGACGCTGGGCGTTCTCGGCCACGGACAGCGCCGTGATGCGGCAGGTGAAGGCGCCCAGGGGCAGGTAGTAGCTCAGGTCGCAGCAGACCAGGCCGGCCAGAAGGCCGCCTTGCTCGGCCACCAGCACCGTCTGGTTGGGGTCGTCCCGAACATCCAGGACGCGTTGCGCGGCTTCCTCGGCCGGGCAGGGATAGCCCAGCACGTCCAGCAAGTGCGACAGGCCAACGCCGTCTTCCACCCGCGCCAGACGCACCAGCACCGCATCCGGACCGGCTTGCGCAGCCCGGCCCATGGCTTATCGCGTACCGAAGACCACGACGGTCTTGCCGCGCGCGTGCAGCTTGCCGTCGATCTGCAGTTGCTTCAGCACGCGGCCGGCCATTTCACGTGAGCAGCCAACGATTCGCGCCAGCTCCTGCCGCGACACGCGGATCTGCATGCCCTGCGGGTGGCTGAGCGCGTCCGGCTCGAGGCACAGGTCGTTCAAGGTGCGGGTGATGCGGCCGGTGACGTCCAGGAAGGCGAGCCGGCTGGCTTTTCGACTGGTATCAAGCAGTCTCTTCGAAAGCTGCGCGCCGATGGCGTACAGGATGCGTGGGCATTCGTTGGACAGGGACGTGGCGAACAACTGGTGCAGGCGTTCGTAGCTGAGCTCGGCCAGCTCGCAGGGCGTGCGCGTGCGCAGCAGCACCTGGCGGATGTTGGCGGCCACGAACAGGCCCATCTCGCCAACGAACTCGCCGGCGTTGACATAGCCCAGCACCAGTTCGCGCCCATCGCCTTCGACACTGATGATGCTCAGCGAGCCGCTGACCACGTAGTACAGGGTGTTGGCAGTGTCGCCCGGGCGAAAGATATCGCTGCGGGCCGGGTGCCGACGCCGGTGGCACTGGTCCAGGAAGTGGCTGAGGGAAGCGTCGTCGAGCGCCAGCGGACTGACGACGGGACGCAGATGGCTGAATTCGCTGAGGGAGGTCCGTTGTGGTGCCATGGGTCACTCTTGGGATTTGCCAGGTTACCGACAGCTTAGGCTGTGACGCAGCGCACAGCAATGACCCCTGAATCGCCGGAGGGCCCCAAGTCGCACGATGGTTCCCCCCGGGGGCGCTTTGCCCGATAATGCGCGCCCGCTCCACCTGATTGGATCAATACCGTGGTCAAGCCACTGCCGCGCCTGCGGCTGCAGGGTTTCAACAACCTCACCAAGGCCCTGAGCTTCAACATCTACGACATGTGCTACGCCGTGTCGGAAGAGCAGCGGCAGCGCTACATCGAGTACATCGACGAGGTGTACAACGCTGAGCGGCTGACCCAGATCCTCACCGAGGTCGCGCACATCATCGGCGCGAACATCCTCAACGTGGCCCGCCAGGACTACGACCCGCAGGGGGCGTCCGTCACCATCCTGATTTCCGAGGAACCGGTGATCGACAAGAAGGATGCCGGCCGCGGATTGATCTCCGACGCCGTGGTCGCGCACCTCGACAAGTCGCACATCACCGTGCACACGTATCCCGAAACGCATCCGCACAACGGCATTGCGACTTTCCGCGCAGATATCGACGTCGCTACCTGCGGCGTGATTTCGCCGCTGAAGGCCCTCAACTACCTGATCGAGAGCTTCGACTCCGACATCGTGGTGATGGACTACCGCGTGCGCGGTTTCACCCGCGACGTGAAGGGCAAGAAGCACTACATCGACCACCGCATCAACTCGATCCAGGAATTCCTGTCCAAGCCCATCAAGCAGCGCTACGAGATGATGGACGTGAACATCTACCAGGAAAACCTGTTCCACACGAAGATGCACCTCAAGGACTTCGACCTCGACACCTATCTGTTCGAGGAAAAGGCCAAGAACCTCGGCTTCAAGGACCGCCAGCGCATTGAAATGCAGCTGCGCCGCGAGATCGAGGAACTGTACGGCGCCCGCAACCTGATCGACTGAACACCCTCGCGGGAGGGGACATGGCCTGGATCTACCTGGCAATCGCCGGCGTGCTCGAAATCGTCTGGGCCATCGGCCTGAAGTACAGCGAGGGATTCACCCGGCCGCTGGCCAGCACGGTGACCGTCCTGGCGATGGCGGTGGGCTTCTGGTGCCTGGCGCAGGCCCTCAAGGAGATCCCGATCGGCACCGGCTATGCGGTCTGGGTCGGCATCGGTGCGGTCGGCACGGCCATCCTGGGCATCGCGCTGTTCGGCGAATCGGCGGCCTGGCCGCGGCTGGCCTGCATCGCCCTGATCCTGGCCGGCATCATCGGCCTCAAGCTCACAGCGCCCGCCTGAAACACTTCAGGCCCGGTACGCGAGGGCCTTCATGACGCGAGAGCTCAGGGCCATCAGGCGCGGGATGGGCTCGGGCAGCAGGCGTGCGCCGGCTTCCAGCGCCTGGTCGGCGTGGCGGGCCTCGTCGGCCTTCATCGTGCGAAGGATCGCCCGGCTGCGCTCGTCGCCGGGCGGCAGGTGGGCCAGGTGCTCGTCCAGGTGGGCTTCGACCTGGCGCTCGGTCTCGACGACGAAGCCCAGGTTCCAGCCGTCGCCGCGCAGTCCCGCGGCCAGGCCGATGGCGTAGCTGCCGGCGTAGAACAGCGGGTTGAACAGGCTGGGGCGGCTGTGCAGCTCTTCGAGCCGGTCGGCGCACCAGGCCAGGTGGTCGGTTTCTTCCTGCGCCGCGTGTTCGAGCTGGGCGCGCGTCGCCTCGTCGCGCGCCACCGCGGCCTGGCCGACATAAAGCGCTTGCGCACAGACCTCGCCGGTGTGGTTGATGCGCATCAGGCCGGCGGCATGCCGGCGGTCGGGTTCGTCCAGCTGAAGGTCGGGCACGGTGCCGGCCGGGTTCGGGCGCTCGGCGCGGGCGCGGCCCAGGCTGGTGCCCAGGGCGTGCTGGGCTTCGATCAGGAGGCGATCCAGGGGGCTGAAGTGGCGGGTCGGGGTCATGCCAGGTGCTCGGCCAGGAAGTCGATGGGATGGTGTACCGGCAGTATCGTGCCAGTAGCCAGGTGAAGCCGGCAGCCAATGTTGGCCGACAGCAGTTCACTGGCGCCGCTGGCGGCGAGGGCCTGCAGCAGCGGCGCGCGCAGGGCGTCGGCGCGGGCGGGCTCGGCGAGTTGGTGCAGGCCGGCGGCGCCGCAGCAGCCGGTGTCGGGCAGTTCCACCAGGTCCAGGCCGGGGATGCGGGCCAGCAGCCGGCGCAGTGCGGCCTCGCTGCGCACCACGCTGCGCTGGGTGCAGGGCAGGTGCAGGGCGACCCGGCGGGCCGCGGGCCTGAACCGCAGCGCATCGCCCAGTGCGTCCAGGCGGGTGAGGGCATCCTCGACCGGCACTTGGCCGGAAAGGCTGCGCGCCAGGCTGTCCTGGCAGCCGCTGGCCAGGCACAGCACGCGCGCCCGGCCTTCGAACGCCAAGCGATTGGCGGCGGCCAGCCGGGCCGCGGTGACGGTGTCGCCGGCATGGGCGGCGGCCGCGCCGCAACAACCCTGGCCTTCGGGAAGGTCCATGGCCATGCCCGCGGCGCCGAGCAGCCTGGCCAGCGCGGCGCGGGTCCCCGACTCATGGCGGTCGGCCACGCAGCCGACGAAAACGGCCACGCTTTCGACCGCCTGCGGCGGGTTCGCCGGCAGCGGCACCGGCGCAGGTGCAGGCGGCAGGTCGGGGCGCAGCGAGGCCGGCAGCCAAGCGCCGACGAGTCGCTGCAGATCCAGCACCTGGCCCAGCAGGGGCGGCCGCGCCAGCAGCCAACCCGCCATGCGCAGGCGGGCCGGCGGTGGATGTCGCGCGGCCTGCGCGGCGCGCGCTCCCAGCAGCAGTTCGCCATAGGGCACGCCCGCCGGGCAGACGGGCTCGCAGCGGCGGCAGCCCAGGCAATGGTCGAGATGGGCGTCGCCGGCCGGGGTTGGCGCGAGGCGTCCCTGTGCGACCGCTTTGATGTACGCAATGCGCCCGCGCGGGGACTCGGCCTCGGTCTGGTCCAGCCGATACGTGGGACAATGCGGCAGGCAAAGACCGCACTGCACGCAGCGGTCGGCGAGGGCTACCAGGCCTGCGTCGGCAGGCGCTCTTGGCGCGGCGCGAGGGGCCGGGTCGGGCAAGGCAGGCATGGCCGGATGCTAGCACGGGGCTCATCCGGGCTTGCGCGAGCCGGAAAGGGCCGCTATCATTCCGCCTCTTTCCACCCCGATTTCTATATTTTGGAGCCGTCATGAAGACCATGACCGTCAGCGCCAACGCCCAGACCGTCAAGCAAGACTGGTACGTGGTCGATGCCAGCGGCAAAACCCTGGGCCGCCTGTGCTCGGAACTCGCGCTTCGCCTGCGCGGCAAGCACAAGCCGGATTACACCCCGCACGTTGATACGGGTGACTACCTCGTCGTGATCAACGCCGAGAAGATCCACGTCACCGGCAACAAGATGCAGGACAAGAAGTACCACCGCTTCACCGGCTACGTCGGCAACCTGAAGACCCAGTCGCTGGGCCAGGTGCTGGGCGCGCACCCGGAGCGCGTGATCGAGATCGGCGTCAAGGGCATGCTCCCGAAGAACCCGCTCGGCCGCGCCATGTACCGCAAGCTCAAGGTCTACAAGGGCTCGGAGCATCCGCATTCTGCCCAGCAGCCGCAGGCTCTGGACTTCAAGGCTTAAGGCACAGACATGGCTATCCAGCAGAATTACGGCACCGGCCGTCGCAAGTCCTCCACCGCCCGCGTGTTCCTGCGTTCGGGCAGCGGCAAGATCGTCGTCAACGGCCGTCCGGTCGACGAGTTCTTCGGCCGCGAGACCTCGCGCATGATCGTGCGCCAGCCGCTCGTCGTCAGCCAGATGGGCGAGAAGTTCGACATCACGGTGACGGTTGCCGGCGGCGGCATCACCGGCCAGGCCGGCGCCATCCGCCTGGGCATCGCCCGCGCGCTGGTCGAATACAACGACGCGCTCAAGCCCGACCTGCGCAAGGCCGGCCTGATGACTCGCGACGCCCGCGAAGTCGAGCGTAAAAAGGTTGGCCTGCACAAGGCTCGCCGCGCCACCCAGTTCTCGAAGCGCTAATCGCTTCAAGCCCTGGCGGCGACCCCGTATTGGGGGATCGTCTAACGGTAGGACTGCAGACTCTGACTCTGCCTATCTAGGTTCGAATCCTAGTCCCCCAGCCAAAAAGAGAGAGGGCCCCCAAAAGGGGCCCTCTCTTTTTTGGCTTTTTCTCCCAAGCCCGGGACTGGCGCCGCCGACACCGGGACTGGCGCCGTCGACACCGGGACTGGCGCCGGCGACACCGCGGAAGCGAGGGGCACGTCCTGCTCAGTGAAGCCTTTTATTTCGCAGGACGTGCCCCTCGCTTCCGCGCTGCCGCCGGTGCGTGCCTTTATG
>JANNWV010000197.1:0-1672 GCA_031408815.1 Gammaproteobacteria bacterium
CCACGCGGCCGATCACCGTGTATTCCGGGTCCATGCCATTGCTGAAGAAGAAGCTCAGGTTCGGCGCAAAGTCGTCCACTTTCATGCCGCGCGCCAGGTAGTACTCCACGATGGTGAAGCCATTGCTCAGCGTGAAGGCCAACTGGCTGATGGGGTTCGCCCCGGCCTCGGCAATGTGGTAACCGCTGATGGACACGCTGTAGAAATTGCGCACCCCGTTGTCCACGAAAAACTGCTGGATGTCGCCCATCATTCGCAGCGCGAACTCGGTGCTGAAGATGCAGGTGTTCTGCGCCTGGTCTTCCTTCAGGATGTCAGCCTGCACGGTGCCGCGTACGGTGCTGAGTGTTTCGGCGCGGATGCGGTTGTAGGTGTCGCTGTCCAGCAGCTGGTCGCCGGTGATGCCCAGCAGGGCCAGGCCGAGGCCGTCATTGGTCGGCGGCAGCTCGCCGTCGTAGGTTGGGCGTTGGCGGCCTTCGAAATGTTTGTCGATTTGTTTCTGCGCATCATCCCAACGGCCTTCGTCGGCGCGCAGGTATTTCTCGACCTGCTGGTCCACCGCGGTATTCATGAACATCGCCAGGATCATCGGCGCCGGCCCGTTGATCGTCATCGACACGCTGGTCGTCGGGCTGCACAAGTCGAAACCGCTATACAGCTTCTTCATGTCGTCCAGCGTGGCGATGCTTACGCCGCTGTTGCCGACCTTGCCGAAGATGTCCGGGCGCATGGCCGGGTCTTCGCCATACAGGGTGACCGAGTCGAACGCGGTAGACAGGCGCGCGGCCGGCTGGCCCACGGACAGGTAATGGAAGCGCCGGTTGGTGCGCTCGGGCGTGCCTTCGCCGGCGAACATGCGGATCGGGTCCTCGCCCACGCGCCGGTACGGGTACACGCCGCCGGTGTAGGGATAGGCGCCGGGCAGGTTTTCCTTCATCAGGAAGGTCAGCAGCTCGCCCCAGCTTTTGTAGGTGGGGGCGGCGATTTTCGGAATCTTCTGGTGGCTTAGCGAGTCGCGATAGTTCTCGACGCGGATTTTTTTGCCACGGACTTCGTATTCCGTCACTTCGTCGGTGATGGATTTGAGGCGCTCCGGCCATTCGCGTAGCAGGTTGATGGCGTCGGCCGACAAAGCCTTGACGGCGTCGTTGTAGCGCTTGCGCAATATCAGCAGGGTGCGGTCGCCCTCGCCTGTCAGTTCTTCGGGCTGGTAGAGGTCGAGCATGCGTGGGAGTTCGCCGTCGCCGATGGCTTTGAGGGAGGACCAGTAGCGTTGGGCGGCGTCGGCGGCTTCGGATTGTTTTTCGATGGAGGTGTTGATGCCGCGACCTTGTTCGGCGATTTCGGCGAGGTATCTCGTGCGGGCGCCGGGGATCAGGATCGTCGCGCGCGGCTCGCGCAGCGTGGTGTCCAGCTGCGGCTGCCAGTTGATCGCCGGCGACGTACTGACGCCCAGCTTCTCGCGCATAAGTCGGCAAAGGTTGGTGAACATCCAGGTAACGCCGGGGTCGTTGAACTGGCTGGCGATGGTCGGATAGACGGGCACCTCCTCGTCCTTCATCTGGAAGGCGACACTGTTGCGCGTCCACTGCTTGCGCACGTCGCGCAGCGCGTATTCGGCGCCGCGCTTGTCGAACTTGTTCTGCACCACCATCTCGGCGATGTCGAGCAT
>JANNWV010000198.1:0-43287 GCA_031408815.1 Gammaproteobacteria bacterium
GAAAGCTTGCGCGCGGAAAACGGCCCGGTCTTCATCGTCGGCATGCCGCGCTCGGGCGTGGGACTGTTGGGCAGCCTGCTGTCGCGACATCCGAAGATTTTCCACCTGGGAAGCCAGTCGCCTTTCTCGCGGCTGCTCATGTCGGAACTGGGAAGCCAGTCGACGCGCACCCTGATGGCCGCGGATGTTGATTCTGCGGGCCAACGCGATTTCGGAGCGCTGGGGGCGCGCTATCTTTCGGAAGTGGTTCCGTCCGGCGCGCGCAACGCCGTGGTTTGCGAGAGCCAACCCCTGAATTACCTGCAGGCTGGCTTCATCGCCCGGGCCCTGCCCGGTGCGCGTTTCCTCCACGTCAGCCGGGACCCGGTGGACACCTGTGTTTCCATCCTCGGCCACGCAGGCGGCGACACCAGCATCCCAAACGACGATCCGGCTGCGTTGGCGGCTTATTACATCGACTACTTGCGGCTGATGCAGCATTGGCACGATGTCCTGCCCGGGAGAATCATGGATGTCACCTACGAAAGCCTGGTGGACAAGCCCGAGATGATCCTGCGCGTGGTCTGTTCCTTCCTCGGCATCCGTTATGCCTCGTCCCTGCGACTGGGCTTGCAACTGCACCAGCGCAGCCTGGGCCGCGGCCGGCGCTACCTGCCGCAGTTGCCGCTGCTCGAGTCGGGGCTGGCACCCCTCGCACGCAAATCACGCAGCGCCTGATTGCTTGGCCTAAGATTCCCTGAGTCCACCCGGGAAGCCGTCACATGCGTACCTCGAGTTTTCGTGCCTGCCCGCTGTGCGAGGCTATCTGCGGGCTGGAGATGCAGTTCGAGGACGGCCAGATGGTCGCCATCCGCGGCGACGACGCCGACCCCTTCAGCCGCGGCCATGTTTGTCCCAAGGGCAACGCGATCCTTGACCTTGAAGCGGACCCTGACCGCCTGACATCGCCGGTGCGCAAGGTGGATGGCGAATGGCAGGCGATTGGCTGGGACGAAGCGTTCGCCCTCGCGGGACGGGGGCTTGCCGACGTGCAGAAGGCGCACGGGCCGGCCGCAGTCGCTGCCTACCTGGGCAATCCCAACGTCCACCATTTCGGCCACATCGCCTACTTGCCTGCCCTGCTGCGATTGCTGCGCACGCCCAACGTCTACAGCGCATCGTCGGTGGACCAGTGGCCGCACCAGTTCGTCAACGCGCTGATGTTCGGTCACCAGTTCCTGTTGCCGATTCCCGACATCGATCGCACGGATTACATGCTCATGATGGGCGCCAATCCAGTCGCCTCCAACGGCAGCTTGATGACGGCGCCGGGCATTCCGCGCCGAATCAGGGAGTTGACGGCACGAGGCAAGCTGGTCGTGATCGATCCGCGTCGCACCGAAACCGCAGAACTCGCCAGCGAACACCATTTCATCCGGCCGGGCAGCGACGGTCTGTTCCTCATTGCCTTCGTGCAGGCCCTGCAGCGCCAGGGACCTGCGCGGATCGCAGGCTACACAGGCAAGCTCAACGGCCTGCACGAAGCGATGCACGCCATCTGCGCGGTGGACGTGGGCGGCGTACTCGAAGCCACCGGAATCGCGCCGGCAACCATCGAGCGAATGGCTGCCGAGTTCTATTCGGCGAAATCCGCCGTGGCTTACGGACGCATGGGCGTATCGGTGCAGCGCTTCGGCACCCTGTGCCAGTGGCTATTGCAACTTGCCAACCTTTACACCGGCAACCTGGATCGTGAAGGTGGTGCGTTGGTTAATGAACCCGCTATCGCCATCACCGGTCCCGGCACCAGCAGCGGGCAGCGCGGCCGCTGGAAGAGTCGCGTGCGCGGCCTGCCCGAATTTGCCGGCGAATTGCCGGTCGCGGTATTGGCCGAAGAAATGCAGACGCCCGGTGATGGCCAGGTACGCGCACTGCTGACGGTTGCGGGCAACCCGGTGCTTTCGACGCCTGATGGTCGCAACCTGGATGTCGCACTGGATGCACTCGACTTCATGGTCTGCATCGACATCTACATCAACGAAACCACGCGCCACGCCGACCTGATCCTGCCGCCCGCTTCGCCGCTTACCCAGTACCACTACGACCTGATCTTCAACGCATTTGCGGTACGCCGCGTCGCCCGCCTGAATGTCCCGTTCCGCGAGCGCGGCGCCAGCGAACGCGCGGACTGGGAAATCGTCAACGGCCTGGGCGCGGCCTACGCCGAAGCCAGCGGCAAGCCATGGCAAGCGCTGCCGCCGCCCAAGGCAATGATCGCCGCGGGCCTTGCACGCGGTACCAGCGGATTGCAGCTGGCCGACTTGGAAGCCGCTCCGCACGGCCTGGACCTGGGCCCGTTGCGCCCGTCCCTGCTCGGCCGACTGGAAACCGTGAGCGGCATGATCGAAGCCGCGCCGCCTGTGCTGCTCGCAGAGTTGCATTCACTGCAAGCCAGCCTTGCCAGTGTGGACGCCGACGGCGCGCTCCGCCTGATCGGCCGCCGAGATGCGCGCAGCAACAATTCCTGGATGCATAACGCGCCGCGCCTGGTAAAAGGGAAAACGCGGCATCAATTGCTGATGCATCCCGATGATCTTGCCCGGCGCAAGATCGAGAGCGGTGCGCGCGTTCGCATCCGGTCGCGGATCGGCACGATCGAAACGGAAGTGATGGCCAGCGATCAGATGATGCCCGGCGCCGTCTGCCTGCCGCATGGTTTCGGCCATGGCCGCAGCGACATCCGCCTGTCACGCGCAAGCCAGGTCGCCGGCGCAAGCTACAACGACCTGTCCGATCCCATGGCAGTGGATGGTGCTTGCGGAAATGCTGCGTTGAACGGGCTCGCCGTGCAGGTCGAGCTGGCCTGACGCGTTACTGCTCGTCGACGGAGCCGCTGTCCAGGTCGAGTACCACCTTGCCGCGGGCATGGCCGGCGATCAGGTAGTCGAAGGCCGCCACCGCATCGCTGAATTCAAATACACGATCTACCACCGGCTTGACTTCGCCTGCATCAACCAGGCCCGCAATCGCCTGCAATTGCTCGCCGTTGGATTCGGTCAGGTAACGAAAGTAGCTCGCCCGGCCAGCGTGAGCAGCGGCCTGCACCTTTCGCGACATCCAGCCCATCACCACGCGCATCAGGATATTGGGTCCGAATTTTTCAATCATTTCGCGATCAGGCGGGCCCGCCACACTGACCACGCTGCCGCCCGGCTTGGTGATGCTGAATGCCTTCAGCGTGTGTTCGCCACCCAGCGTATCGAACACGATGTCATATACCCTCCCCGCGCTCGCGTAGTCCTCGCGGTCGTAGGCAAATACCCTGTGTGCACCGTGCGCCAGGACCCGCTCGACATTGCGTGAACTGCTGGTCGCATCCACCTGCAGGCCCAGGTGTCGCGCGTACTGGATGGCAAAGCTACCCAGGCCGCCCGAGCCCGCGTGGATCAGGATCCGCTGGCCGGCGCGCGCGTGGGCACGATCCACCAGTCCCTGCACGGTGGTCAGCGCCACCAGCGGAAGCGAAGCGGCGCCCGCGGCACTCGACATCGCCGGCGCATGGGCCACGAACGATTCCGGCTGCACGCTGTACTGGGCAAAGGCCCCCAGGGTGTCGCGGCTGGCGCGCACGAACACCTGGTCGCCGATCCTGAATTTGCCGGCGCCCTGCCCGACCGCATCGACGACACCACTGGCATCGAATCCCAACGTGACCGGAAACGACAGCGCATGCATGCGCCGCAAGTCTCCCTTCAGCATCTTGTAGTCAATGGGGTTCAGGCTGGCTGCCGCCACCTGTATCCGCACCTCGCCGGCGCCAGGCTCGGGAATCGGCACGGACACCAGGCGCAGGCAATCGTTTGGCGCGCCATAGGCGATGGCTTGCCACGCAAGCATCGTTCCACGCATTGGCAACGCTCCGGCCATGTCGCCGAGTCTGTCACGGGTGGCGCTATTTTTCCTGCCTGGTTGCGCAAGCCGCAAGCGGCAGGCCCAGCGACTGCAGCGTCTCACCGCTGCTTTCGTTTTCGATGAAAGCCGTAAATCCTGAATGGGCTGCGCGCGCGTCCTTGGGCAAATTGACCAGCAACTGTCGGCTCGTGCCTGTCATGGCCACCGGCCACGGCCCCCACAGTCCGCGCACGACGCGATCATGGTGGAGCGTCGCACCGGCGTTTTCACCCGCTTTTACGTTCGAGACGAGGCCATTTTCATAAAGCGCGAGGTACATCGATGCAGGCGGGTTGGATGAAGCGGAGGATTGCCCTCGCACGGACACCGTCCAGCCGCCCGGACCTGGCTGCGCCTGCAGTTGCAGCGAAGCTTCCGCTTTCCTGCCGCGCAGTTGGTGGACAACGCCGTCCACCTGCTCCGGCCTGTTCCAGCGCAGGTCCCGCCGCGTCGACGCCATCAACTGTGGCGTGTACACGGTGCTGCTTCCACCGGCGTTCACGCGATCGCCTTGCCGCTTCGTATAGGCAGCCCGCGCGAACCGGTCCGGCCAGCCGATCTGGTCCCAGTAGTCCACGTGGAAGGCGAGCAGGTTGGGCGCGTCGGCACCCGTTTGCGATGCGTAGCGGGCAAACCAACGGTCCGCCGGGGGACAGCTGCTGCAACCTTCCGACGTATAAAGTTCAAGCAATGCCGTCGTGCCTGCGCCGCTTCTGGCTTCGCAGGACGGTGCCGCCAATGCCGCACCCGGCAGCAGCAATGCGGCTGCGGCGGTCCACCCAATCCATTTCATGCGCTACTCCCGTGGCCTCTGCCTCTATAGAGGCCGGGACCGCGACGAAAGATTCGCGGGCGCGCTCGTCGGTATGATTTAGTGGTGATGGCCGCCCGGACCATGGACGTGGCCGTGGGTCAGCTCTTCCAGGCTGGCATCGCGCACGTCGGTCACTTCGATGGCGAAGTGCAGGGTCTGGCCGGCCAGCGGATGGTTGCCGTCCACGGTCACTTCGTCGCCGTCGATCTTGGCAATTGCCACCGACATCGGACCCTGCGGGGTCTGCGCCTGGAATTCCATGCCCACTTCCAGCATGTCCACGCCCTGGAAGGCTTCGCGCGGCACGACCTGGATCATCATCGGGTTGGGCATGCCATAGCCTTCTTCGGGCGCGACGACGACATTGAAGGTATCGCCCTGCTTCTTGCCGGACATCTCTTTCTCAAGGCCCGGCACGATATTGCCGGCGCCGTGCAGATAGCTCAGCGGCGCGCGGCCGTCGGAGCTGTCGATGACCTTGCCGGCGGCGTCGGTAAGGGTGTAGTTGAAGGTCGCGACGGTGCGCTCGCCGATTTGCATGGTGGAATCTCAAGAGGGAGGGATGGGCGCCCAGCGGGCGCGAACCGGGATTATAAAACAGGCTCGCCCCGGACACACTCCAGCGTACTGGTGAGACAATGACGATTCAGGCGCATTGCGCCCTCGCCAGAGCCCACATGTCCGCTGCCTACATCACCGAAACCGTGCTGGATGTCCGCCACTGGACGCCCGACTACTTCAGCTTCACCACGGCGCGCGACGATGGTTTCCGTTTCGACAACGGCCAATTCGTCATGATCGGGCTGGAAGTCGACGGCAAGCCCCTGATGCGGGCCTACTCGATCGCCAGCGCCAACTGGGAAGAGCAACTCGAGTTCTTCAGCATCAAGGTGCCCCATGGCCCGCTGACCTCGCGCTTGCAGCACATCCGGCCGGGCGACACCATCCTGCTCAGCCGCAAACCCACCGGTACGCTATTGATCAGCGACCTGCTGCCTGGGCGGAATCTCTACCTGTTGAGCACGGGCACCGGATTGGCGCCGTTCCTGGCCATCATCAAGGATCCGGAAACCTACGAGCGCTTCGACAAGGTCATCCTCACACATGGCGTACGCGCCGTGACGGACCTGGCCTACGCCGACTACATCCGCCGCGAGTTGCCGCAACACGAGTTCCTGGGCGAACAGATCCGCGAGAAGCTGCTTTACTACCCGGCGGTCAGTCGCGAAGCCCACCAACACCAGGGTCGCCTGACCGACCTGATGGAAAGCGGCCGCATGCAGGCCGACCTGGGCCTGCCCGTCATCGATCCCGCGCACGACCGCTTCATGATCTGCGGCAGCCCGTCGATGCTCGCCGACTTCCGTCGCATCCTCGATGCACGCGGCTTCAGCGCGGCGCCTCGCATCGGCACGCCGGGCCACTATGTCTTTGAACGGGCCTTTGTCGAAAAATGAAACTGCTCGCGCTTGAATTCCGCCTGGCCGAAGCTGCGGATGCCGCGATGCTCGGCGAGTTCATGGCGCGAAATTTCCTGGCCGCGTACGGGCATTGCTCGACGCACGAAAACATCCAGGCAGCCATCCACGAACACTATGGCGAGGCCGCGCAGCTTCGGCAGATCCAGGATCCATCGCGCTGGAACCTGATCGCGCTGCATGGCGAGCAATGGGCCGGCCATGCGCAACTCAAGTCAGGTGGCATCCTACCGCGCAGCGTGTCGCCGCTGCCAGCTGTCGAGTTGAGCCGCTTTTACGTGGACACGGCATTCCACGGCCGCTCGGTCGCGCAGGTGATGATGGAAAAAGTGAAATCGCGGGCGCGCGAGCTCGGCGCGCGTTCGATCTTCCTGAGTGTGTGGCAGGAACAACCACAAGCCATCCGCTTCTACACCAAGGAGGGTTTCACGATCGCCGGGACGCTTGTGTTCGTGGTGGGCAATGATCCCAAGGACGATTGGCTGATGGTCTGTCCGCTGGACTCAGAGGACTGAGGCCAGGTCCTTCTCGATTTTTTCCGGCGTATCGGTCGGGGCGTAACGCTTCACCACGCGGCCATTCTTGTCGATCAGGAACTTCGTGAAGTTCCACTTGATCGCTTCCATGCCCAGCAGCCCGGGCTTTTCTTTCTTCAGCCACTTCCACAGCGGATGCGCCGCGCCGCCGTTGACCTCGACCTTTTCGTACAACGGAAAACTCACGTCGTAATTCAAGGAACAGAAATTGCGGATCTCGTCGGCGTCGCCCGGTTCCTGGTGGCCGAACTGGTCGCACGGGAATCCAAGCACCACCAGTCCCTGGTCCTTGTAGGTTTCCCAGAGTTTTTCCAGGCCCGTGTATTGCGGCGTGAAACCACACTTCGATGCGGTATTGACCACCAGCATCGCCTTGCCCTTGTAGTCGGCAAGCGGCTGGTCCTGGCCGTCCAGGGTCTTGGCGGAAAAATCGTAGGCAGTGGTCATGTCCGGCTCCGGAAGAATCAACACTCGCCAGCATCGGCCAAGCGGCCGGAAGCGTCAATGTGCCGACGCATTCCCGTCCGTCACCAGCGAAATCTCCGCCGGCGGTCCGGCGGCCAGTGCGGCGTGCATGGTCGCGTCATCGCGCTTGCCTTCCCAGCGCGCGATGAACATGGTGGCGACGCCATTGCCGATGATATTGGTGATGGCGCGGGCCTCGGACATGAAGCGATCGACGCCCAGGATCAGCGCGACACCCTCCACGGGCACCTTGCCGCTGAGCGCGCCCAGCGTTGCCGCCAGCGTGATGAAGCCCGACCCGGTCACGCCGGCCGCACCCTTGGAGGTCAGCAGCAGCACGCCCAGCAGCACGATCTCGTCGCGCAGGCTCAGGTCCACGCCCACCGCCTGTGCGATGAAGATGGCCGCCATGGTGAGGTAGATGCAGGTGCCGTCGAGGTTGAAGGAATAGCCGGTCGGAACAACCAGGCCGACCACGCCTCGATCACAGCCGAGCTCTTCCAGGCGCTGGATCAGGCGAGGCAGCGCGGACTCGGAAGACGATGTGCCCAGCACCAGCATCAGTTCAGCGCGGATATAGACGAGAAATCGCCACAGCGAAAATCCGGAAAGGCGCGCCACCAGTCCAAGCACCACCACGATGAACAACAGGCAGGTCAGATACACCGATGCCATCAGCCAGCCAAGGGAAACCAGCGTGCCGATGCCGTACTTTCCGATGGTGAAAGCCATCGCACCGAACGCGCCAATGGGCGCGGCCTTCATGATCAGGTGGACGATACCGAAAAAGACGCCGCCAATTTCGTCCAGGCCATCCAGGACCTTTCGCCCGGCGCTGCCGGCATGGGTCAGTGCGATGCCGAACAGCAGCGACACCAGCAGCACTTGCAACAAATTGCCTTCAGTGAAGGCGGAAATGAAGGTGCGCGGGATGATGTCGAGCACGAAGCCGACTACGCCACCGCTTGCTTCCGCCTTCTGCTGGTATTGCGCGACTGCCGAGGAATCGAGCGTAGCCGGGTCGATGTTCATGCCGGCGCCCGGCTTGACCAGGTTTGCCACGACCAGTCCGATCACCAGCGCGATCGTGGTCAGCACTTCGAAATAGATGAGCGCGCGAACGCCGATGCGCCCCACGTGCCTCAGGTCGCCCATCCGCGCGATGCCGACCACCACGGTCAGGAAGATCACCGGGCCGATGATCATCTTCACCAGCGCGATGAAACCATCGCCCAGCGGCTTCATCTTCTCGCCAAGGCCAGGATCGAAGACACCGAGCAGCACGCCAGCGACGATGGCCACCAGCACCTGCAGGTAAAGCGACTTCCACCAAGCCTTGCGCATCGATCAGCCCTCCCCGGCCATGGCATTAAGTCATAAAAAAGCCCCGAGTGTTTCCACTCGGGGCTTTTTCAACTCGCGTTAGCGAATGACTTAGGCGATCTGTACCGCGTCAGCCTGCAGGCCTTTCTGGCCCTTGACGACGGTGAACGTCACTTTCTGGCCTTCCTGGAGCGACTTGAAGCCGCTGCCCTGGATGGAACGGAAATGGACGAACAGGTCCTCGCCGCTTTCCGGCGTGATGAAACCAAAACCCTTGGCATCATTGAACCACTTGACAGTACCGCTCTGGCGATCCGACATAACTAACTCCTTGGAACATTACGATTTTCGCGACCCGGAACATCCGGGCCCAGACTGAGGTTGCAGGGAGCAAGCTTGGCGAAACGATGTAGCGGATCGGTTGGATCTACCGCACCGGGCCACAATTCACAGTGACCCTGGCAAACACAGTGTCGCGAACATACACCGTTCCGTGACGAAATACCAGCCTCGCTGAATGCCGATTCAGGAAACTAACCTGAACGACGTTCAGAATTTGCTCTTGAACTCCAATCCAACCGTCCGCGGCTCGTTCATCATTCCGGTCAGGTTATTGAAGTCAATGCCGCCGATGATGGCTTCTTCGTCCGTCAAATTGCGGCCGAACAGCGACAGCTCGTTTTGGCCATCCGCCCAGATGTAACCAAGGCGCAGACCCAACTCGGTCAGCGGCTTGCTGGTGAACTCCGCCGAGTCGTAGATGAAGAAGTTCACCTCGCTGCGATGAAAGGCGTCCAGGTAGACGAAGAATTCGTTGGCACCCATCGGAATGGTGTAACGGGCAGTCAGGCTGTTGATCCATTTCGGGGCATGCGGAAGGGAGTTGCCATCCAGCAACGCTGTGCCCGGAACCGGTCCGGCAGGATCGAGCACGGTGCAGACGAAGCCCGGGCAGGTAACGCTGGAAAGGTTCGGGTCATCGATCTTGGTGTTGTTCAAACTGGTGCCGAAGGTAACCAGCAGGTTTTCGGTGACATAAGCTTCCACATCCAGCTCGAAGCCATCGCCGTCGGTATTCGCAGCGTTTACGAGACGAGCTGTGTTGGAAATTCCGCCAACCGCCGTGAGCTGCTGGTCGGTGATCCGGTACTTGAACACATCGAAGGAAACGCGAAGGCGGTTGTCGAACAGGTTCGCCTTCACACCCGCTTCGTAGGAAAGTACGGTCTCGGTATCGGCAACCGTGACCAGTTGATCATCCGGGAGCGAGCCGTTCGCATACAGCAAGCGGCCCTGGATGCTTGGCGCGCGGAAACCCGTGGCGACCCGCATGTAGAGGTTTACCTGGTCCGAAACTGCCCACAGGCTCGACAGGTTCCAGCTCACGTTGGAGTCACTGGGCTTGACGGTGATGGTCGGAATTGGTCCAGCTGTCCCAAATGGGTCGGCAAAGACCCAGTACGCGCGATAGGCGCTGAATTCCTTCTCGTCTTTGGTGTAACGCAAGCCGCCGCTGAGCTTCCACGCCTCGGAGACGTCATAGTCGCCAGAAATAAACACGGCCCAGGCTTTGTTGTCCTGCCTTTGCTGTGCATATCCGCTCTGGCCGCCAGGCGGAATTGCGTTGGGCGCGTTCGGTATTGGCGGGAAAGAGAATGGAAATCCCGTGGACTGATAGTCAAAGCTATCCACTGTTATGTCTTCAGAGAACCAGAACAGGCCAGCCTGCCAATCGAAGCGGCCCCAGTCGTTGGACTGCAACCGGAACTCCTGCGACAGCTGCCGATGGTTCGGCAAACCATCGGCAGACTCCGCCGCGAACAGGCCTTCGCCGGGACCGCTCGGCGGAAAGTCGTAGCTCGAAGCGCCGTCGATGTCTCCGCGGCTGAAGACCTCCACGGTCTCATAGCCGGTAATCGAGTACAGGCTGACGTTGCCAAAATTCCAGGTCAGTCGAGCGCTTCCACCCAATGCGTCCAGCTCCTGTGAGTTGGTACCGTCAATGGATACCTTGTCCCGATCAAACCCGCTGATCAGGTCGTTGCTTCCAGGCACGATGATTCCAGAGCGGAACAGCCGGGCCGTGCCGTTCAGATGCCGCGTGTGAACATTGAACAATGCCTCGAAGTCGTCGCTTGGCGCGAATAGCAATTGCAAACGAGCGGCATAATCGTCGTAACCTTCCAGCGCGTTGTCCTCGCCCGTGAACGTGTTGTCCACCCAATTGTCGCGGTGCTGGTATAGGGCGGAGAATCGAGCCGATACGGTTGGAGACAAGGCACCATTGACCGCACCCTCCACGTTGGTGGTGCCGTAGGTTCCGTAGGAAATCCGACCATAGCCACCAAATTCCTGGCTCGGTTTGACCGAATCAAACTTGACCACGCCCGCCGTGGAATTGCGACCGAACAGGGTGCCCTGCGGACCGCGCAACAACTCCACCTGATCAACGTCGAAGATCGGGAAGCCCTTCAGGATCGGGTTTTCCTGCACGACGTCATCGTAAACCAGCGACACCGGCTGCGAGGCATTGAGGTCAAAGTCATTGTTGCCCAGGCCGCGCACGTAGAAACGCGGGAATGCACGACCAAACGACGACTCGATTTGCAAGCTGGGCAAACGGTCTGAAAGAAGGCGAATATCGTCACCACCCGACTTGATCACGTCGAGTTTCTCGCCGCTTATGGCGGTGATGGACACCGGTACGTCCTGGATATCCTGCACCCGGCGCTCAGCCGTGACGGTTACCGTTTCCAGCGTAGCGGACTTGGTCGGTTCCGCAATTTTTTCAGCTTCCTGCGCAAAGGCAAAGCTGGATGGAAGCGCGAGGACGATGGCCAAGGCGAGGACATCGGGACGCAGCGAGGCGGGCTTTGTGCGAGGCATGGGGATCCTGGGGGTTATAAACGCGTTAATTCTAGTCTCCCCGCCCCACTCCCCGCAACGCGGCGCGGTACCGTCGACTGCAGGGAACCCGGCTGCCATCGCGCATCACCAGGCGGGCATCGCCGGACTCCTGGGGCTGGATCTCGGCCACCTGGTCCAGGTTCACCATGAAGCTGCGATGGACCCGGATGAAACGGGCCGGATCGAGCCGGGGTTCAATCCCGGCCATGGTGATGCGCAGGGGATAGTCGTGCCCGCGCACCCGCAGGTTCACGTAGTTGCCCGAAGCCTGCAGCCACTCGATGTCGCTGGCGGCCACCAGGAATTCCTTGCCGAGCTTACGCACCAGGAAGCGCTCCGGACGATCGACGGGCTCGAGCGGCAAGCCTTCGTCGGGTACATCCAGCAATCGGGCCTCACCCTGCAGTCGCAACAGCAGGAGCCGGTAGAGGCCGACCGTGAGGAGAATCCCTGCATAGGTCTGGCTGTCTTTCAGGAACTCATAGCCAAGCTCACGTGGCCACGGCCCGAAGTGGTATTCACCGCCCATGCCTGCGTAAGCCAGCTTGCGAAGACCGACCATCGCCACGACATGCACCACTGAAAAAACGACAGCCGCCGGGACATGCCAGGGCAGATTGCGGCGCAGCGCGCCGAAGTGGATCGGAAACCGTCGCTCGAAGGCGATCACCGCCGGCACCAGCGCCAACAGGACCATGTTGCTCGACCACTCCCAGACCACCGGCTCCCAGGCCGCGAAGCCGAGGTGGGTCCGGCTCACATCCAGGTTCACGATGACGCTGTTCACCACGGCGGCGAACAGGAATTTCACTACCCAGAAGCCGACCTCGAACCAGCGGCGCCAGGGCAGGTAGCGGTGCAGCCAGTCTCTGGAGTTGTCGTCGGGCGCGTCGGGCATCGCGCATTCTAGCCACGGCGACCGTTCCGCCGGTCTCTTTTCGTCCCTGCCGGCCGCCACTGGTCACCAAAACCCGGCGACGTGCCCCCAGGCGGTAGGCATCCTGGTTCCGGGTGTCCAGTCTGCCGGCAACACAAGCCGGAGCCATCCATGCAACCCCGCCGCCACGACCTCGACGCGCTGCGCGCCATCGCCTTCGCCCTGCTCATCGCCTACCACCTGTGCATGCTTTACGTGCAGGACTGGGACTGGCACATCAAGAGCAGCTATCTGGCCGAGTGGCTGCAGTGGCCGATGTTGTTCGTCAACCGCTGGCGCATGGACCTGATCTTCCTGGTCTCGGGCATGGCCGCGGCGTTCCTGCTCAAGCCAGACCATGTCATCCGGTTCGTCCGGCTGCGCAACCTGAGGCTGATGCTGCCCCTGGTATTCGGTATCCTGGTGGTCGTCCCGATACAGCCCTACGTGGAAGGCGTGACCAACGGCGCGGTCGAACCGGGCTTCGTGAATTTCCTGCTGGACTATTTCACCGGCAAGCGCTGGCCCGACGATGCCTTCTCTGGCTGGCAGCATGGCTACACCTGGAACCACCTTTGGTACCTGGCCTATCTGTGGGTCTACACGATGGCCCTGGCGTTGCTCGCGAAACCGCTGGAGTCCGCGCCAGCACTGCGCATCCGATCGCGCCTGGTCGGCCTTCGCGGCGTCGCCCTGATGGTCCTGCCCGCCCTGCCCTTGCTGTTCTATACGCTGGCGCTGCAAGTGCGCTTTCCGGAGGATGGGGACTTCATCCACGACTGGTATCGCAACGCGGTGTACTTCACCGTATTCACGTATGGCTACCTGATCGCCAAGGACGATGGCTTCTGGGCCGAGGCGCTGCGCCTGCGCAAGGCCAGCCTGATCGGCGCCCTGGCCTGCGTCGCGCCCTACCTGGCCCTGGTCGCCGTCCTGCCCGACGACTTGCCGTACTGGCAGCAAGTCGCCGTGTGGACGCTGCGCACTCTGTATGTATGGATGATGCTGCTGGCGATCCTGGGCTGGTCGCATGCCTTGTTGAACAAACCTTTCCGTTGGCTGCCATGGGCAAAAGAAGCGGTCTATCCGTGGTACGTAATGCACCAGAGCCTGATCGTCTTGATTGCCTATTGGCTGGTGCCGCTGAAACTCGGCGGGGCAACGGAGGCGAGCCTGGTGCTGGCCGGTACGATCGCTGGCTGTTGGGGCGTGTTTGCGCTGGTGCGTCGCGTGCGCTGGCTGCGGCCCTTGTTCGGCCTCAAGCCCTCAGCGGGAAAACGACCAGCTGACCATGCGCCCGTCGCGGTACGGCATCACGCCGTGGAAGGGTCGTAGGTCCGCATCGAAAACCAGGGGCAGGAAATGCCGGTCGCCTTCCCACAGGGGAAGTGCGGCCACGGCATCCAGCGCGACCCATTCCAGGCTGCCTTCCGGGTTTTCGGTGAAGGGCTCGCCCGAGAACGTTTCGATCAGGAAGATGAAGCCCAGCCAGTCCTCACCGTTCTTGCCGAAGCCCGGCCAGCTGATGGTGCCGCGCATCTGCATCGCATCGCAGTGGATGCCGGCCTCTTCCAGGATTTCGCGGCGCATTCCGGCCATCACGTCTTCATCGGCCTCGACCTTGCCGCCCAGGCCGTTGTACTTGCCCAGGTGCTGGTCGTCGGCACGCGCGTTGCGATGCACCAGCAATACGCGCTGGCGATCGGCTGACAGCACATAGCCCAGCGTGGCGACGATCGGGCAATAGGGCATGGCGGGCTCGCTTCGGTAGTCGCGCAGGGTACCCGAGTGGCAGTAACATCTGCCAGCGGCATCCACCAACGATTCCAGGGAGACAAGCGATGGCCAAGGGCATGGAACAGAAAAAAGAAACGAAAAAGAAGCCAACCAAGACCCTGAAGGAAAAGCGCGCCGACAAGGCCGTGAAGAAGGGCAAGTAAGGCTCGCCGGTGGGGCGGGCCCTGCCCGCCCCCGGCAATTGGGTGCTTTCCCGGTGTTTCGCGCGGGCTTGGACTAGAATGGAGGCTATTGTCAGGAACCCCCATGGCCAAGCCCAACTACCAGTTCGAAAAACGCCAGCGCGATATCGCCAAGAAAAAGAAGCAGGACGAAAAGCGCCAGCGCAAGCTGACCAAGGATCCTTCCGAAGAAGGAACCGAGCCGGGCGACGCGCCCAGCGAGACGGTTGAACCCACTCCTGAAAGTTGATTGTCCTGGCGTCGCGGTGGTCGGCGGCGGACCTGCGGGACTGATGGCTGCGGAAGCCGCGCTGCAGGCAGGTGCGACCGTGGACCTGTTCGAAGCCAAGGGATCGGTCGGTCGCAAATTCCTGATCGCAGGTAAGGGTGGACTCAACCTTACCCATTCCGAACCGGCGGACCGCTTCAGCCTTCGCTACGGCTCGCGTGCAGACCTTGTATCGGGCTGGTTGCGCGAATTCGACAACACGGCCTTGCGAGAATGGGCGAGCGACCTGGGCGTCGAAACTTTCGTGGGAAGTTCCGGCCGCGTATTTCCAACGGACATGAAAGCCGCGCCGCTGCTTCGCGCGTGGGTGCGCCGCCTGCGTGATGGCGGCGTCCGATTCCATGTCCGCCACCGTTGCACGGGATTCGATGCCGACGGCGCGCTGGTGTTCACGAGTCCGGAAGGCGAAGTGCACGCAAGCGCCGGCGCGACCGTGCTGGCTTTGGGTGGCGGCAGTTGGCCGCAACTGGGATCCGATGGCGCCTGGGCGGCCTGGCTTGCCGAACGGGGCTTGGAAGTGCACCCGCTCGCCCCCGCCAATTGCGGCTTCGACATCGACTGGAGCCAGCACTTCAGCAGCCGCCATGCGGGCGCCCCCATCAAGCCCGCGTGGCTCAGCCTCACCGTGGGCAACTCGGACACAGTCCGACGGCAGGGCGAATTCGTCATCACCGCCACGGGCGTCGAAGGCAGTCTCATCTACGCGCTTTCGAGCCGCATCCGCGACGCGTTGGCCAAGGGCGATGCGTTTCGCCTCGAACTCGACCTCGCGCCGGACAAGAACGTCGCGTGGGTCGAACAACAACTTGCGCTACCGTCGAACGGACGCTCGATGAGCGAGCAATTGCGGCGACGGCTTGGCATTGCCGGCGTCGAGGCTGCCTTGCTGCATGAAATCGTACCGAAGCCGGACATGAAAGACCCGGCCATCCTTGCGCGGTGGATCAAGGCCCTGCCCTTGAAACCATTGCGCCCCAGGCCGATTGAAGAAGCCATCAGCAGCGCCGGCGGCGTGGCCATCGAGGCCCTTGATGCAGGCTTGATGTCAACAAAAGTTCCGGGGCTTTTTTGCGCCGGCGAAATGCTCGATTGGGAAGCGCCCACTGGCGGCTACCTGTTGGCAGCGAGTTTTGCGAGCGGAAGACTGGCCGGAGAGCATGCAGCGCGATGGCTCGACGCGAAGTCCCGGCGGGACTGACTAAAACTTCCCGAGCCTGAATGAAAGTGTGACGGGCCTTCCGCTTCGGCGTGGGATGTGTTGAAATCGGCTCGCTTTCGCCCTGGCAGCACTGCACGTGCTGCGCTCCACGCCCCCCGGCCAGGTTGCATGACATCACCAGAATCAGCCCGAGGGAAAAATAATGCCGAGTTCAGACATCGAGCGCCGCAAGTCACAACGCGAGCTCTCCAGCGTCCTCAAGCGCGAGCTCAACGACGCACAACTCTCGACACTGCAGGGCCTCGAACAATTCGGCTGGGAACTGAAATTCGTCCGCCGCAAGCCCTTCCAGACACCCGTCGCGGTGGTCTTTGACGGCGACCGCAAGAATTTCGCGGTGCTCGAGATAGACGGAAGCCTGAACGAAAATCCCGGCTTCGAAATTCGCCAGGCTTGATCGGCGAGGAACCCGGCTTGCAAGACGCTCCCCAGGCATCATCGTCCGGCGCGCCACCCCTGGCACTGATCGATGCGATCGAAGCGCGCATCCTGGGCTCCCTGGTTGAAAAAGAAGCGACCACGCCCGAAGCCTACCCGCTGACGGCCAATGCGCTGGTGCTGGCCTGCAACCAGAAGAACAATCGCGACCCCGTGCTCGAACTCGAACCCGGCGAAGTCGGCCATGCCTTGCGCGTGATGGAAGAACGCGGACTGGTGCGATCGGTGCACGGCGCCCGCGCGCAACGCTACGAGCATCGCTTCAACCAGAGTTGGTCGGTTACCCTCAAGCAGCAAGCCATGCTTTCGGTGATGATGCTGCGCGGGCCGCAGACCGTGGCCGAGTTGTTGAACCGCTGCGAACGCCTGCAGGCCTTTGCCGACGCAGAGGAAGTCCGCCTGACACTGGAGCGCCTGTCCCAGCGCAACCCGGCGCTGGTGATGAAGTTGGGCCGGCAATCGGGCCAGCGCGAAGACCGCTACATGCATTTGTTGTGCGGGCCCGTGGACGAAGCCGCCTTCAACACCTCGACACGCCCCTCGTCCAGCGAGCGCGCTGACCGCAGCGACATCGAGAGCCGCCTGGAATCCCTTGAAGCGCGCGTAGCCGAACTCGAAGCAGAGCTGCAGCAGCTTCGCCCGCGCGACGCCTGAAGCGGCGGCTTACTTCCGAACCCGGAAACTGCGGCCCTTGATCTTCCCGGCGCGCAATTTTTCCATCGCCTTCTGCGCATGCGAGCGCTTCACCGCGACATAAGTGCGCGTGGCGAAGGTGTCGATCTTGCCAACCACGTCTGCCGGTAACCCGGCCTCGCCCGTCAATGCACCCATGATGTCGCCGGGCCGCAACTTGTCCTGTCGCCCGCCATCGATGATCAACGTCACCATGGGTGGCTGCAGTGGCGCCGAACGACTGCCACCGGCGAGATTCAACCTGCCCCAGGTCGCGGCACTGCCTTGCGCGGCTTCAATGGCCGGAACACGGCCGATTTCGACCGAGGCGCACAGGTGGATCGCCAGGCCCTTGCTGCCAGCGCGACCGGTGCGGCCGATCCGATGGATGTGGATTTCAGGATCGGTCGGAAGTTCATAACTGAAAACGGCCGGCAGGTCCTTGATATCGAGTCCGCGCGCAGCGACATCGGTCGCCACCAGCACCGAGCAGCTGCGGTTGGCGAACCGGACCAGCACTTCGTCGCGGTCGCGCTGTTCAAGATCGCCGCTGAGCGCCAGCACGGAAAATCCGCGCTTCTCCAACTCGCCGGCAACATCCTGCGTGTCGCGCCGCGTATTGCAGAACACCAGCGCCGATTCGGGCCGATGCTGGCCGAGCAGGAAGGCCAACGCCTCGGTCTTGCGCGTGCGTTCGACTTCGTAGAAGACCTGCTCGATCTCTTCATCGCCCAACAGGCTCTCGACCGTCACCTCCATCGGATCGCGCTGCACGCGACGGCTGATGGCGCGGATCTCGTCGGAATACGTGGCGGAGAACAACATCGTCTGGCGCTCGGCCGGCAGTTGCGCGATCACGTCGGCAATGGAGTCGCCGAAGCCCATGTCCAGCATCCGATCGGCTTCGTCCAGCACCAGCGCCTGCACCTTTTCGAGGGTCAGGTGACCTTTGTCGAGCAACTCCAGGATTCGGCCCGGCGTGCCCACCACGATATGTGGCTCGTGCACCAGCGAGGCAATCTGCGGCCGCAACGAAATGCCGCCGCATAGCGTCAACAGCTTGATGTTGGGAATGAACCGCGCCAGCCGCCGCAGTTCCTTGCTGACCTGGTCGGCCAGTTCGCGGGTCGGGCACAGCACCAGGCACTGAACGCGGCTGATGGAAGGGTCCAGGCGCGACAGCAGGCCCAAGCCGAAGGCCGCAGTCTTGCCACTGCCGGTCTTGGCCTGCGCAATGACATCCCTGCCCTGCAATACCCAAGGCAGGCTGGCGGCCTGGATCGGGGTCATTTCCTCGTAGGCGAGGGCCTGCAGGCCCTGCTGCAGGGCGGGCGAAAGCCCGAGTTCGGTAAAGCTGCTCATGCGAAATTATCGCATGGATGCCCCGTGGACTCAGCCGAAGCTCGGGCTGGCCAGCGCGCTCAGGAAGGCAGGAAACACCCGCGGCTCGAGCAATATCGTCACCAGCACACCATAGGCGGCGCCCCACAGGTGCGCGCTGTGGTTGATCCGGTCGCCGCCCTGGCGTTCCGAATAGATGCTGTAAGCGACATACAGCACGGCATAGATGATCGCCGGCATCGGAAGGAAGAAGATGAGGATGGTGGTCCAGGGCGCGAACAGGATGTAGGCGAACAACACCGCCGACACCGCGCCGGAGGCGCCCAGGCTGTAGTAATTCGAATCATCGCGATGCTTGAAGTAGGTGGGCAGGATCGAGGCCACCAACCCACCCACGTAGAAGATGGCGAATCCGAACGGACCGAGCACCGAGTTGTAGAAGATCTCGATCACTTCGCCGAAGAAATACAGCGTGATCATGTTGAACAACAAGTGCATCAGGTCGGCATGGATCAGCCCGTAGCTGACCAGTCGGAAGTATTCCTTCTTCCGGCTGATGGCTGGCGGCCAAAGGATCAGCGCGTCGATCATCCTGGCGTTGTTCATCGCCGTGAAGGACACGGCGCAGGTAATCGCAATCAGGATCAGGGTCGTGGATATGGACATGGTTCAGCGCATCAGTTCGTAGGGGCCGCCGCGCTCGAGCGCACGCTGGTAGGCAGGCCGCGCGTGGATGCGCGCAAGGAATTCCACGGACTTCGGCCGGCTGGCGTCGAGCCCACCCCGCGATGCCGCAGCCTCGAGCGGGAAACTCATCTGGATATCGGCCCCGCTGAATTCCTCGCCGGCGAACCAGGTGGACCGCCCGAGTTCCGCTTCGATGAAATCCAGGTGCGTCTTGAGTTGCGGCCGGATGAAACGCGCCATCACCTTGTCCACGATGCCATGCACCACGGGCTTGATGAAGAAAGGCGCCGGGGCCTGGCGAACCTTGTTGAAGATCAGGCTCATCAGCAAGGGCGGCATGGCCGAGCCTTCCGCGTAATGCAGCCAGTACGTGTAACGCAGCCGGTCGGCCGAATCGCGCGCGGGCGCCAACCTGCCATTGCCATGCCGATCAATCAGGTATTCCACAATGGCGCCCGACTCGGCAATCGTCTTGTCGCCATCGGTGATCACCGGCGACTTGCCCAACGCGTGCACGCGGCGAAGTTCCGGCGGCGCCAGCATCGTTTGCGGGTCACGCTGGTAGCGCTCGACCTGGTAGTCGAGGCCGAGTTCTTCGAGCAGCCACAACACGCGTTGCGAGCGCGAATTGTTGAGATGGTGGACGGTGATCAAGCTGATGCCCCTGCGCGGTGCGGAATGGTCAGCGACAGTCTAGCCTGAGGCCGCCTCGCGCGTCGCCGTCGTGCCGTCGACATCCGGGGAATCCAGGAGTTGCGTGATGACCGCGTCTTTTTCGATCCACATCGAATTCACCCAGCGCTGGAAAAGAACCCGTGCTGCCGAGTCCTTTTCGTAGCTGATGCCCAGCAGTTCTTCGGGAATGGCGCGTTCGATCACCCGTACCCGCACTTCAGGGATGCGCCCCGACACCAGGTCGAGCATGGTCGGGATGCCGGCAGGATAGACGATCGCCACGTCCACGACGGAATGCAGGGCACTGCCCATGGCATCGAGCACGAACGCCACGCCGCCCGCCTTGGGCTTGAGCAGGTGCACATACGGGGATGCCTGGCGGGCGTGCTTGGCTGGCGTAAAGCGCGTGCCTTCGACGAAATTCATGATCGACACCGGCATGCCCTTGAACTTTTCACAGGCGCGGCGCGTGGACTCGACGTCCTTGCCGGCCAATTCCGGACGCTTGGAAAGCTGTTTGCGCGAGTAGCGCTTCATGAAAGGGAAATCGAGCGCCCACCAGGCCAGGCCCAGGAACGGCACCCAGATCAACTGGCTCTTGAGGAAGAAGCGCAGGAAGGGCATGCGCCGATTCAACACCGTCTGCAGCACGGTGATGTCCACCCAACTCTGGTGGTTGGCCAGCACCAGGTAGTGGCCATCGTTGCGCAGGCCGTCCAGCCCGTCCACGTGGATCTTGGTGGGAGTGAAGCCGACGATCAGCGCGGCGTTCGCCGAAATCCAGCTTTCGGCAAGGCGCACCAGCAGCACCGCGCAGGCATCACGCGCGGCCCGGAACGGCAGCAGCCATTTCAGGAAGGCCACCACGAACAAGGGCAGCGTATGCACCACCGTGCTCAGTGCAATCAGCGCGATGACGAAGGGTGTCCGGATCGGACCGGGAATCCAGGCAATCATAGGTCGCCTATGTTCCCCCAAGCCGTCTGGCCAAGCCAGCGCCCCGCGATTCGATCCGACGAGGAACCCGGTAAATTTACTTGCAGCGGCCAGACCGGCATCATCGACGCTTTCCACACACTGGCGTCCCCATGACCCGACCCCTCGTCGTTGCCTGCTTGCTGGCCTCGTGCACGCCCGCCGCCGTCCTGGCCGCAGACCAGGCCCTGACGACCGTCGCCGAGCGATCCGGATTCAGGCAAACGGGCCGATACGACGAGGTCCAGGCGCTGTGTCCGGCATTCCAGGCGAAGTACCCGGACGCGGTGCGTTGTTTCAGTTTCGGACGAACGCCGGAGGGCCGGCCGATGCTTGCCCTCGCCGTTTCGCGGACAGGCGCGCTCGATGCAGCGCAGGCCGCCGCGCGGGGACTACCGGTGCTGCTCGTACAGGGCGGCATCCACGCCGGTGAAATCGACGGCAAGGACGCTGGCTTCCTGGCGCTGAGGCAGGTTCTCGATGGCAAGGCGGCCAAGGGCGCGCTCGACAAGCAAGTGTTGCTGTTCGTGCCGGTGTTCAACGTGGACGGCCACGAACGCTTCGGTCGCTGGAACCGACCGAACCAGCGCGGCCCCGAGCAGATGGGCTGGCGCACGACGGCGCAAAACCTCAACCTCAACCGCGATTACATGAAGGCCGACGCACCCGAGATGCAGGCGATGCTTGCGCTGGTCAACGAGTGGGATCCGCTTGCCTACATCGACCTGCACGTCACTGATGGCGCGAAGTTCGAACACGACATTTCGGTGCAGGTCGAGCCGACGCATGCCGGCGACGAAGACTTGCGCCAGGCGGGGACCCAGTTCCGCGACGCGGTGTTGGCCAATCTGTCCGCGCACGGCTCCCTGCCGCTGCCCTTCTATCCTTCCTTCCGCGTCAACGACGACCCCAGTTCGGGTTTCGAGGATGGCGTTTCACCGCCGCGCTTCTCGGCCGGTTATTTCCTGCAGCGAAACCGCTTCGGCATGCTGGTGGAAACCCATTCCTGGAAAGACTACCCGACCCGCGTGCGGATAATGCGCAATACGGTGGTTGCCGTGATGGCACAGATTGCCGCGCATGGCAGTGATTGGCTGGCGCGCGCGAAGGCGGCCGATGCGCGATCGGCGAATCTCGGTGGCAAACCCGTGGCGCTCGATTACCTCGCCAGCGACAAGGTGCGCAACATCCAGTTCCGCGGCTATGAATACACGCGGACACCCTCGGAAATTTCCGGCGCACTGATGACCCGTTACAACGAAGCGCGCCCACAGGTCTGGACGGTACCCATCCGTGAAGACGTGCAGCCGCGAACCATCGTCAAGGCCCCGACCGGCGGCTACCTCGTGCCTGCCGCGCAGGCCGAACGGGTGTCCGCGAAGTTGGCGCAGCACGGCATCCGTTTCCGGCGAATCGAGCATCCCCTCAGCGCCCAATCGGTCGAAGTCTTCCGCACGCCCGGCGCCAGCTTCCTGGCGCAGTCGGTGGAAGGCAGGCAGCGAACCACCGTGCCGGGAAACTGGACGACTGAAACCCGCGCCCTCGGCGCCGGTGCGCTGTTCGTCCCTATCAACCAGCCCGACGCGCGGCTGGTGATGGGATTGCTGGAACCGCAGGCGCCCGACTCGCTGGCCGCCTGGGGCGAATTCAACAATGCGTTCGAGCAAAAGGAATACATGGAAGACTACGTCGCCGAAGAAGTGGCCCGCCAACAACTTGCCAACGACCCGGCGCTGGCGGCGCAATTCGCGGCGAAACTTCGCGACGATCCGGAGTTCGCCAAGAACCCGTCAGCCCGCCTGCAATTTTTCGCGCGACGGCATTCTTCCTGGGACGAGCAGTTCAATCTCTACCCGGTGCTGCGCACCGCTGCGGCCCCCGACTGATCCGGCGGCGCAGTTGTCCAGCCACGTACCGTTCTGCTAGACGTCGGTCGAAACTTCCCGCACTACCGCAGCGGTTGTCGATGCGTTCGCACTGCGAACTACGTCGGCCAGTGAAACGATGCCGATCAGGCCGCCCTTGTCGTCCACGACGGGCACGCGCCGGATCTTGTTCGACTCCATTACTTCGCAGCAGGTTTCCAGGCTGGCGTCGACATCCACCGACACGCAGGGCGTGGTCATGCAATCGCAGGCTTTCGCGTCGGCGGAATTCTTGCCTGCCGCCACGATGCGGGTGGCGATGTCGCGGTCGGTGATCACGCCAGCCAGCTTTCGGCTGAGCATGTCTTCGACCACGGGGATTTCGCCGCAGTCGTTGTCCACCATCAGGCGGGCAACTTCAGTCAGCGAGGAATTGGGCGTGCAGCACGCCGGGTTTTCGGTCATCACGCGGGATACGGTCATGGGATTCTCCTGGGCATCCATTGCCTGCAACAGCTTGGTCGCCAGGGCATGGGCGGCTCTGTGCGAAAGCACACACAGAGGCGAAATCCGCGATACGCGTTAGCCCCGCCTTCAGCCTCGGTCGGAAGGGCTCTCGTTCATGCAGGCCGATCAACGACCGTGCGATTGCGCCCTTCGTTCTTGGCTTGGTAGAGCGCGGCGTCGGCCCGTGCCAGCCAGGATTGCCAGTCTTCATCGGGGCGCAGGGCCGCGGCGCCGATGGACACCGTGACGGCTACGCCGCGGCAGTTCAACTCTGCCGCCACGCGCCGGCGAAGGTTCTCGTCGATGTGATGCAGCGATGCTTCGTTGGTCGCCGGCATCAGCAACACGAACTCCTCGCCGCCAAAGCGGAAACAGCGGTCCATCTTGCGCGTGCATCGGCGCACCAGGTCGGCGAAGGCAATCAGCACCTCGTCACCCGCCTCGTGCCCGTGCTCGTCGTTGATGCGCTTGAAGTGGTCCAGGTCGAGCATGGCCAGGCCGAAGTGCGCATTGCCGCGCCGATACTCCTCGATGGCCATGTTCAGCTCCTGCTCCATCGCGCGCCGGTTCTGCAGGCCGGTCAGCGAATCCAGGGTCGCCAGCGCCTGCAGCTCGCGGCGCTGGGTATCCGTACGCGAGGCGAAGACGAAGGCGATCAGGGCGGACACACTCGCCGTTACCAGGAAGATGGCCAACTGTGCCGACGACTCATAGGCCTTGCCCTGCACGGTCAGCGCGATCAGTGCAAAGGCCGTCATCACCACGGCGTAGCGACGGTCAATCAGCAGGAAGTTGCCGAGCAGGGCCGGATACATCCAGAACAAGCCTGGCGGGCCGAGCACTGAGGCGCTGACGAGACAGGCGGCCGTGTTGATCATCGCCAGTAAGAAGGTCGTCCGTCGCCGGTTGCCGCCCCGCCAGACGATGGCGACAGCCAGGCAAATCATCGCGACGATGGCCAGGTCGATCACGCCGGCAAACGTGTTGCCGGTGGCGAACCGATAAATGGCGAAGGGCATGATGCCGAAGACCGCGCAAGCCCAGAACGACGTGATGATCGCCAGGTCGTAGTCCGTGCGCAGGCGCTGCCATTGAGCATTCCACCAGCCGCTGATCATCGTGCCCTCCACTCGACGACGCGAGTATGCCGGGGCTAAACCCCGAATTGGGTGAATTCGTAGTCGAGGCGCGGCCCCCCCGCGGCCAGTGCGTCGCCTTGCACGTAGCCGACCTTGAGGTCGAACAAGCGCGTCACGGCATCCACGCCCTGCACCTGGTCCACGATCAGGCCGCGACCGCTGGCCCGCCAGGGCCCTAGCAATTCATTGAACCGGGCCGGCGGAACACTTTCGATGGCTGCCATGGGCAGGCGAAGCAGGCCTGCCGGAAACCGTTGCAACTGGCCAATTCGCGCCAGGTCGCCGGACTGGTCGGAAATGGCTATCACGATGCCGTGGTCTTCCAGCCGTTGCACGACACGGACCAGTTCCGGACGGCCCAGCGCCATGTCCGCGTCGAACTCGATGATCAGCCCATCCGAGCTCGCCTTGCGTCGGCGGACTTCTGCGTCCAGCCATACCCGCTGCGCATCATTCAGCGTGGCGAGGTCAACGGGCACCAGGACCCGCGTCGCGCGTCCGCGGGCACGCTCCTGCTCGATCGCCTCGAAGGCGCTGAACAGGCTCATGCGATCGATCATGGCCAGTGCGCCGGCGTCGCGTGCCAGGCCGAGGTATTCACGGCGAGTTACGCCTGCCAGCGGAGCGCGGTAGTCGCGAAGCTTCGCGTCCAGTGAATACAGGCCGGCAAGTTCGCCCTGCAGGGGCAGCACCGGCTGGAATTCGATCAACACATTGTCGCCGGCAACCGCTTCCTTCACCCACTCACGAATGATCAGCACGCGCTCCGGTGGCAGCGAACCATGGTCGCGGCTGAGCACGCCGTCGAAGCGGTTGCCGCCCAAGCGGTGGGCGATGGCCTGCGCGGCGTAGGCGGAAGCGAACCATCGGTCCGGGTCGCCGGCATCAGTGCCCGAAGGCGTCAGCGCGACACCGACGGACAAGGTGAGGCGTTGGTTCTTTCCGTCGACCATGAAGGGGGCTTCGGCCACCACCCGACACAGCTCGGCGGCGAGCGCTTCGACCTGCTCGCGACTGTCGCGCACGGCGAGCACGCCAAAACCAAACTCCATCCACAGGGTATGCGCGTCCATCGATTGCAGCGCCGTTGAAAAGCGCGAGGCGATGGCCTGCTCGAGTTCGAAAGCTCCTGTCTGCCCGAGCGATTCGGCCAGCGTCTTGCCTTGGTCCACGCGCAGCGCAATCAGCACCTGCCAGGCGTCGGCCGTACCGCGCAAGGCGCCGCGCAACTGGGCCAGGAACTCGCCGCGCCGCAGCTGGCCGCCACGCCGCATGGGTTCCTGCGCAGGGGGCGCGTGCGAGTCCAGCATCGCCGCCCGCACGATGCGCGCGCGGATAGCAGCGGCCAGTATCGCGGGCAGGATCGGCATTGAAAGGACATCATCGGCGCCGGCGGCCACCGCATCGTAGGAAGCCGCGTCGGCATCGGCCGCCGCGATCACCAGAATGGGCAGCGCAGCCAGTCCGGCTTGCTTTCGGACCGACGCGACGAATGCCGGCGCGCCGCTGGATGCCAGCAAGACGGCATCGGGTCGCTTTCGGGTCATCTGTTGCAATGCCTCTGCCTGGCCCTCGCAGGCGCAGACCCGCATGCCGTTTTCCTCGAGGTAGCTGGCCAGCACGCCACGCACCCTCTCGTCGTCCACCACCAGCAGGACGTTTATGGCATCTGGCTGGGTGCGGGTCGGGGACATCAATCGTTCGTTGGGGGGCAAGCCCTGAGTCTAGCGGTCGACGCGCGGCCCATGCAGGGCCTTAAGTCACAGTTCACGGGCGCCCCGCCTACACTCAGCCCATGACTACCTCCAAGCCAGGAAGGCAGGAACGGGTCAGGCGGCTGGAATTGCTGGCCGCTGTTTCCCTCTTCATCGTGTTGCTGCTGATGCTGTTCGAATGGAACATGCTGCGCGGCCCGATCGAGAGACGCGTCAGCGCTGCCACGGGCCGAGAGTTCCACATCCACGGCGACCTCGACGTCGACCTGTCGATGAAGCCGCGGGTGACTCTCGGTCGCATGACGCTTGCCAATGTGCCGGGCGCCCTGCAACCGCAGATGGCAACAGTCGACTCGCTAGACTTCCGTTTCGACCTGCGGAAATTCCTCGCCGGCGACGTCGTGCTTTCCGACGTACTCGTCGGCAAGCCGGACATCATTCTCGAAAAGGACGCCAAGGGACGAGGCAACTGGACCTTTCCCAGTGGCGATGCGGAATGGCCGACCATCCAGCAGTTGTCCGTGGACGCGGGGCGGCTGGTATATCGAAACCTTCCCAACAAGACAGACATGCAGATCGACTTCGCCAGTGGCGATGCCGCCGGCAGCCGACTCGCGCCGCTGATCATCCAGGGCAAGGGGCGCTACGCAGGCAATCCGTTGCAGTTGGATGGCCGCGTCGAATCGCCACTGGAACTGCAGGATGCCGCCAAGCCTTACCAGATCGACCTCAAGGCCCGCGCAGGCGCAACCCAGGCCACCGCGAGCGGCGGACTGGTCGGTCCGCTCGCATTGCGCGATTTCAATCTCGACTTCGGCCTGACCGGACCGAACCTCGCGTTGCTGTACCCATTGATCGGCGTCGCCACGCCCGACACGCCGCCCTATCGGTTGAAGGGACGACTCAGCCGCAAGGGTCGCACCTGGCACTACGATGATTTCACCGGCATGGTCGGCGATAGCGACGTGGCCGGCGATGCCAGCGTCGATCCTTCTGGCGAGCGCCCCTTCCTCAGGGCCGACCTGGTCTCGAAGCGGCTCGACTTCGATGACCTGGCCGGTTTCGTCGGCGCGCCGCCGCAAACGGACCCGGGCGAAACTGCTTCTGAAGAACAAAAGGTCGAAGCCGCGAAACTCCAGGCCAGTTCGAGGGTATTGCCCGACGATGAGTTCAATCTCGAGAAACTTCGCAGCACGGATGCCGACGTGAAGCTGCGTGCGCAGCGCATCAACGCGCCGTCGCTGCCGATCGAAGCGATGACCGGCCATTTGTTCGTGGACGATGGCGTGCTGCGCCTCGACCCGCTTGACTTCAAGGTGGCCGGGGGAGAAATCAGCAGTGTCATCAGGCTCGATGCGCGCGGCAAGGTCATCGCCAGCAGCGCGAAAATCCGGGCGCGGGGCCTGCAACTTCCGAAACTCTTCCCTGGCGCGAAGCTCACCGAAGACAGCACCGGACGCATCGCCGGCAGCGTGAACCTGGCCGGTAACGGAAACTCCGTGGCGACGATACTGGCCACTTCGGATGGCAATGTCGGCCTGATCATGGGCAGCGGTCGCATCAGCAACCTGTTGCTCGAATACGCCGGCATCGATATCGCCGAGGCGCTCAAGTTCCTGATCACGGGCGACCGCGTCGTTCCGATCCGTTGCGCCTTTGCAGATTTCGAAGTGAAGCAGGGCGTGATGGATACCCGACGCCTTGTCTTCGATACCACCGACACCGTGATCTACGGCGAAGGAAGGATCAGCCTGCGCGAGGAGACGCTTGACCTGAGGCTCAAGCCGCAGCCCAAGGATCGCAGTTTCCTGTCGTTGCGTGGGCCGTTGCTGGTCAGCGGCAGTTTCAAGGATCCGGCGTTCCGGCCCGATTACAAGCGCGTGACCCTGCGTGGCGTTGCGGCGGTCGTGCTGGGCAGCCTTGCCCCGCCTGCCGCATTGCTGGCGGTTTTCGAATCCGGCCCGGGCAAGGACATTGCCTGCCGACCGGGCCCGCCTGGAAAAACAGAAGCAGCACAAGCAGCGAAATAGTTCGAGTTCAGTGACGCGTGGCCAGGCGTGCCCGCACCGCGGCCAGGTGACCGACCACTGCTTCCGACAGGATCGGCACGAGGCCCGGCGCAAGGTCGTGGCCCATGCCGGGAATCACCTTGAGTTCAGCGCCCGGGATCTTGCGGGCGCAGTCCACGCCATGCGGCAGGGGAATGAGCGGATCCGAATCGCCGTGCAGCACGAGGGTCGGCTTGCCGATTCCGCGCAACTGGGACGACCGGTCGCCTGAGGCAATCACCGCCAGTAATTGCCGCGCCGTGCCCTCGGGGTGGTAGCAACGTTCGACGCCGGCACGCATCTTCGCGCGCAGCTCGGCATCCGGCGTCGGAAAGCCCGGGCTGCCGATGGCCTTCATCAGCCGCGTGAAGTGCTCGACCAGTTCGTCCGTGCCGCTACCCCGACGGGGCCGTTGCAGCAGCAGGCGAATCACTTTCAGGTCGGCGGGCGGGAGGCGGCGATCGCCGCTCGACGACATCATCGACACCAGGCTCAGGCAACGCTTCGGGTATTGCGCCGCCATCGTCTGCGCGACTATGCCACCGAGCGAGGCCCCCACGATGTGCGCGGATTCGATGCCCAGCGCATCCAGAACGCCGACCGCATCGGCTGCCATCGAGTCGACGCGATACGGCGCCGCCACCGGCAGGCGCAGGAAGTAACGCATCGTCGCCAGTGGAAGATTGACGCGAGCGGCGGTGTCGAACTTTTGCGAAAGGCCGACGTCGCGGTTGTCGAAACGAACGACGCGATATCCTGCGTCCACCAGGCTGCGGCAAAACGATTCCGGCCAGGCAACCAGTTGCATGCCCAGGCCCATGATCAGCATCACGACCGGGTCGCCCGGACGGCCGATCACATCCACCTCGAGGTGGATGCCGTTGGCGCTGACCTGCGTCACGGGTCTACCGATCCGCCGCCCGGCTGGACAAGGGCGTGGCCAACGACTCGTCCACCTCGTGCACGTTGCGTTTTTCACGCATCCTGGCCAATTGCGCTTCTTCCAGTTCCTTGCGGCGCTCGTCCTGGCGCAGCAATTCCTGCCTGCGGATCTCCCGCAACTCTTCGGCGCTCGGTTCTTCCTGCATGGTCAAGGCGGCGCCGGCAGCCATCGCCGGCTCGCCACGCGAACTCTTCAGCTTGATGTTCAGGCGCAGCTCGTTGGCCGAATCAGCATTGCGGATCGCTTCTTCGTAGGAAATCTTCTCTTCGTTGTACAGCTCGAACAATGCCCAGTCGAAGGTGCGCATGCCGAGCTCGCGCGACTTGTTCATGACCGCTTTCAACTCGTGGAAGTCACCCTTGAAGATCTTCTCGGCGATGCTGGGCGTGTTGATCAGTACTTCGATGGCGGCCACCCGGCCCTTGCCGTCCTCGGTGCGAACCAGTCGCTGCGAAACGATGGCGCGCAGGTTGGCCGAAAGGTCCATCAACAACTGCTGGCGGCGTTCTTCCGGGAAAAAATTGATGATGCGCTCGATGGTCTGGCTTGCGCTGTTGGCATGCAGGGTGCTCAGGCACAAATGGCCGGTTTCAGCGAAGGCAATGCCATGCTCCATCGTTTCCGCATCGCGGATCTCGCCAATCAGGATGACGTCCGGCGCCTGGCGCAAGGTGTTCTTCAGGGCGTGGTGCCACGAATGCGTATCCACGCCGACTTCGCGGTGCGTTATCAGCGAATTCTTGGATTGATGCGCGTACTCGACCGGGTCCTCGATGGTGATGATGTGGCCGGCCGACGTGCGGTTGCGGTGATCGATCATCGCGGCCAGCGACGTGGACTTCCCCGAGCCCGTGCCGCCCACTACCAGCACCAGGCCGCGCTTGTTCATCACCACTTCCTTCAGCACCTCGGGAAGTCGCAGCTTTTCAAAATTTGGAATCTCGGCAGCGATGGTCCGCAGCACCATGCCCACATGCTGCTGCTGCATGAACACGTTGACCCGGAAACGGGACAGGCCCTGCACGGCGATGGCGAAGTTGCATTCGAAGTCGCGCGCGAATTCCTGGCGCTGGCTCTCATTCATCATCGCGTTGGCGAGCTCGCGAGTCACCTCACCGTTGAGCTTCTGCGCGATCAGCGGCTTCATGCCGCCGTTGAGTTTGATGCTGGGTGGAAAATCATGCGCGATGAACAAGTCCGAGCCGCCCGCCTGGCTCATGGCGGCCAGCAGCTTGTGCATGTAGGCGCGGAATTGTTCTTCGTTCAAGACAGCCATCGGTGGTTCCGTGTAGGTGCCACGGATTGTGCCACCGGGGCACCCCAGCGAGGCATCGGTAGTTGTACCGATGCTACTGCGTCACATTATTTCGGAATGTCGGCCGGTGGCAAGCCGCGTCGCACCGCGTAGGTGTTCAGCAGCGGCAACAAGGCATTCTGGCAGCCAGGCAGAGCCTCGGCACAAAAGGTCATGGCGGTATAGCTGCTGCCCGGATACAGCTTGGGGTTGGGCGCCGCGCCGGCCTCCAGCAAGGACTGCAGGATCGGCCGCTTGCGCTCGTAGAAACCAGGGCCCTGGCGCACCACGAAGGCCAGGGCGGTCGAGCCCGAGCATTCGCCATCCACCGCAGCGCCCGCTTCCAGCGCCTGGCGTACCCGATCGGCATCAAGCAACTGGGTGGCGCGACACAGGTTGGTCAACCCATCGCTGGCGCGTTCGTCGGCATCCTTGACGCCGGCCACGAAGGGACGCAGCGCGGACAAGTCGTGGTATTTGCGGATGCGGCCGGCCAGCGGGACGAGGTCGCCGCCCACCTGCGCCGTTGCCTTGGCGACGAGGTCCGCATTTCGCGCGGACGGGGCCGGGTCTATCTTCGCCGCGTCCAGCAACCAGGTTTCCGCCATCAGCACGCGCGCGAGTGATTTCGCCTCGTCCGTGGCGACAGACTCCGCGAGGACGGATTGAAGGTGCGTGCGGGCTTCATCGGTCTTGCCGCTTTCCTCGGCCAGCAGGCGGGCCAGGTTGTTGGCCTTGTCCCAACGCGGCGATTGCGATTCAAAACGCAAGGATTCGCGGAGTGCAGATTCCTTCTGCCCCAGGTCCAGCGCGGTGATGTAGAGCAAGGTTACCTGCGCGGTTTCGCGCAGGTCCGGTGGCAGCGACTCGTCACGCAATACCTGAAACAACTCGCCCACGCCCTTGCCCTTGGGTTCGTCCAGCGCGCGCACGCGCAGCAACTGGAACGCAGCACGAAGATCGTCCGGCTGGCTGGCGGACGCTTCGCTTAGCATGGCCCGCGCCTGACCCCGTTGTTCCCGATCCAGCAGCAGGCTAGCCTGCAGTACGCGCGCGGCAGGCATGCCCGGCTGGACGTCGAGCAAGGCCTGCAGTTTTCGCTCGGCCACATCACCCTCGCCCGCCAGCGCGTCGGAACGCGCATCGAGGTAATTGAGCTCGGCATCGTCAGGCTTTTCGGCGATCAAGGCGCCCAGGGCTTCGCGCGCCGTCGTCAGGCATTCGCCAAGCCCCATCTGGGCATTGATCCGGCGCGCCTGCGCGGATTTCAGCGACGGCGTGTCCAGGACTTTCTTGCCGAAAAAAGTGACTGCCGCATCCGGCTGCACCTGCGAGCACGCAGCAGGCGCTTCTTGCGCGAGAGCGCCCGGCTGCCAGCCCAGGGCAAGCAGGCAAACGGCAAACAGCGACGGGGCACGAACGATATTGGCGGACATGGGCGGCTCCTTCCACTCGGGTCGGCGCAGACTATAACAAAGCCCTTGCAACAGGCTGCCACGCCTAGCCGCGAATGACGCCCGGTGTTATCAATACAGTCAGGCTCGCTTCGAGCTGAAATCCGGGAACGCGGGTGGCCGCCGTCGCTGCCTCGCCCAGCGTGTCGCCGTCGGCGAGGGCCGACAGGAACTCTGCCACGCCGGCCGGCAATGGCATCACGAGCACTTCGTGCAGCGGCCGCCGCACGAGTACGTCCTGCGCCTGCGCCCAGTCCACGCCTGCCATTGCGGCGCGCCGTTCGGCGTCATCGTCGTGCTGGTGGGCCGCCCACAGTGACAGGACAGCGAAGCGCGAGTGCAGGACTCGGCAGGCCGGATGCAGGGACACGCGCAGGCTGGCCAGGCCCTCGGGATCGGCCATCAATTCGTGCAGGCTCTCTGGCGCCAGCGAGGAAGCATCCTGCGCGTGATGTGCCTGGACCCGCATTCGCTCGAGCCGGGCCACGTCCGCCAGGTACGGCAGTCCGTCGGCAGGCGGGAAGCGTTCGATGCAGTCGGCGAAACTGTCGCCATATTCGACCAGCACCGGCGATGCGGGAGCTTCGGTGCTGATGTATTCACGCGCCATCGCATTGAAGAATTCATCGCCGACCAATTCCCGCGTGACCGGAAAGCCACTGGCCAGCGCCTGGGTCAGCGACACCATCACGTTGTTGCGATACACCGCGAATCGTTGCGTGGCGTCCGAGTTGTTCCACGTGCACAGGCCGGCCGGTGGCGCAAGCCTCGCATCGAGCAGCGCCCGTGCAAAATCGCCTTGCGATGGTCCGGCACTCACGCCGCGCTCCGCTGACGGGCATCCAGGAATGCTTGCGCCTGTCGGGCCTGGTCGCGCAACACCTCGTACGCGGGAACGTCGCTGTCCCATTCGATCAACGTCGGCAAAGGTCCCGTGCTTTCCAGCGCATGGGCATACAGTGCCCAAACGGCGTCTGCTACTTCGCTGCCGTGGCTGTCGATCAGCAAGGGCGCACCCAGCGCGTCGCTGTCAACGGCATGCCCGGCCAGGTGCACCTGGCCCGCAGCATGCAGGGGCAACGAGTCCAGGTAGGCGACCGGATCGCGACCGTGGTTGATGCTGCTGATGTAGGCGTTGTTGACGTCGAGCAGCAGGCCGCAACCCGTGCGCTTCACCATGGCGCCGAGGAACTCACCCTCCGCGATGGCACTCGCGGCGAACTCGACGTAAGTGGCGGGATTTTCGAGAAGTATCCGACGCCTGAAACGCGTCTGCAATTCATCCACATGCCGGCAGACGCGATCGAGTGAAGCTTCGTCGTAGACCAGCGGCAGGAGATCGTTGAAATGGTTCAAGCCATGGCTGGACCAGGCCAGGTGCTCGGAAAAAGAATCCGGCTGGTAGCGTTCGATCAAGGCGGCGATGCGCTCGACATGGCGGATGTCGAGGGGGGCTTCGCCACCGATGGAAAGTCCCACGCCATGCAATGACAAGGGAAAATGATCCCGCAGCGCGCGCAAGCTCGCATGCGGCTCGCCGCCGGCGCCGAGGAAGTTTTCTGCGTGCACCTCGATGAAAGCTGGCGGTTGGGGATCCGCCAGCAGTGCCGCGTAGTGCTGTGGTTTGGGCGCGATGCCCGCCCCCATCATCGACTCAAGCCTTCTTGGCTGCGGCCTTCGCTGCCTTGAATTCCTTCAACTGGCCGAAACCCGTGGACGACGTCGCTGACTTGGTGGTGACACAGGTGCCAGCCGGCACGAGCCGCCAGGCGCTGGGCTGGTAGTCCACCTTGGAAGTGCCGGCACAACTGGTGCCGGGGCCGGCGGCGCAGTCGTTCTTGCCGGCGAGGGAAACGCCGTAGCACTTTTCCTTGCCCTTGGCGCCCTGTTCCATGTGGGCGCTGGCGGTGGCTGTCATGGCGGAACCGAGCGCGGCCACCAGGGCCATGGCGGGAATCAACGAAGCATTGCGGGAAGTCATGGTCTTTCCTTGCGTTGGGGAGTTGGTATCAGGGTTCGTACAGCGCGTGCAAAAGGTTACATCCGGGGCCCTCTACCGTCGCGCCTGGCGGACGACCGTGTTTCCAGCCATTCAGCCACCAGCGGCCACAAGGCCCCCTCGGCCGACGGCCGGAAGAATCCTGAATGGCCGATGCGAGGCAGGCCATGGTCACCGGGGCTGACCAAGCGGTATTCGACTTGATTATCGCGGTAGGCCGCGTGCACCAGGCGTGATCCCGCCTCCAGCAGCAACTCATCGTCGGCAAAGGTCAGCGCCAGGACCGGGAACTTTGCGCTGGCATACGCGGGCCGCGCATCCGGTTCGGCGCCCAGCAGGTAATCGGGCGAGAGGCACCAGCGCCGCCACTGCCGCATCGCGCCCGTGGGAACGTCGCCAATGATGCCTAGCGCGGCGCCCGGGAAATAACCGAACAAGGGACACAACACCGGCACCAGGAAATACCACAACAAGGGCGCGGTCTTGCGAATGGCCGGCGTGTTGTGGCGCATTGCACCGCTACCCACGGCGATGTTGACCAGCCCCGAAAGCAGATCGCGCGAAGGCAGCAAGGGTGCGCACTGCCCGCCAAAACTGTGGCCGATGGCAAACAAGGGCAAGCCCGGGTTTTCGCGCTGGCCTTGCTGCAGTACCGCGTCATAATCCCGCGCACGCCAGTCGTCCAGGGTGCCGGGCGCGCCACGGCGCGGACCGCGCAGCGACTCACCGGTACCGCGGTAATCGAAGGTTCGCACCGCGTAGCCCTGGCCCGCAAGCCATCGTGCAAAATTCGAGTAGAACGATTGCGGAATCGCCATGGCCGGCGCGACTACCACGACCGCGCGAGCCGCTCCGTCCGGATCGAAGCGATAGCCCGCGAGTTCGTGGCCGTCGGTCGCGTTGAATATATCCGGCTTGACCTGCACGGCCATCATGCCTCCGGTGTCCAAACATGGCTGTCGCCTTGACCCCAGACCAGGCGATGGAAATCGAATCCACCCTCGATACGCGGCTTGATGATGCGAAAGAACGGCGAGGTATCGAAATCGCGCGGCATGTACAGGCTGTAGTGACGGATATGCAGGATTTCCGCGCGCGCCTGTTGCGCGCCTGGCGATTGCGGCTCGTGCATCTCGACTTCCGGCAGGATCGGATAACGGATCGAGTCGAAGGCCTGGGCCAGCAAGGTCGAGCAGATCGCACGGGTCGGCTCGCCGCTGCCCAGCGCAATCATCCGCCGCTTCATGCTGTCGGGCACCGGAGGCGTGCGAATGAGATATCGCGCCAGGTCGAAGACATTCTTCAGGTCGTAGCTGTAGCCCACGCGCGACACCATGTAAGTGACCACGGCATCGATCTCGGCTTCGCTCAATCCCACCGGCCGGCAGATTCGCGTGTGCACGTTCGAAAAGACACTCAGGGGCACGACGCGCACGCCCTCGTTCACGTCCACATCGCACAACACTTTCGCTTCGCTGCCGTCCTGCGGCGGCCCAAGGTGGTCGCCGATGTACAGGGCCGCGTGCGACCACGTGGACTGGGTCAGGAACTTGATCGCGCTGGAAAACCGACTATTGCCCTCGACCAGCAGCACGTCGCCCTTGCGAAGAGTGGCGGCGACCTGTTCGCGCGGGCTGGTCGGCAGGTGCGCCTGTCCTTCCCGGGGCCGGGAAAGGAATCGCGCCAGCTTTTTACCCACCATCCGCAACAACGACATGCCGCGTTCCCTCGATCACTGGTCGTCAATTCTGCCACCAACGCGCATGGAAGAAGCGTCGATGGCTCTGCCGGAGCGCGGTTCGCACCGCGTCTTCCCCGGACCGGTCAGGATAGGGCCAGTCCAGCACCGTCGAACCGGACAAACCCGTTTCCATGCCATCCACGCAGGAAAAGTAGCCGTGGTTCACCAGGATTTCGAATTCCGCCGGGGTGAACTTGTCCAGATCGGTGCGAATCCGGCTGATCACCTCTTCGCACAATCCCAGGCTGTAGCCTTCGGCCCCGGCATCGGAACGATCGCCGAGGTTCCAGTAAGCGCCTTCGAAGTCGCCGGACCGAAGCCCGGCGAAAAACAATCGCTTGCGCAATGCGGCGGCCTGGTTGCCGACCACGCTGGCGTAGCGAAGCAGGCGGCGGAATACGTGTTCGCCGGCGACGAAGGCGAACGGCGCACCGGCGTCGGAAACCAGCATTTCTCTGCAGGACTTGATGACAGGCTCAGTGCCCAGGTTGTCGTAGACACCTCCATCGCTCAGTTCCACGCGGTCGCGCAGATGGTCGCCGTACGCGCTGCGATGCGAGCCGCCACTGAAATCCTCGGCCTTGAACGGCAAACGCAAGGGGCCGAACAACGGGGGGAAACAGGCTGAAGCCGCCACCGCCGTCGCCAGGCTGATGCGTCCATGCCTACGCAGGTAGCCGGTCTGGAAATCACCACAGCGGCGCCGGGAAAATTCCCAGTTGACGCCGAAGGTCAGGTTGGTGGCGCAAAAGACAAAGGCCGGTGATGCCGGAAGGTCGCGCAATTCAATGCCTTCAAAAATCCTCTCGTAACGGGCACGCAGGAGATTGACGCGGGTCGAGGGCCACAGCCAGTTCCAGGCGAGTGTCAACAGTACGGGGACGCTACGCAGGTCTTGCCTGGCCACGTGGCGAAAGGGTTCCACCACCTCGGCCTTGAAATCGATTCGCGCGCACCAGTCAGCGAAGGATTCCGAATCGTCGCGACGTCCTCGCACATAGCGCGTCGCCAGCCATGCCGACGCGATGCTGCCGCCCGACACCGAACTGATGGTATCGAGGCCATGCAAGCAGCCGGTGGCATGCAGGCGGAGCAGCGCGCCCAGATGGAACAGCGCCGCGCGATAGCCACCGCCGGACAAGCAGAGCGCACGGCCGGTCCGAGTCAGGTTTTCCATGGCGCCCATTGTGCACGCGCCCGTCCCATCGCTTGCGACGCGGGCACGAATCAATCCTTCCCGCGCAGCGCCTCGCGCACTTTTGCCTCGGCGCGAAACTCTGCCATCTCACGCAGCAGGGTTTCGATATTCATTTCGTTCTTCAGGTTGACCTTGAAGTCGGTATCGGCGCGGGCACGGTCCTTCAGCGACTGGCGGTTCTGGCTCATCACGATCAGGGGACCTTGCAGGCCCACCAGGATCGCCAGCGCCAGGTTGAAGAACTGGAACGGATAGGGATCGATCGGCAACTTGACCAGCCAGCCGGAGTTGACCGCGCACCAGGCAAACGTCAGCGCGATCAGGAACAGGATGAAGGCCCAGCTGCCGTTCAACGCAGCGACGTTGTCAGCAAGCCGGTCGCTCCAGCTGAGGTTCTTCTCGAACTCCTCGTCCACGTTCTTGGCGGCACGCGCCGACAACATCGTGTTGGTTTCGCGCAGGCGTTCGCTCAGCGTGCGCAGGATCGCCAGCGCCACCTTCGGCCGGTTCTCCAGGTAGCCTTCCAGGGTGCGGCGCTGCAATTCCAGCAGCACCGTTTCAGTCGTGGCCAGGGCGCTTGCGCTGCGCGGCTTTTCGTCGAACAGCGCCAGCTCGCCGAAGTATTCGCCGCGGGCGATGTCCTTCAGAGAAATCCGACGGGATGCCTCCCCCGGCAAGTGGATGTTGATGTCCCCACTCTCGACGATGTACATCGAGTCGCCGTTGTCACCTTGCGAAAACACCATGCATCCGGCGGCAAATTGCCGCCGTTGCAGGCTGGCGCCGAGCTCAGCGAGGTCCTGGTCGGTCAGGCCTTCGAACAGCTCGATCGATCGTAAAAGCGGGGTCGGGTCCACTCCCTACTTCTTGGGCGCGAGTTTGTCGTTGAGGACCCAGCCGACGTTGCCATTCTCGTCCTCGACTTCCCACCACATGTCTTCCTTGCCGCCGAGCGGATACACCATCATTCCGCTGTCGAGGGTACGGACCGTGGAGCTGCTCTTCGACGGCGAGCGCTTCATTTCAGCGCTGGCGATGGCGACAAAGCTCTGGCGCGGCGCCGAGGCGACCACGTTGGCATCGATCCCACCCATCTGCGTCACCAGCTGGCGATAGGCATCGAGGAAGGCCAGGCCGACCACCTTGCCGACATCGGTGCTGGCATACGCACCGCCGCCCGCGCCCGCCCAACCAGCGAAGCCACCCGCGCCCCAGCTGAAGTCGGACTTCTTGGCGAAGCCTTCGATGTTGTATTCCTCTTCGGACGTACGCGTATTCACCAGCGAGATGACGGTCTGCGCTTCGACTTTGGTGGTCTTGATGCCGCCCGCCAGGGCGCCGAGGCCGCCAAAGCGGCTGCCCAGCATGCCGCCGGCGATGGCGCCTACGGCGCTGCCGCCGGAGTTCTGGTTTTGCCCGGCCACGTCAGCCACCAGCAGCCAGTCGGCCGACTTGATCTGGCCGCCGCCTACATTCGAGCCACGTTGCAGGTTGCCTTCGCCGGCCAGGGCCTGCTCGCGCTGGATCGCTTCCATGCCGGCCCCACGATTGACCAGCTTGAAGCAGCCCGACTTGGAGATGAAAGTCTTCAATAGCGTGGATGGCGCCCCGAGCTGATAGGCCTTCCAGCCTTGCCCGTCACCATCGACCAGGGCGATCGTGCCCAATACCTTGCCGCAAACCGGAATTTCGGCGGTTTTCGTCGAGCCCTTGGTGTTCTCGACCTTGGCCATGGCGGACATCGAGAGTCCCATGGTGACGGCAGCTGCGCAGGCAGCGGCCAAACGTGAAGATTTCATTCGGAATTTTCCCCTGTTGGATGACACTTACTGCACGACGCACGTCCCTCCGGGCACGGTAAACCAAGTGCCCGGAGCCGGCAAGGCCGGAGCGGCACCCCCGCTGGCGAAGGCCCTTGTTATACCCCGGCAGGCGAGTTCGGGCTTGCGCTTCGCGCGCCCTGCCCTAGCATGCAGACATGGTCCGTCTCGCCTCGATCGCGTTTGTGCTGCTCGCCGCTTGCGGATTGGTTCGGGCGGACGATTTTCCCGTGGACCGGGTCATTCCCAAGGTAACGACGCTGGCTTCGCCCGACCAGCAGTACGCGCTTTACCTGCCACCGGGATATTCGCCAAACCGGCAGTGGGCCGTGCTGATCATGCTCGACCCGCGCGGGCGTGCCGAAGCGACCCTGGCCCGCGTGCAGGAAGGCGCTCGCCGAAACGGGTGGATCGTCATGAGTTCCTACCAGAGCCGAAGCGACACGCTCGAAAGCGTCACCCTGTTCGCCCTGCAGGCACTGCTGGATGAAAGCGAAAAGCGCTTTTCCACCGATCGGCGTCGCCTGTACCTGGCGGGCATGTCCGGTACGGCGAAGACGCTGTGGAAAGTCGTGAAGCCACTCAAGGGCAGCCTGGCCGGCATGATCGGCTGCGCAGGCGGCTATTCGCCTGAACTCCCGCCACTGACGGAATCCGTACCGGCCTTCTATGGTTGCACTGGCACCCACGACTTCAATCACCGCGAAATGAAGGACCTGGAAGCATCGCTCGACAAACTGGGGTCGCCGCAGTACTTGCTGGAATTCGACGGCGGCCACGGCTGGCCCGAAGCAGGACTCGACCACGCCATCGACTGGCTGCAACTGTCTGCCATGAAGACCGGCCTGGCGCCGCCAGACAAGCAATGGATTGCAGGACAATTTTCGGCGGCGAGGCAGGCCGCCCTGTCTGCACCGGACGACTTCCGGCGCGGCCATGCCCTGCAACGTGTCGCGGCTGATTTCCGAGGCCTGCACGACATCGGCGACAGTGCCGAACTCGCCGCTCGTTTGCTGGACAGCCCCGAGGCACGCGCATCGGCAGCGCGCGAGGCCCAATTGCGCGAGGACGAAAGAAAGTACGCGGGCCTGGTCAATGACTGGTTTACCCGGATGCGCGCCCGCTTTCCCGATGGCCGGCCGCAGGACCCGCCGCCCAAACCACAAAGCCTGGCCGCCCTGAAAGTGAGGTCACTGCAAAAACTCGCAGCCGGCAGCGATCGCGAACTGGCCGACTCGGCAATCCGTCGGCTGGAACTTGCTTTCGCCGCTTCCAATTCCTACCTGCCGGCCGAAGCGATGCAGAGGAAGGAACCAGAAATCGCTGCGGCGTCGCGCGCAGTGGCCGCGGCCATCTTCCCGGACCGCGCTGTCCCTCCAGACTGATTGCGACAAGCGACACTTGGCCGCTCGCGCGCCCTCAGTTGAGCATGTTGCGGGTCTTCATCGCCGCCCAGGCAATCAGGCCGAAGCCCAGCATCCAGCCCATATCGATCGGCGAGCCGGTGGCATAGGTTTCGGCCAGCACCAGGTAGGTGTAGAGCTGGTTGGCGATGTAATACAGCAAGATGCCGGCCACCACGTACCACCAGCTCTTGCCGACTTCACCACCACGGAAGGACGTGGCCGTCAGGATGGTCGTGGCGAGCAGCGCCGGGTCGAAGATCGTGTAGCCGATGGACGCGGCCTTCATCGCCGGATCCGGATCGACCAGGCCTTCGGCATTGGCCTGGTAGGCCATCACGAAGGAGATGCCGAACAACACCAGCGACAGCAACTGGCCCCAGAGTGGCGTTTCCATGCCGATGGATCGCTTGAACAACACCAGGCCGACGATCATCAGGGGTCCGGTCAACAGGTAGCCGATGTCGGAGTAATACGGATACGGCGTTTCCGCGCCTGCATTGAGGATGGGATACGCAGCGAAGATGGTCGCGCCGATGCCCCAGGCCAGTACGCCTGCGCCGATGGCGCCCCAGACCCGGCGCAGCGGGCTGTCACCAGGAAAGGCATTCATCGCGTAGAAGCAGTAACCCGCCGACAGCAAGCTGCTCAGCGTCTGCAGTGAATTCGAATAATACAGACGGAACTGGGCATCCACGCCCAGCAATGGAAACACCAGCAGCATCAGGGTGGAAATCACCCAGATTGCCGCGACCCACTTCGACGTTGCGGACATGCACAGCTCTCCCCTGATTGACGGCGCGTATGGACCAACCCCCGGTGCTGCCCCTTACGAATTCAACTTGTCGTAGATGGGTTTGAACAATTCTTCGGCCTTTTTCGGGCCAACCATCATCGCTGCGTGCTGCCGGCAGCGCTCCAGGAATTCCTGGGGGTGCTGCATCGGCGGTGACAGGCGTGCAAATTCTTCGATCTTCTTTTCCGAAGCAATGCCGAACAGGGGCTCGAGCACGGCCTGGGCGTCGTTGCGCATCGACAGGTGCGAATAGAAGACGTGCGCCGGCTTGGCGGCAGCTGCGGGCGCAGGCGCTGCAACCGCTTCGATGGGGGCGGCCGGCGCAGCGGCAACGACGGGCGCGGGCAATTTGCGCGGATCCAGCAGTTCCAGCACGCGCGCCATCGGCAAGGGATGCGGACTGACTTCAACCGTCACCGCGGGCAGGCTGCCGACCTTGGCGAACTTCAGCCGGGCAATCGCGGCCAGGGCTTCAAGGGCGGGCATCTGCTGGAAACTGACGTGGCAGACCTGTCCTTGTTCGACGGCAATCGAACCCGAATGCAGCTTGCCGTCGTCGCCGACGTGGTAGAAGGAAACCTTCGCGGTTTTCCCAGCCCCGGCGAGTAATTGCAGCGCCAGGTGCAGGTCCTGCAAGTCAGCCATTGCCCACGCCTCCGGTTTCCCCAAGAATGCCCTTTCCCCGCGGGGTGGACAAGCGCCTGACCAGCGCGATTGCAATCACGGCGCCCACTGTCATCAGGGCCGAGTCCTTTTGTGAATCCCACTGGTCGCCCTGCGTGCCCAGATAGGCCTGGCCGAGGTCACCGCCGAAGACTTCAGCCGCCGCCCACTCGATGATTTCGTAGACACCGGCCTGCGCCGCCATGAATGTGAAGGGAATCAGGTAACGCCACAACCCGCGCAGCACGATGCGGGCGTCGAGTAATTCGATCATGGCCGGCGTAACCAGCAGGCCGTAAAGGAAGTGCACCAACCGGTCGAAATGGTTGCGCTCCAGGCCCAGCATCGAATTGAGCGAGTGCCCGGTGATGCGCGACCACCACGCGTCGTAGGGAACTTCGGCGTAGGTGTAATGCGCACCGACCGTGTGCAACAACATGAAGACGAACACCGCAGTCAGCGCGGCGCGCGACAGAAGGCGGTGGGTCGCGAAAAGAATCGGAAGGGCAACCACCACCAGCACGTTTTCCAGCGCCCAGTCCGCGCGATACCAGGGCGCGATGGCGAGCGCTACCCACCAGGCCGCGTAAAGGAGCAGCAGCCGCTTCGCGTAGGCCGACGAATCACCAGCCTTGGCCGGAACCCCGGTCATGGCTGCTCCCCGAGCCAGGCCAGGGCCGGATCGAGCCTGGACTGGCCCTCAAGCCTGAACACCCCGACGTCGCCGATCCGCTCCATGCCGCCCCCCTTTTTTGTTAAACAAGATTAACCCGGGACCGGCCCGTCAAGCCGGGTTGCGATTTGGATCACGGTTTTGCATTTCCATGTGGTGTGTGGCCCGGAAACTGATAGCCTCGGAAGTCCCGCTATAAAGGACCCATTCCATGGCCATCTGGAAAGACAGCAACGCCAACCGGCAGGCACCTGCCCCCGCGCCGGAAGCGCCGGAACCCAATCGAATGGACCTCTCCTCGCGCATTGAAACTTCGCCTTCCGCAGCGACCTCGCCTGCCGCCCGCGCGCAGTCCGACCGTGCCCGCACCGAATCGCTGATCGCCGCCGACATCATGATCGAGGGCAAGATCGAAGGCAGCGGCAGCGTCCGCATCGCGGGCAAGTTCAAGGGAGATGTCAACGTCCAAGGCGACCTGACCATCGAGTCCGGTGCCAAGCTGACCGGAAGCGTGCGCGCCGACAAGGTCACGATCTCCGGCGAACTCGAAGGCAATATCGAGGCGGCATCGCAGGTCAACCTGCTCGCGTCCGGCGTGGTGGTCGGCGACATCAAGGCCGGTTCACTCACCGTCGCCGCCGGTGCCCGCATGCGCGGCAACACCGAGTTCGGCTGGGATGAAACCAAAGCCGCCATCGCCAAGTCGAGTAAACCCTACGCCAATGGCGTGGAGACCGTAGGCAACGCATGAGCACGCCTCGCCCCGGCATGCCTGGGGCGACTCGCGCTTGCCCGCACTGCAAGGAGATCATCCTTGAAAGTGCCGCCGTGTGTCCGGCCTGCCGGCATCACGTGCGTTTTGACGCGACAGCCGCCGTCGAAGAAGCCGCCATACCCAGTCCGCTCCGCATCGAAGGAAGCATCCGCCAGCCGGCGGATGTTTCCGCATGGGAGTACACCGTAGTCGTCACCATCAAGGACGACCGCGGCCAGGAAATCGCGCGCAAGCTGATTGGCGTGGGCGCCATGGCCCCGAACGAACAGCGTACTTTCACGCTGACGGTGGACGTCGTTCCCGCCAAATCCAAGGGCAAGTCCAAGTCGGGCACGCGCCACTAGAGCTCAGCGCAACTGGCTGTCCTTGCTGCCGCGGCGGTTGTAGCCACTGGCGGCGCCCTCGTCCTGGTCGCGGATCTCCTGGCAGGACACGCACAGGCGCACTCCCGGAATGGCCTTGCGGCGCGCGGCGGGAATCGACTTGCCGCACTCCTCGCAATGCTTCAGGCCCGGCCCGCTCGGCAGCTTGCTGCGTGCCCGTTCGATGCCGTCCTTCACAGTCGCATCGATCTGGTCCTGCACCGCGCCATCACCCGCCCATCCGGTCGCCATCGCACGTCTCCTGAATC
>JANNWV010000199.1:0-7988 GCA_031408815.1 Gammaproteobacteria bacterium
CCTGCTGCGTAAAAAATTCAGAAGCATCGCGGCTGAAGCCGCTCCTATAGTTCAAGGTCATGCCAGCCCCAGCACCAGGTCATCGGCTTCAATGTCATCGAGCCGGATCTTGTTGGCGAACTGAGAGAACGCCAGCATCCCCGCCAGGCCGTTGGCGCGCTGGATCCAAGGCGGCAGGAAACGTGGCGGTGCGATGACCCCGGTGGCGTACGAGGACTCGAAGTTGAACACGTCCTCCAGCGCCATCTTGCCTGCGAACAGTTCGCGGGCCAAGCCCAGCTTGCGGTTGCGCAGGCACCAGCGGAAGAAGGTGTGCACGCTGAGCAGGCCGCGCAGGTACACGGTGTCTTTGGTGAAGGCCGCGCCACCGCCGGTCGGCACGCCGCGAAAAATGCGTTGGGCCGAGGTGAAGCTGTCAACGTCGGTTTGGCCCGCTTCGATGAAGAACTTGAACACCTCGATGAAATCCGCGCCCGCGATGGCCATGTCAATGGCGCAGATGCGCAGGCTGATGCGCTTCATGCGTTCGATGTCCATCGAGCCGCTCATCATTTCCGACAGGGTCGCCAGGCCTTCCTGCGTGGCCGTGGTGCGCGGCGATCCGCGCGCCAGTGACCCAAGCACCGGCTGCGCGCGACCGTTCAATCCGGTCAGCGTGTGGACGAAGGCTTCGTGCATCAGCAGCTGGTTGCGGTCGTATTCGCTGAAGCCGGTGTTGGTGCGCAGGCGGATGCGGGTCGGGCTTGCAGCCGCCTTGGAGATCAGGTTCGGGTCCAGCTCAACCCGCACGGTGCCTTGCCCAAAAAAATCGTCAATCTGTTCCTGCAATTCAACCTGTACCTGCTCGGCCGACAATACATAGTCGGGCTCGTACACGCTCAGTTCCTGGTCCAGTTCGTTGGCCAGGTCGACAAAATATTTCGCCGCCTCCAGGTTGGTGGCGGCATCACCGGGCAGCAGTTCGACGGGACGGCCGAACATGCGCGTTGAATAGGCAGTAACGCGATGGGTGCCCAGTACATCGAGCAGGCGCGTGGCGATGCGCCAGCTTTCGCAGGTCAGGTGCAGGTAGCGGCCGATCGGATGGTTCGGGTCGCAGGCGGCATCCACTGCCTGCAGTTCGGAACGGACGTCGGACAGGTCCAGTTTCGGATACTGGATCTTCGGCATCACCAGTTTGCCGATGCGCCAGCCGGCCAGGAATTCTTCCTGCGTCGCCGCTGGCCAACTCACCGATTCCAGCAGGCGAATTCCCTTCACCGCCGACACCAGGCGCGCGTCCAGGGCGGCATGGTGCGCGATGTCACGCTGCTCGCTGGCGCTGGGGCTGGTCACCGTCGGCCGTACTTGTCCTTGGCGCGCTTGCCGGCCTGCCGCAGCAGTTCCTTTTCTTCCGCGCGCCGCTGCGCCAGCGTGACGGCGGCGGCATCGCGTTCGTCGCGCAGCTTGCAGTAGTGGGCGTAGCGCACTTCGGTCAGCTCGCCTTTTTCGATCGCCGCATTCACCGCGCAGCCGGGTTCGTTGCTGTGGCCGCAATCGCTGAATCGGCATTGCCGCGCCAGCGCTTCGATATCGTCGAAGCCGCCGTCGGCAAGGTCTTCTTCACCGCTCAATTTCAGTTCACGCATGCCGGGCGTATCAATCAGGCAGCCGCCCTGCGGCAGCGGGATCAATACCCGATAAGTCGTCGTGTGGCGGCCGCGCGAATCGTTTTCGCGCACGGTGCGCGTCTTCATACGCTCGGTGCCGAGCAGCGTATTGGTCAGCGTGGACTTGCCCGCGCCGGACGAACCGACCAGCACCGCACTCTTGCCCGGACCGAGATAGGGATACAGCGCGACCAGGTCATCGCTGCTTTTCGCATTCAGCGGATGCACTGGGATGCCGACCATGCGCACGCTTTCCAGCGCCTCCAGCACTTCCGGTAAATCGGCGCACTGGTCGGCCTTGGTCAGCACCAACACGGGCGATGCGCCGCTGCTCTGTACGACCAGCAGGTAGCGCTCGATCCGGCGCGGATTGAAATCGGCGTCCAGGCCCGACACCACCAGCACGTGGTCCACGTTGGCGGCAATCAGTTGCTGGCGGTAGTGTTCGCCGGCCGCGCCGCGTTTCAGCAGCGCGTGCCGAGGCAACAGGGCGAGGATGTTCTTGCCCTCTTCATCCAGGGTGATCCAGTCGCCGACAACCGCGCGCAGGGCGGGATCGCCCCGTGGGCGGGTCCAGGCGGCCGGGGGCTGGACGCGGCGCAGGTCGCCGGCGAATTCAGCCACATCGAAGCCGCTGCGGTGCTGACCGATGACCCGTGCGACGCGACTGCTGCCTGCCGCCCGGACAAGTTCAGCGTCGTCGGACCAACCGATCGGTCGCAGGCGGGCAAAGGCATCATCGGAGGGGTCAGGCATCGCCGCCATTCTAGCGCGCCAGGCACGGCGGCCATGCGGCCTGCACTTTGCCGTCACCTTGGGCGGTTCATCATTAAAAGATGCGTACTTTCTCTGTTGTCGTGTTGATCCTGGCTGCCCTGGGATTCCTGGGTTTCGGCGCCTGGCTGCTGGTTGATCCGGTGGGCGGACTGGCGGGCGTAGGCGTCGCCGCCACCAATGCCGCGGGCGTGGTCGAACTTCGGGCCTTTTACGGTGGGCTGGAAGTCGGCCTGGGCGTGTTCCTGCTGCTTTGCGCGGCCCGGCCCGACTGGCGGGTTGCTGGCCTCTGGCTGGTGCTTCTGTCCAACCTGGCGATCGGCCTGACCCGCCTGTATGGCATTGGCGATAGCGGCGAGTTCAACAACTTCTTCGCGGCCGCGCTGGTTTGGGAATTCGGCTTCCCGGCGCTGGCCGCAGTCGCATTGATGGGACAACGGCGCCGCTGAAGCGACCGGAACGGCTTACTCGGCCTGGTCGAGGAAGCGCAGCGCCACGGCTACGGTACTCGCCGGGTCTTCTTCCTGCGGCACATGGCCCAGTGCCGGAAACACCTGCAACTGGCTGCCGGCGATGTCTCGATGCAGGCGATTGCCGTTGTTCGGCGGAATCAACCGGTCGCGGCCACCCCACAGGATGAGGGTGGGCTTGTTGATTCGCCCGATGCGCGCGGCACTGTCTTCGGTAGGCAGGAAGGCGAAGCGCGGTGGCAGCGAGGCACGGTTGCCAGCGCGCACGGTCATGGCGAAATAGCGGTCCACCAGCGCCGGCGTGACCTTGGACGGATCACCCATGACATTGCGCACGCTGTCCTCGACGATCCGGCGCGGCAGCATGTATTGCATGAGAATGTTCAGGCCGGGCATCTGCGCGATGCGAAAACCGATCGGCACCGAGGTGGAATCGCGCGGATAGGCCAGCGCATCGACCAGGATCAGTTTGTCGACGCGATCGGGCATGTCGATCGCCAGTTCGATGGCCACCTGTCCGCCGAAGGAATTGCCGGCCACGACCGCACGCCGCACACCCAGCTTGTCGAATAGCTCGCCGATGAAGCGCGTGTAGTGCGCCAGCCGGTAGTCCCCATCGGGAAACGGACCGGTAAGCCCGTGACCGGGCAGGTCCACGCTGATCACTCGATGCTTTTCGCGCAGGACCTTCGCCCAGGGTTCCCACGTGTGCAGGCTTGACGAAGTGCCATGAAGCAGCAGGATGGGGCTGGGATCATCGCGCGGCCCTTCGTCGCGGACATGCACCTGCATGCCTTCGATCGGGATGAATTGCGAGGGCGGCGGCGCCCAGCGCTCGGTCAGCTCGCTGGCGGGGCGATCCGGCGCCCAGTAGATCGCGGTCAGGACGGCGAGCAGCAGGACCGCGGCCAGCGCGGACCACGCCAGGAATTTGAGAGTGTGGCGAAGCAGTGGGGTCATGGTCGGGCCGGCAGCGGGGATACAGGCAGGATAGCCAAGCGCGGACCATTCAGGGTGGACAGTTGTGACTGGATTGGCTGCGAACTCCACGGGATTCCGGTAGGCTTTGCGCAGGATCTTCACATTCATTAATGACATGACCCAGCACCGAATCGTCACCCGAGAGCGCCTGACCGAAGTCCGTTACGAGATCCGCGGCGAACTCGCCCGTCGCGCCCACGAGCTCGAGGCCCAGGGCCGGACCCTGATCAAGCTGAATATCGGCAACCCCGGCGCCTTCGGTTTCCGTGCGCCGGACCATCTGCAGGAGGCTATTGCCAGCAACCTGCCGCATACCGATCCGTACACGCACCAGCAGGGCCTGCCCGCGGTTCGCGAGGCGCTAGCGGCGCATTACCGCGAGCGCGGCGCGCCCAATGCCATTCCGGAACGCATCTTCATCGGCAACGGCGTGTCCGAGCTGATCGACATCGCATTGCGCGCCTTGCTCAACCCGGGTGATGAAGTGCTGGTGCCCAGCCCCGACTATCCGCTGTGGACGGCGGCGACCATTCTCAACGATGGCGTGGCGGTGCATTACGACTGCCACCCGGAAAACGGCTTCCTGCCTGACGCCGCGCAGATCGAAGCACTGGTCACGCCGCGCACGCGCGCCATCGTCATCATCAATCCGAACAATCCGACCGGCGCCGTTTATCCGCGCGAGTTGCTGGCGCAGATCGTGGACGTAGCGCGTCGCCACCACCTGCTGCTGATGTCCGACGAGATCTACGACAACATCACCTACGACGGTGCGAAATTTGAACCACTGGCAGCGATTGCCGGCGACTCGCCCTGCCTGAGCTTCAGCGGCCTGTCGAAGGTGCATCGTGCCTGCGGCTGGCGTACCGGCTGGATGTTGCTGTCGGGCGAGGCAACGCGCCTGGGCGACTACCACCACGCCATCGATCTGCTGGGCGCGCTGCGCCTGTGTTCGAACGTGCCCGGCCAATTCGCAGTGCCGGCAGCATTAACTGGCCCAGACACCATCACACCGCTTTGCGTTTCCGGCGGCCGTTTGTACGACACGCGCGCTGCCGTGGTGAAAGCCTGCGAACAAAGCGAACACTTGGCGCTGGTGCTGCCGCAGGGCGCGCTGTATGCGTTTCCGGCAGTGGTCGGCGATGCCGCAGAAGGTTTCGACGACCACCTGTTTGCGCTGGAATTGCTGGAAGTGGAAGGCGTGCTGGTGGTGCCGGGAAGCAGCTTCAATGTGCAGTACCGCAATCATTTCCGCGTGACCCTGTTGCCCGAAGCCGGCACGATGGGCGAAGTTTTCCGCCGCATCGATTCGCTGCTCGAGCGTTACGCGCAAGCCAGTCGCCGACGCAACGCTGCCGTCGCCTGATCGCCGGCGCGCGGACCCGGACGCGTCGATGACCAGCGGCCCCGTGAAGTTCCTCGCCCTGGGTGATTCGTACACCATTGGCGAGGGCGTAGACCCCGACGATCGCTGGCCGGTGCAACTGGCCGCCGCGATGCGCGCGCGCGGCATCGCCATCGCGCATCCGCAGATCATCGCGAAAAGCGGTTGGAGCACCGACGAACTGCTGGCTGCCATCGACAATGTAGTGGCGCAGGGCGAAATCGAACCGCCTTACGCGCTGGCCAGCCTTCAGATCGGCGTCAACAACCAGTATCGCGGCCGCAGCGTGGATGAATTCCGTGCGCAGTTCTGCGTGCTGCTCGACCTCGCCCTCGCCTTCGCCGGCGGCGAACCCGCGCAGGTGCTGGTGCTGTCCATTCCCGACTGGGGCGTGACGCCCTTTGCCCAATCCGCCGGACGCGACCGCGACCAGGTGGCGCGCGAGATCGACGCCTACAACGCCGCGGCCGAATCGGTCTGCCGGTCGCGCAGCGTGCACTGGGTGGACATCACCGACCTGACCCGGCATCCGGACCACTCGCAATGGCTGGTCGCCGATGGCCTGCATCCGTCGGCAGCAATGTATGCGCTGTGGTCCCAGCGCGCCGATGCCGTCCTTCACTCGTCGACTTCGAGCCCGCCGCGACCCGAGGCCTTCACCCGGTAAAGCGCTGAATCGGCGCGATGCAGCAACGCATCGGCGTCCGTTTCGCCGGGACGACGCAAGGCGATCCCGTAGCTGCAGGACAGGGCAACCGGCTGGCTGCCGATCGCAAACGGCGCGTCCATCGCCGCCATCAGCTTGCGCGCAACAAGTGCGGCATCACCGGCCTGCTTGATCGATTCAACAAGCACGACGAACTCGTCTCCCGCCAGTCGGGCCACTGTATCGGTGGATCGGAGCACGCTGGAAAGTCGCCTGGCAACCTCCTTCAGCGCCAGGTCGCCGCCGGCATGGCCGAAGTCGTCGTTCATCGCCTTGAAGTTGTCCATGTCGATGAAGATCAGCGCCATCGGCTCCCCACCTCTCTCGCTGTGGGCAATCGCCCTCGCCAGCTTGTCGTTGAGCTGGCTGCGGTTGGGCAGGCCGGTCAGGGTATCGGTCTGTGCCTGGGCACGCAGCTTGCCCTCGGCTTCCTTCAACAGGGTGATGTCATTGCCCACGCCGAGGAATCCGTTCAGCCGTCCGTCGGCATCGACCAGCGGGGTAACCGACAAGCGCACGGGAAACCTGGTTCCATCCTTGCGCACGTAGGTCCAGTCGTTTTGGTCCGTGACACCCATTCTCGCCTTCACGACGAACACTTCGAATCCGGGCTCGACATGCCATCCAAGTTCCTGCGTCAGAGCTTCCGCGCGCGCCGCAACTTCCTTCGCGTCGTGGATCACCGCAGGCGTAACCTTGCCGATCAACTCCGCCGGCTCGTAGCCAAGCGTTTGCGCCGTGCGCGCGTTGATGGTGCGGATCAGCCCATTGACATCGGTGGAAATGACGGTGGCGTCGGCGCTGTCCAACATGGCCTGTGTCCAGTCGTTGCTTTGCAGCACCGCGATGCGATGGTCGTGGATGCGTTGCAGCGAGCGCGAGCTCCACCAGGCAAGTACCACGAAGATGACGGAGTTGGTGGCCGTGAACAGCGCCAGGCCGAAGGCAGTGGAGTAAAAGTCGGCTAGTTCTCCCTGCCAACGCAGCCAGCCAAAAAGAGGTGGAAGCAACAGAGCTGCCGGCAGCAAGCGTCGGTTGATCGAGCTTGCGATGTTGTCCCCGGCGATTCGGTTCACCAGGCGCGAGCGCGGACGGGAAAAGACGATCCCTACGCAGGCCACGACGAACAGGACCGCGGTATGCAGCGCAATCGAGCTGTAGGCGGCAATTCTGTAGAGCGTGTCTACGCCATACAGGTAGCCCAAGAGCGCGAACATTGAATTGGCCATCACCGCAACTGCCAGCAAGTTGGACGGGCGTCGCCCGCCGCGGGTCTCCACGTCCAGCAACAACAAGGCAATGCCCAGCAGGAAGAAGTTGGCTGCCGTGATCGGCGACATGCGGCCGGGAAAGGAAGTTATCGTCGCGGAGGCCGAGTCCCGGAACAGGAACTGGTCGATGCCGAAGTCCCAGCCGAACAGCATCTGGCTCAGGGTCAGCAGTCCCAGCGCGCAAATCACCACGGCGAGGAATAGCGCCAGGCGTTTGAGCCCGACCGACCGTTGCAACTCACCCGTCGGTCGCTTCAGGAAGAGGGTGATGCCGATCAACAGCAAGCCCACGGCCGTGTTGGGCTTCATCGTCCCCAGTTGGGGCAACACGCTTTTCAGGGTGGGAATGTCGAAGTACCAGCCAGAAAGCACCAACAGCCCGCCCGCCACCAGCGAAAGCGCCAGCTCGGCAACGAGCCGGTGCAGCGACTCTTCCGTCTGCAACCCGACTCCAACCATCTCGCCCTACTCCTTGTCGCGAACCCAGCGTACTTGGCTAGTGCCGAAAAAAGCGTCTTTCAGGCCACAGAACCGCAATTCCGGTGTTGCACGTGTCGTCCAGACCCAACCGCCGGGTATATGCGCATGGCGCTTGGTACTTTCCGCCCAGCCGATCGCGCGCGTAGCTTGGGGCCATCACCCTCGCCGCATGCCCTGCCCGCCCATGAATGCCGTCGTCAACCTGCCTGTGTCGCCGCCCCTGCCCGAAGGCAAGGCGCCGCTGCTCGCGCAGCTGACCGAAGGCCTGGACGC
>JANNWV010000200.1:0-34889 GCA_031408815.1 Gammaproteobacteria bacterium
TGGTTGTCGGTGCGGCTCCAGCGGCTATCCCCCCCCATCGCGCGCTATCTGGTACTCGGGGCTTAACCCGCTCCCACAGTGTGGTGACGAAACGCAGGATCGCCGGGCTGCCTCACCAAGCACGCAGTGCGACTGACGGCGCCGGGCGACCTGCGTTGGCGGGGGTGCTGAAGAGTGTTGCACTGAAGCTCAGTAAGTCGCAGGTGAAGGCAGGTGGTTGCCGGGGATCATTTTGACAAAGCCGGTATCGTGCGGCGACTCAAAATGATCGCCGGCAACCACCCCACCCAGAACCAAAGGACTCAAATCAGGCAAGAGCATCGCGGCTGAAGCCGCTCCCACAGGGTGGTGACGAAACGCAGGATCGCCGGGCGGCCTCACCAAGCACGCAGTGCGACTGACGGCGTCGGGCGACCTGCGTTGGCGGCGGTACCGCAGGGTGTTGCCCTGAGGCTTAGTTGGTCGCAGGTGAGGGAGGGCGGGTGCCGGGTATCATTTTGACCAAGCTGATATCGGGCAGCGACTCAAAATGATGCGTGGCAACCGCCGCACCAAAAATCCTGGACGCTTCAAAAAACTCAGGGCGCCAACAAGTTGGCCAGTCGGAAACGATGCGGATCGCGATAGATCAGCGAGTGCCACAGCGCTGATCGTTGGAACGGCTTCCACTGCCCTTCAAGTTGCGCAAGTCGATCCGCGATGACCCAAAGCACGGCCGGATTCGCACCCATGCCCAGGTGCGTTGCGCTGACTTCGATGTTTTCCGAGATATGCGATTCCTGCGCCAGGCTCATTCGCCAGTTCACCACGCCGTCGGTCTTGCTCATGATGGAGGTCGTGGGAACCGTCGGCTCGCCATTCACCAGAGCCATCAGTCGTTCGTCGTCGCTGCGGAAGCCGCTGACCATTTCGAAAACGCGCCAGGCGTTACTGCCTTTCGGATGCCCGGTCAGCGGAGAGCCGAGCGTGATGACCTGCCGAATCCGCTCGGGCATCTGCAGGGCCAGCGCATTGGCCATTGCTCCACCCATCGACCAGCCGATGATGCTGACTTTCTGCTTGTGCTGCTTCTGCACGGCGCGAATCTGGTCCACCATGCCCTTGATGACATGGTCGCGCGGGCCGAAATTCAGGCCCTGCTTCCAGGGATAGGGTTCGTAGCCGAGATGGCTGAGGAATCGGCGCAACGGAATCGTTGTCGTGTCGCCTGCGCACAGGCCCGGCAACACGATGATCGGATGGCCATCGCCGCGCGGCGCGGAACGTAGCCAGGGCCAGGTCAGTGCAAACGATGCCCACTCGAACATGGCGCGTCCCTCCATTGCCATCAGTAGGGCCGAAGGGGACTTCAAGGTTTCATGCATGCCGGGACGTCGAGAGGTTGAGGGGATGGGCTTCATGGAAGGCGGTCTGACAGTTCCTGGAGCGCGGCAGCCATGGCGCGGGCGACGATGTCCGGGCGCGCCACTACGTCCTTGCTGGCCGTGAGTCCGAATTCCAGGCTGCCTGCATAGCTTTGCACGGTGATGTTGAACGCCAGCCCATGGGTCACGATGGATACCGGATAGTAGTGGCTCAACTTGGCGCCCGCCAGATACAAGGGTACTGGTGGCCCGGGGACGTTGGAGATCGCCACGTTGGCCAATGCGGGCAGGCGTTCGGCGATGCTTCCGCTGGCCCACAGGCGCGACAGGCCGGCGGCCCAGATGGGCGCGGCCAGGCCAGGAAAATCAGTGGGAATCAGGTTCTTGAAGGCCGCGATGCGGCGTTTGATCTGCGCCGTCGAATCGTGGATGGCCTTCAGTCGTTCGACCGGATCGGCAACGTCTGTCGCCAGCGAACACTGCACCATGGACACTTGATTGTTCACGTCGGTGTTGCCGGACTCGCGTAGCGACACCGGCATCGCGGCCACCAGTGATTTTTTCGGCAGCGCATCCACTGCCAGCAACAAGTCGCGCAACGCGCCGGAACAGATCGCCATCACCACGTCGTTCAGGCTGACGCCGAAGCCGCGCGCCACGCGCTTCACTTCGTCCAGCGGCAATGACACCGCGCCGAAGCTGCGGTCGGGACCGATCTTGACGTTGAAGACCGTGCGCGGGGCCAGCAGGATGTTCTCGCGCAGGTTGCCTATCATGCTGGCCGCCTGGCCGACACTGCCGGCCAGCTTCAGCGTGGCGGGCAAGGCGCGCAACAATTTGGCGAACTGATTGACGGTTGATCGCGTCGCGGTGCGAGCGAGGTCGCTGCGGCTCAGTGCGGCGGCAGGTTGCGCAGCGGCCTTCTTCGATGCGCGCTTCGGTGCAACGGGCGCGACATCGAGGATGGCCTGCGCCAACGCGATGCCGCCTTGTCCATCCAGCAGGGCGTGATGCACCTTCGAATACAGGGCAACGATGCCGGGCTCGACGTTGTCTATCACCACGAATTGCCACATCGGCAGGTCACGCGACAAGGGTTCGGAATGCAGCTTGCCGACCAGCGCCATCAGTTTGTCGTGCCCACCGGTCCCGGGCAGCTTGCGTTTGCGGATGTGCTTGCGCAGGTCGATGTCCTGCGCGTTGGCCCACATCGGATGGCCGAGGTCCAGCGGTGCTTCGTGCAGGATGCGGCGAAGCGCTGGCGCGCGCGGCAGTCTTTCCGTGATATGCGCCAGCAGCGCCGCGTGGAAATCGAAGCCGCGCCGCTTGGGCAGTTCGATCAGCATCACGCTGCCCACGTGCATGGGCGTGCCGGCCGATTCCAGGTAAAGGAAGGCGGCGTCCAGCCCGGTGAGTGGTGTCAGCGATTTGCCCATCCGTCCGGACAATACGCTGTTTCAGCGTCCGGTGAATACGGCCTGGCGGCGTTGTGTGAAGGCCAGCACAGCCTCGCGCATGTCCTCGGTGTCCATCATGGCCGGCAGCGACGGCATCAGCGCTTCCAGTGCCGCGCGCGGGCCTTCACGACGGGCCAGGCGTGACGAGGCCAGCGAGGCCTGGACGCCCAGGGGCGCGGCGGCCGCGATCTTTTCGGCTATTTCCAGCGCGACGTCCAATTGCTGGCCGGGTTCGACCAGATGTTGCACGAAACCCATGCGGTAGGCGTCCGTTCCGCTGAACTCATCGCCGGTCAACAGGTAGCGCTGCGCATTGCCCCAGCCGATCTCGTCCATCAGGCGTACGGTCGCGCCGCCGCAAGGGAAAAACCCGCGCAACACTTCCAACTGCGCGAAGCGTGCGTCAGTGGCCGCGATGCGGATGTCCGACGCCAGCATCAGTTCCACCGCGACGGTAAAGCTGACGCCTTGCGCGGCCACCACGATCGGCTTGCGGCAGCGGCGCGACTCGTCGAGTCCGAACGGATCAATGCCGCCTTCCGGCAGGTCCGCGAGCTTGCCTTCCGCCAGCACGGGCGCCCATTGCGGCAAGTCCAGGCCGGCGGTGAAGTGTTCGCCGTGGCCGAACACGACGCCGCAGCGCAATTCGGGATCGCGATCGAGCTCGCCATAGGCAGCGGCGAGCGCCTTGTAGGTGTCCACGTCGAAGGCGTTGCGTTTCTGCGGGCGGTTGAAGCCCATCAGCAACACATGGCCGCGTCGCTCGACCGTCAGCTTGATTTCGTCCATGGTTCGTCCCGGTGTGGTCGGTTGGATCAGAAGCTGTTGGGCTGCATCGCCAGCGTGGTGTCGTCGAGCTCTTGCAACAAGCGGGCGTTCGACTGCACCAAGGGCAATTCATAGCGGAAGAAATAGCGGCAGGCCGCGATCTTGCCCTGGTAGAAATCCGCGTCTTCAGCGCTCGCGCCGGCCAAAGCGCGCGTCGCGACCATCGCCTGCTTCAACCAGATCCATGCGACCAGCGCGTGGCCGGCCAGTGTCAGGTAGAGCGAAGCGTTGGCCAGCGCCAGCCGCACTTCGCCTTTCGCCATTCGTGCCGCCAGTGCTTGCGTGCATGTTTCGATCGTGACGACCGCTTCCATCAGGGCGCTGGAGAATTCCTGCAGCTCGGCCATGGCCGAAGCTTCGCCGGCGGTGGCGCGCAGTTCGCCCAGCATCGCCTGCAGGGCCGCGCCGCGTTCCATCATCGCCTTGCGGCCGAGCAGGTCGATCGCCTGGATGCCGTTGCTGCCCTCGTGGATCGGGTTCAGCCGGTTGTCGCGGTAGTACTGCTCGACCGGATATTCGCGCGTGTAACCGTAGCCGCCCAGTACCTGGATGGCGAGATCGTTGGCGCGCGTGCACCATTCGGCCGACCACGATTTCAGGATCGGCGTCAGCAGTTCGAGTTTGAGGGTGGCCTCGGCCCGCACGGCGGCATCCACTGATTGGCCTTGTGCATCGATCAGGTTGCCGGCATAGACGGCCAGCGCAAAGGCGCCTTCGCACCAGCATTTCTGCTGCAACAGCATCCGCCGCACATCGGCGTGTTCGATCAGCGGCACCGGCCGCGATGCGGGGTCCTTCTGGTCGGGGTGGCGGCCCTGGCGACGTTCGCGCGCGTAGTCCAGCGAATATTCATAACCGGCGAGGCCCTGCATGATCGCGCCCATGCCGACGCCGATGCGCGCTTCATTCATCATATGGAACATCTGCGCGAGGCCCTGGTGTGGAGCGCCCACCAGATGGCCGACGCAGGCATCGCTTTCGCCGAACTTGAGGAAGGTGTTGATGATGCCGCGCTGGCCCAGCTTGTGGTTGACGCCGGCCAGTTGCACGTCGTTGCGCGCGCCCAGCGTGCCGTCGTCGTTGACCAGGAATTTCGGCACGACGAACAGGCTGATGCCCTTCACGCCGGCAGGACCACCGGGAATCTTCGCCAGCACCATGTGCACGATGTTTTCCGACAGTTCGTGATCGCCGCCGGAGATCCACATCTTCTGCCCGACCAGGCGATAGCTGCCATCAGCGGCGGGTTCCGCGCGCGTGCCGATGTCGGCCAGCGACGATCCGGCCTGCGGTTCGCTCAGGCACATCGTGCCAAGGAATCGGCCTTGCAGGATGGGCTGGCGATACAGGCGTTGCTGGTCGCGGGATCCGTGCGCGGCCAGCAGGTTGGCCACGCCGCGAGCGAGCAGCGCGTAACCGGTCGTGGAAACATTCGCCGCCAGGAACATGGCATCGCTCAGCAGAGCGAGCGTGTAGGGCAGCTGCAATCCGCCTTCGTCCTCGTCGGCCAGCAGCGCGGTGAACCCGGCCTCGGCATACGCGTCGAGCGCCAGTTTCACTTCCGGAATGATCCGCACCCGGCCTTCATGCACGTGCGGCTCGTTGGCGTCGGACGCGCGGTTGTGCGGCGCGAATTTTTCCTGCGCGAGTTTCCGCGACAGGTCCAGCACGCTTTCAAAGGTTTCGAGGGTGTGCCCGGCAAAGCGCGGATACGCCAGCAACGCAGACAGCGGCCACAGTTGCTCGGTGACGAAGCGAAGCTCGCGGGGGCGGATCAGGGAAGTGGCCATCGCGAAACATTACACGAGGCGACGCGGGTGCTGCGCGAAGGGAGCCTTACAGGTCCTGCTGGTAGCGAACGTACGGTACGCGACCTTCGTCGGTTTCAGCTTCGGGGCGTGCATCGGGCAGGCCGAACGGATTCTTGCCGCGCGTCACCAGGTTGTCGGCGCCGACGGAAAGTCTTGCGCGCCACGGCGTGCGCCAGGTAACGCCAGCGCCCAAGCTGCTGTAACGACTGGCCTGGCCGGGGACTTCAATCATCTGGCCGGTGACTTCACCGCCGAAATTGCCGATGCCGCCGCCGAGGCTGAGGCTGCCGGAATTCCACTCGGGCGGCAGGCCGCCACGAATCTGGTCGGTCGGGATGAGCCGAACGCGGGCGAGCTTGCCACCGATGCTCACCCAGCTTTGCGTGCCGAGCGAAACCTGGCCGATCAGGCTGGCGTTGCGCGAATCGAGTATTGCCGTGCTGGAACCGAGCAGGCTGTCGAGCAGGCGACGGTCGGCCGCGTTATTCCCGATGGCGTTGAGGTTGCCGCCGAGGGTTTCGCGACCGATGCCGACGCTGCCGGTGACCGATGCGCGCGAGCGCTGCAATTGCAAGGATCCGTTGAGCGAACTCTTGCTGCCCGGAATCGGCGACAGGCCCTGGTTGCCGAGGTTGACCAGCATGCAATGGCCGGCCATCGAACCGACGCTGGTGATCACGCTGCCGCTATTGCACAGCACGCCCATGCCCGGGTTGGCTTCCAGTGAAAGGCCCGCGCGCAGTTGCAGCGAATCACTCGCAGCGGAGTTGCCGGCCGGGCGAATGATTCGCTGGGACGGCAATTGCGGCAGCACGGAAGGTTCGATCAGCAGCAGCGCATCCACCTGGCCGTTCTGGGTATTCCACAGCGGCAGCACGGTGGTATTGCCGGTCGGCTCGTTGCCCGTCAACAGTTTCGACTGGGCAAACGCCGACGTCGCCGAGAAGGCGAGCAGAAGGCATGTGATCAATCGCAGTTTCACTATGGGCATCCTCGTGGGTCGGCGATAAGAGCGGTCCGCAGGTCAAAAAGTTCCCGGTACCGTCCTCGTCCCTTCACTGATATTTACGTTAATTTAACTAAAAGTCGGCCAAAAATCCAGCGGCTCACTGTATGAGGTCCGAGCCCGGGGCATTGGGGCCGGAGGCCTCGAACAGCGCCAGTACCTGCTCGTCGGTGAATTCGTAGCCCTGGCCGCAGAAATCGCAGTGCACTTCGGTCACGCCCTCGCGGGCCACCGTCAGGGTCTCGTTCAGGTCCAGGCTCCGCAGCGCCTCGGCGACCCGCTCGCGGGAACAGGAGCAACCGAAGCGCATCGGCTTCTGACCCAGCAGGCGCACGTTCTCTTCATGGAACAGCCTGAACAACAGGGCGTCGCCGGGCAGGTCAAGCAGCTCGGCCTTGGTCAGGGTGTCGAACAAGGCCGAGTCGCGTGTCCAGCCGTCAGCATCACGATGACCCTCAGGTAGCTGCTGCAGCATCAGCGCCGCGGCGCGCCGGCCGTCCGAAGCCAGCATGACGCGGGTCGGCAATTGTTCGGACTGGGCGAAATAGGCCTCGAACGCTTCCGACAAGTGATCGGCATCCAGGCCTACCAGGCCCTGGTAGCGCATCATTTCCTGGCCGCCGGGCGGCAGGTTTTCGATGGTGATCGCCAGCACCGATCCGTGGCCGAACGCGCGCGGCGTCAGCGGCACGGGCAAGGGTTCGGAGTAGTGGGCGATGCCGCGCAGCGTGCCTTCGGCCGTGCACTCGGCGAACAGGGTGCGCAGTGCGCCCGTACCGCGAAGCTGCACGCTGAGCCGGCCATCGAGTTTGGCGTGTCCGGTGAAAAGGGCCGCCGCCGCGCAGGTCTCGCCCAGCCGTTCGGCCACCGGCGCCGGGTACGGCGTGCGTGCCTGGATGGCCTGCCAGGTCTCGTCCAGCCGCACCAGGACCCCGCGGATTCCGGAGTTTTCAAGAAGGAACAGGGACAGCGTGTCGCGATCGAAATCTGGCATCGGGAAGGGCGAATGGCCTAGGCAGGGAATGGGGACGACCGGCTATGCTTGGCCGCACTGAGGAGGTTCCAAGATGGTATCGCCCCGCACCCTGATCAAGGCCTGTCTGATCGTCGCTTCATTTTTGGCCGTGCCGTTGGCGCTCGCCGACGACTTTGAAGACATGGTCGCGGCCGAGCGGGCCTTCGCCGCCGACGCCAGCGCCCGCAGCACGCGGGCAGCGTTCCTGGCGGCCCTGGCCGACGATGGCCTGGTGTTCGCGCCGGGGCCCGGCAACGGGAAGCGCGTCTGGGAAGCGCGTCCGGAGAACAAGAATCGGCTCGAGTGGGCGCCGGAGCTGGCCGAGATCTCGGCCAGCGGCGACCTTGGTTACACCAGCGGCCCCTGGCGATTCACACCCGACGGCGCGGAAAAACCCGCCGGCTTCGGACATTTCTTCACGATCTGGCGCAAGGGTGCCGATGGGAAGTGGAAGGTGCTGATCGACCACGGCATCAGCCACCAGGAAGTCGCCTTACCTGAAAAGGTGCAGCGTCGCGGCGGCCTGGGCCTGGGAGAGCCGCCCGGCTGGCCGGTGGGCGTCGTCGAATTGCGCAGCGCCGACATCGCTCCCGCAGGCGCGCTGAATACGCGAATGGTGTCCGCCGATTTCCTGCGCCTTCGCGAAGGCGCGCTGCCCGACAGTCGCGCCGAAGGACAGGCGATGCCTTCGAAAGCGCTGCGCGTGGATACCGGGCAAGTCGTGTCTGCGGCAGGTGACCTCGCGGCATCCTGGGGTGGCGGCGTGGGCAGCCCGGCCTGGATTCGCGTGTGGCGTCGGCCGAGCGCGAGCGATGCTCCCGGCCAGGGCTGGGTGCTGGCCGTGGACTTGAGCGTCGCCGCCGTCGAACCCGCCGAGCCGAGCCCCTGAATGGCGGCCACTGCCGGAAAACGCCCGCGCGGCTGGCGCCGGGTCGCGCGCTGGATCTTCCTCTGGCTGCCCCTGTGGTTCCTGTTGTTGACGACGGCGCAGGTGTTGCTGTTGCGCTGGATTCCGCCGGTCACCAGTGCCTTCATGGTGTCGCGCCGGGTGGATGCGCTGGTGCAGCGCGATTGGGATTTCCAGTTGCGATATTCCTGGCGCAGCAGCAGGAACATTTCACGAAACCTGCCCATCGCTTTGGTCGCGGCTGAAGACCAGACCTTTCCCGACCACCACGGCTTCGACTTCAAGGCCATCGACAAGGCCATGAAGAACAACCAGCGGGGCCGCAAGGTGCGCGGCGCCAGCACCATCAGCCAGCAGGTCGCGAAAAACCTGTTCCTGTGGAAGGGTCGCAGCTACGTGCGCAAGGGTCTGGAAGCCTGGTACACGGTGTTGATTGAAGTGTTGTGGCCCAAGCAACGCATCCTCGAGGTCTACGCCAACATTGCCGAGTTCGGTGATGGCGTTTATGGGGCTGAGGCCGCGGCCCGCACCTTCTTCGGCAAGCCCGCAGCAAAGTTGACGCCGTCGGAATCGGCGCGCATGGCCGCCGTGCTGCCCAGCCCGCGTCGTTACAGCGTCGCCAAACCCGGAGCCTATGTGCAGCGCCGCGCGCGCTGGATCGAGCGCCAGGTCCGCCACCTGGGTGGCCCGGCCTACCTGATCGAACGCTGACCGGGCTGTCCCGGCTCACTACCGCACGTGGCAGCGGGTACCATCCGGGCATGAACCCCGCCACGCTCACCGTCGTCATCGCGGCCTACAACGAAGCGCAAGCATTGCCCGCGATGCATGCCCGGCTTGCTGCGGTGCTAGATGGCATGGACCTGCGCACGCAGGTCCTGTACGTGGACGATGGCAGTCGCGATGCGACCTGGCAGGTGCTGCAGTCGATTGCCGGCAACGACCCGCGCGTCCAGTTGCTGCGCCTGTCGCGCAATTTCGGCAAAGAACTGGCCTTGACCGCCGGCCTGGATCGCGCCGACGCCGACGCGGTGGTGGTGCTGGATGCCGACGGGCAGGACCCGCCGGAATTGTTGCCGGCACTGGTCGATAAATGGCGGGAAGGCTTCGACGTGGTCTACGGCACGCGTACCTCGCGCGATGGCGAGAGCTGGGTGAAGAAGGTCACGGCCAAGGCGTTTTACCGGGTCATCAACACGCTTTCCTTCACCGGCATCCCGGCCGATACCGGCGATTTCCGCCTGATGTCGCGGCGCGTGGTCGAATCCCTGCGCGACCTGCGCGAGCGGCACCGGTTCATGAAGGGACTGTTTGCGTGGGTGGGTTATCCGCAGACGTCCTTGCCCTACCAGCGCGAGCCGCGCATCGCCGGATCGAGCAAGTTCAATTACTGGCGGCTGTGGAATTTCGCGATCGAGGGCATCACCGGTTTTTCGACGGCGCCCCTGCGCGTGGCGACCTACGCCGGCCTCGGTACGGCGCTGCTGGCCTTTGCCTACGGGCTGTGGATCATCGCCAAGACCCTGATGTGGAGCGATCCCGTGCAAGGCTGGCCGAGCATGATGGCCGTGGTGCTGTTCCTTGGCGGCGTGCAACTGATGGCCCTGGGCGTGATCGGCGAATACCTGGGCCGCATGTACCTGGAAGCCAAGCAACGGCCGCTGTACCTCGTGCAGGACTGGCATCCGGGCCGGGGCGACGGCACAACCGATGCCAGGCGCGCGCAACAGGACTAAGATGGTGCCATCCCGTTGGCAAGGAGCAGGGCATGCGCAACGTAAGCCAGATCCTGGAACGAAAAGGCGGCCGGGTCGTGACGATCGCTGAGGACCAGCCCGTGCTCGAGGCGGTGCGGCTGATGGCCGAACACCACATCGGCGCGGTGCTCGTGATGCGAGGCGACGAACTGGCCGGCATCGCCAGCGAGCGCGACTACGCCCGCAAGGTCGTACTGCAGGGCCGGTCATCGAGCGACACGCCCGTGGCGACCATCATGAGCTCGCCGGTGGTTTGCGTCGCGCCGTCGGAATCGGTGGGCGACTGCATGGCCATCATGACCGAGCGCCACATCCGCCACCTGCCCGTGCTGGAAGGCGGCCGGATCCTGGGCATCGTCTCCATCGGCGACCTGGTGAAGGAAGTGATCGAGGACCAGAAGCAGGAAATCAGCTACCTGCAGCAGTACATCTCGAGCTGAAGCCGCCGCCGGGCCGGCGGCGCGCGCCCTTGCATTATCATGGGCGGGTCTTTTCGCGCTGCCCGCCATGATCATCTCGCACAAGCACCGTTACATTTTCTTCGCCATCCCCAAGACCGGCACCCATTCGGTGCGCCAGGCCCTGCGCCAGCAGATGGGGGAACAAGACCTGGAACAGGTCGGCCTGTTCGTGAAGAAGCGCTTCCCCTTTCCCGAATTCGCCGGCATCCAGCATGGCCACATCAGCACCCGGCAGATTCGCCCGGTGCTCGGTGACAAGCTGTTCGGCGAGTACAAGAAGTTTGCGTTCGTGCGCAATCCGTTCGACCGCTTCGTGTCCTATTGCGCCTTCATGAGCCGCGGCGGCAATATTTTCGAAACCGAACCCTTGCGCTACATGAAATACGTGATCCGCGAGCTCAAGCCCGTGGACCACCTGCTGTATCAGCCGCAGCACGCCATGGTCACCGATGCCGAGGGCAACCTTGAGCTGGACATCGTCGGCCGCAACGAGACCATGCAGGCCAGCTACGATGAAATATGCGCGCAGGTGGGACTGGAATCCACCCAGTTGGAGCGGGTGAATTCTTCCAAGCACCGGCCCTGGCAGGAATACTACGACCGCGACCTGGTCGGCTGGGTGTCGGACCTGTATCGCCGCGACCTGGAATTGTTCAACTACGGATTCGAATGACATGTACCCCAATCCGCGCAAGACCACTTCAATCAAGGAACTGGGCCAGATCGAACTGGGCAGGCTTGTTGACGACATCGTGGCCATCCCGGAATCGGTATGGGACATGGAGAATGCGTCCAAGCCCAATCGCTTCGAGACGCTGGACAAGACCCGGCACATCGTCTTCCGTTTCATCACGGACATGAAGGACTGGCGCGAAGCCTACGATCGTCCGTTATGGGCGGAGTGGCGCGACCGGCTGGAGCCCGTGCTTCGCCAGGCCACCGCGCCCTATGGTTACGCGCATGGCAGCTTCCCGCGCATCATGCTGGCGCGAATGGCGCCGGGCGGCGTCATCCAGCCGCATCGCGACAACATGCCGTCGGCCACCTGGCCGCACAAGATCCACGTGCCGATCGTCACCAACGAGCGGGTGGGCTTCTATATCTCGCCCAATACGCATCACTTCAAGCAAGGCCAGGCCGTGGAGGTGAACAACCTTGGCGTGCACTCGGTGAAGAACGAGGGCAGCACCGATCGCATCCACCTGATCTTCGAGTACTACGACACCGAACAACCCAGCTGGCAGGACAGCGCCGCCTGAGATTCAGATTGTCGGTGGGACCGACGGGCCCAGCACCTGCATCGCCACCGCGACGAAGTGGCAGGCGCTGCCCAGCAGCACAAAGCCATGCCAGATCGCGTGCGCGTGGTCGCGCTTGCTCATGTAGAACAAGGTGCCCAGGGTGTAGGCCAGGCCGCCAGCCAGCAGCCACAGCAATTGTTCCATCGGCACCACGGCCAGGAACGGCTTGATCGCGACCACGGCCATCCAGCCCATGCCGATGTAGATCAGCGTCGAGACGCCCTTGAAGCGGCCGGTATAGAAAAGCTTGAAGATGATGCCGGCCACGGCCAGCGTCCACGCCGCGGCGAACAGCCACCAGCCGCCCCGGTCGCGCAACGCGACCAGCGTGAACGGCGTGTAGGTACCGGAGATGAGTACAAAGATCGCGCAGTGGTCGAAGACCTTCATGCGCGACTTGGTCACCGCATGCGGGATCGAGTGGTACAGCGTTGACGAGGTGTAGACCGTCACCAACGCGATGCAGAACACCAGCGCCCCGGCCAGTTGCCAGCCATCACCGCGGATCGCCACCAGCGTGATCAGCACCGCGCTCGCCAACAGGCTGAGCAGGAAGCCGAAGCCGTGCGTCAGCGCATTCCAGATTTCGAGCCGCCAGTCGTGGTGCAGTTCGGTCATCAGGGGTCCGTAGTTGAGGGAAGCGGCCGTCGCCAGGACGGCTTGAGTATCTTGCCCTCGGCGATGGCCTTGCGCGCAAAGAACAGTCCGAGCGACACGCAGACCACCAGCGTCAGTATCGACGCCTCGGCACCGAACTCGCCACCACTGATTATTTCCGGTCCCTGGGTGCGCGATATCAACAGGCCTTCGACATCAAAGCCGGATACGGGAATGCCAAGCAGCGGGCCCTGGGTGAAATTCCAGGCCGCGTGCAGGCCCATGCAGAACCAGAGCGAGCGCGTCCACGCGTAGGCCATGCCCAGCAACAACCCAGCTTCGATGGCGATGGCGACCGAACTCCAGATCGTGGCGTTCGGGTTGGCTGCGTGTCCAAAACCGAACAGCAGCGCCGAGAAAACGAGCGCGGCCCAGCTACCGACGCCTTCCTCGACAACCCGGAACAGGATGCCGCGTGCGACGATTTCTTCAGTGACTCCCGGTAGCAGCCCCAACACCATGAAGGGTCCCAACAGGTAGGCGTCGCTATTGATGCCGTCGATTCGGTAGGCGCCCGCCGCCGCCATCGCGCCCGCGGCCAGCAGCATGATGCCCATGCCAACGAGCCAACCGACGGTGGAGTGGGTCAGGAATTTACCGGGCGCCAGTTCGCTCACCTTGCGTCGCTCGACGAAGCGCACCAGCAACCAGTACGCGAGCACCGTTGGCAGCAGTGCACGGAAGGCACGCACCCATAGCTCCGACCCGGCCGTCGCAAGGGACTGCTTCGGGCTCATGGATGGCAGCGGAATCAGGTATCGGATCGCATAACTCAGCCCCGCCGCCAACGCGATGAAGACGATCAGGCGGAACAACATCAACGACATGCCGCGCACGCCGGGTCTGTTCCACAGCCGCCGCCAGAGGGGTAGTTGCTGGATTTCTGCGGGCTGGTTCATCGGATCTTCCTGGTTGGAGTTCGGGGCTTGGAATCACGAGTGGACTGCGAGGGGCTTGCGTCGGCATCGTCGGCAGCATGGAAGTGATGCAACAGGCGGTGGATCAAGGGCGCAAACACCAGGCCAGCGACGGCCAGCACCGCAAGGCCAGAATACAGCGCGTAGAAACCCGCGAAAATCTTGCCGCCGTCGCTCGTGAGTTCGTCCACGGGTCCCATGCCCGACAGGATCATCGAGGCATTTAGGAAACTTTGCACGAAGCTGAATCCTTCGAACCACCAGTAGCCGGCCATGCCGAGCGCCAGCGACAGGAAGATGACGCCGCCGCCCAAGGCGACATTGACTGCCAGCCTCCAGCGGAACGCGCGCCAGGGCAGCACGGAGTGGTGGCGGCGCTCGTAACCGAACAGCGCGCCACGCCATCCCGTCGCGCGGGCCGCTTTAGAAGGTGCCACCGTCAACATCCTTCAGGAAATCGATGAGGCCGGCCATATAGGTTTGCTGGTCGTCATACATCGCGGCATGGCTGCCATCGGGACAGAGCAGGAAGCGGCCGTTTGGAAACTGCCCGGCCATCCATTCCATGTGCTTCGGGTCCATGGTGTCGTGCTGCGCACCGATCACCAATGTCGGCACGGTGATCGTCTTCAAGTCAGCGCTGCGGTCCCAGTTCTCCAGCTTGCCGCTGGCGGCCATCTCGCTGGGCCCCTGCATCGGGATGTAGATTTCCTTGTTGATGCTCGAGAACGTACGCACCACCGGCGCGGGCCATTGCTCCAGCGGCATGCGCAGCACGTGCTGGGTATAGAAGTTTGTCATCAGCAATTGTTCATAGCGCGGGTTGGCGTAGTCCTTGCGCGATTCCATGGCCAGGATCTCGGCAAGAACTGCCGGTTCCATCTGCGGCATCAACACGTCGCGGGCATAGATGTTGTAGGCCGGGATGCTCGACATCATGTTCGAGATCACCAGGCCCTTCAGCTGGCCGGGATACTTCAGCGCGTATTCGATGGCGAGGATGCCGCCCCAGGAATGCCCGAGCAGGTAGAAGTTGTCGGGGCCAAGCTTGAGCGCCTTGCGCACCTGTTCCAGTTCATCCACGAAGCGATCGGTTTCCCACAGCGAATCCTCGTGCGGCTGGTCGCTGTAGCTCGATCCCAACTGGTCGTAGAAGTAATACTCGATGCCGGCGCCGGGAAAATAGCTGTCGAAGGCGGCGAAGACCTGGTGGTTACCGCCCGGTCCGCCATGCAGCAGCAATACCTTGATGGTGGGGTTGTTGCCGGTGCGCTTGGTCCAGACGCGGAATTTTCCCTTCGGCGTGTCGATCTCGATCATCTTCTCGCCGCCGGCCAGCACATCGTCGCGGCCGCTGTTGTCGAAATAGTCGACGGCGGGCTTCGCGGGCGTGGCGGAAGCCGCAGGCGCTGCGGCGACTTCAACCGGCGCGGGTCGCGAGCAGGCCGCGGCAAGGCAGGCGGCCAGCAGTACCGACAAGGTCCGGGTCATGCGCACACTCTCCTGGATGAGCCGAATCCTTCGGCCGGCCGAGCATGGCAGAGCGCTCCGGGGGCAGCAACACGGCCCGACCAACCCTGGCCAAACCGGCGCATGGCCCCATTCCGGGGACGGACGGCGCATGCCGGGAGGGTGGTTCTGGCAGAATGCTTGAACTTTTCCGGCACCCTTGCGGTCGGAAGCATCAACTCGCATCAAGGACATCGAATGAATCGCCAGATCGCCTTTTCCGTAGCCGCCGCCCTTAGCCTGGCAGCCGTCGTCGCCGTGGCCCAGCCCAAGCCGGGCGCCCCCGTGGCTCAAGGCGATGCCGTGCTCAGGTCGGTCATCCTCAAGGCGGTTCCGGGCTCTACCATCGACAGCATCAAGCCCTCCCCGATTCCCGGTTACCGTGAAGTCGCGATCGGCGGCAAGGTCATCTACGCGCGCGCTGACGGCAAGTACATCATCCAGGGCTCGCTGATCGAGCTCTCCTCCCGCGACAACCTGACCGCCGCCAGCGAAGGCGCCCTGCGCCGCGGCATCCTGGACGCCGTGCCGCGCGAGCGCCGCATCATCTTCTCGCCGGCCAAGCCCAAGTACCGGCTGACCGTGTTCACCGACATCGATTGCGGCTACTGCCGCAAGATGCACAACCAGATGGCCGACTACAACAAGGCCGGCATCTCGGTGGAATACCTGTTCTTCCCCCGTTCGGGCCCGAACACCGAGTCCTTCACCAAGGCCATCAACGTCTGGTGCGCGCCGGATCGCCGCAAGGCCCTGACCGACGCCAAGAACGATCGCCCCGTGGCCAAGAAGACCTGCTCGAACCCGATCAACGAGGATTACGAGCTGGGCCGCCGCATCGGCGTGGACGGAACCCCGGCCATCTATGGGCCTGACGGCACCCAGATGGGCGGCTACCTGCCCCCGGACGAGATGCTGGCACGCCTCGACCGCGCTGCCGCCCGGGCTGTCGCTGCCAAATAAGGCGTCGCTGCCAGGTAATTCGCCCCACCCGAGGCCCGCCGGCGATGCCAGGCGGGCCTTTCGTCTAGAATAGGCGACTCGTTTTCCACGGATAACCGCGGACATGATCGTCCTCGAGGGCCTGCCGGCCCTGTCGCCCTTTCGGCGCGACCGTCTTCAAGCCCGTCTTCGCCAGATCGTTCCCGACCTCCAAGTCACCGGCGCATGGCATGTCTATTTCCTGCAGGCCGAACCGGGCTCGTCGCCGGACCTCGATGCCTTGGGTCGAATCCTGGAAGGCTGTCCCGCGCAAGCGGCGCCCATCGCCGGATCGCAAAGCCGGTTCGTCACGCCGCGCCTGGGCACGGTCTCGCCCTGGGCCAGCAAGGCCACCGAAATCCTGCAAGGCGCCGGCCACGGCGTGAAGCGCGTCGAGCGCGGCCTGCGCCTGGACCTGTCCGGTTTGCCGGCGGACGACGATGCACGCTGGTCGCGTCTGGCGCATGAATTGTTCGACCCGATGACGCAGTCGCTGTTGTCGGATCGAAGCCAAGCCGCGGCCTTGTTCGAAGAACTTCCGGCTGGAAACCTCGAACGCATTCCGCTGGGTGAATTGGCCGAAGCCAATACGCGGCTCGGGCTGGCGCTGTCAGAAGACGAGCTTGCCTACCTGGTCGAACGCTACGGTGCGCTGGGCCGCGATCCGTCCGACGCCGAGCTGATGATGTTCGCCCAGGCAAATTCGGAACATTGCCGGCACAAGATATTCAACGCGCGCTACAGCATCGACGGCGAGGACATGCCGCACTCCCTGTTCGGCATGATCCGAAACACGCATGCGCAGGCGCCGCAGCTCACGCTGAGCGCCTACAAGGACAACGCCGCGGTCGTCGAAGGATTCCCTGGCCGGCGCTTTCGATCCGATGCGGCCACCGGCGAATACCATCACGAGCCGCTGCGCGACAGCGCGTTCTGCATCAAGGTTGAAACGCACAACCATCCGACGGCCATCTCCCCGTTTCCGGGCGCCAGCACCGGCGCCGGTGGCGAGATCCGCGACGAGGGCGCGACCGGGCGGGGCGGCAAGCCCAAGGTCGGCCTCACCGGTTTTTCGGTGTCGCACCTGCGCATCCCGACGTTGCCGCAACCCTGGGAACAAGCGCGCGAGCTCAATCCGCGCATGGCCTCGGCGTTCGAAATCATGATGGATGGCCCGCTCGGCGGCGCTGCTTTCAACAACGAATTCGGCCGGCCCAGCCTGACCGGCTATTTCCGCAGTTTCGAGATTCCGACCGCGCAACCGGGCCTCGTCCGCGCCTACGACAAGCCGATCATGCTTGCCGGCGGCCTGGGCGCGATGGATCGCGAGCAGGTACGCAAATTGCCGCTGCGCGCTGGCGATGCGGTCATCGTGCTGGGTGGTCCGGCGATGCTGATCGGCCTTGGCGGCGGCGCGGCATCGTCCGTCGCTTCCGGGCAGAGCTCGCAAGCACTCGATTTTGCCTCGGTGCAACGCGACAACCCCGAGATGGAACGACGATGCCAGGAAGTGATCGATCGTTGCGTCGCGCTGGGCGTGGCCAATCCGATCCGCTTCATGCACGACGTGGGCGCGGGCGGCTTGTCCAATGCCATTCCCGAATTGCTGCACGATTCCGGCGTGGGCGGATTGATCGACCTGGGCAAGGTGCCCAGCGTAGATCCCTCGCTGTCGCCGATGCAGCTGTGGTGCAACGAGTCGCAGGAACGCTATGTGCTCGGCGTCGCCGCCGAAGATCTCGCTGCGTTCGAGGCACTGTGCGCGCGCGAGCGTTGCCCCTATGCCGTTGTCGGCACCGCGACCACCGAGGAACGACTGATCGTCGGCTACGCCGGCCGCGAACCGGCCATCGACATGCCGATGGACCTGCTGTTCGGCAAGGCGCCGAAGATGCATCGCGACACCGCCACTCCCGCTGCCGTGCGTTGGCCGAAGCTCGACATCGGCGCGATCGACCTACGCGAGGCGGGACTTCGCGTGCTTTCGCATCCCACCGTCGCCGCGAAGAATTTCCTGGTCACCATCGGCGACCGCAGCGTGGGCGGCCTGTGTTCGCGCGACCAGATGGTCGGGCCATGGCAATTGCCGCTGGCCGATTGCGCGATCAGCCTGACTGACTTCATCGGGTTCTCCGGTGAAGCGATGTCAGTGGGCGAGCGCACGCCGCTGGCTTTGATAGACGCTGCCGCCTCGGCACGCATGGCGGTCGGCGAAGCCATCACCAACCTGGCTGCCGCGCCGGTTTCGTCATTGGCCGAAGTGAAGCTTTCAGCCAACTGGATGGCGGCCGCCTCCTTCAATGGCGAAGACGCCTTGCTGTACGACGCGGTGCAGGCGATCGGCATGGAGTTGTGCCCCGACCTCGACATCAGCATCCCCGTGGGCAAGGACTCCTTGTCGATGCAGGCGCAGTGGCAGGATACGGCGGGCAATGCCGCCAAGTCGGTGTCGCCGGTGTCGCTGATCATCAGTGCTTTCGCACGTGTGTCCGATGTGCGCGACCAATTGACGCCCGTGCTCGACCGCGAGATTGATTCCGAACTGTGGCTGATCGGCCTCGGCGCTGGGCTGCAGCGCCTGGGCGGCAGCGTGTTGGGCCAGTGCTACGGCGGCTTCGGCAACGTCGCGCCGGACCTTGAAGAGCCTGCGCGCCTGCGTGCTTTCTTCGAACTGATCCAGGCGGCGCGCACCGACAAGTTGTTGCTGGCTTACCACGATCGTTCCGATGGCGGCGCCTTTGCCGCGCTCTGCGAAATGGCGTTTGCCTCGCGCATGGGACTGGAGTTGAATCTCGATGCCTGGGGTGACAATGCCCTGGCTTGCCTGTTCAACGAAGAGTTGGGGGCAGTCGTGCAGATTGCCGCGGAAGATCGCGCCGCTTTCGCCGACCTCGTCAATCGCCATGACCTGACCCATTGCGCGCAAAGGATCGGCAAGCCCATCGCCGCGCCGATCGTGCGCCTGCTGGGCGATCGCGAAGTCCTGGCCGAATGGTTGTGGCAGGAATTGTTCGACGCCTGGTGGTCGGTGACGCATGCCATGCAGCGCCTGCGCGACAACCCCGAGTGCGCCGATGAAGAACACGATACCCAACGCGACTTCAACGCCCCCGGCCTGGCGCCGGCCCTTGTGGGAGCGGCTGTGGGAGCGGCTTCAGCCGCGATAAGCCCCGCCGCCCCCTACATCAACACCGGCGCCCGCCCGCGCGTCGCCATCCTGCGCGAACAAGGCGTCAACAGCCATGCAGAAATGGCAGCCGCCTTCGACCGCGCCGGCTTCACCGCGGTGGACGTACACATGAGCGACCTGATCGCCGGCCGCGTCCGCCTCGATCCGTTCCAGGGCTTCGCCGCCTGCGGTGGTTTCAGTTATGGCGACGTGCTGGGCGCTGGGCGCGGCTGGGCGACGTCCATCCTCGAGCGGCCTGCCTTGCGCGATCATTTTGCTGCCTTCTTCGCAAGAAGCGACAGCTTCAGCCTCGGCGTGTGCAATGGTTGCCAGATGCTGGCCCAGTTGAAGGGTCTCATTCCCGGCGCCGAACACTGGCCGCGCTTCCTGCGCAATCGCAGCGAACAATTCGAGGCACGGCTGAGCCTGGTGGAAGTGCTGGAATCGCCCTCGCTGTTCTTCAAGGGCATGGCCGGTGCGCGTATCCCGATTGTCGTATCGCACGGCGAGGGTCGCGCGCAATTCGACGCGCCTGAACATGCTTCGCTGGCGAAGGTCGCGCTGCGCTTCGTGGACGGCCATGGCCGGGTCGCGGAAACCTATCCGAACAATCCGAACGGGTCCCCGGCCGGCGTTACCGGCCTGACCAGCCTGGATGGCCGCAGCACCTTGCTGATGCCGCATCCCGAGCGCGTACACCGCAGCGTGCAGATGAGTTGGCATCCCACCGGATGGGGCGAGGAGTCACCGTGGATGCAGTTGTTCCACAACGCGCGCACCTGGGTCGGCTGATTCGGGCGGGCGTCGGGCAGGTCCATTGATCGGCCTGTGAAGCAGGCCGCCCAGGGGTTTGATGTCACTCCAAACTGCTAAAGTTGCCTCTATCGGTAGACGGAGCGGGTTTCATGAACACAGTGGCCGACAAGATGCTGGCCGAAGGGCCTGAGGAACGGATCGCGACGGCGCTCCTGGCCCGCGGCCGCCTCAAGGACAACGACTTGGCCCGGGCCCAGCGCCTGCAGGCCGAGGCCGGCGGCTCGCTGTCCACGCTGTTGGTTCGCTTGGGCCTGGTGTCGGAACGCGACATGGCCGAAGCCTGCAGCGAAGTGCTGGGCCTGCCCCTGTTGTCGGCGCGCGACTGCCCCGATTCGCCGCCCGAAAATGTTTCTGTCTCGCTGCGGTTCCTGAAGCAGCAATCGGTCTGTCCGGTGGGCGAGGACGCGGCCGGCATCCACCTGCTGGTCGCCGATCCGCAGGACGGCTACGCCGCCGAAGCGGTCAGCCTGGCCACGGGACGGCAGGTTCGGGTCAGTGTTGGCCTGCGTTCGGAAATCGCCGACCTGGTCGAGCGCTATTACGGCCAGGGCCGCAGCGCGATGGGCACGATCGTCGAAAACATCGGCGACGATACCGTCGGTGATGAAGCCGACGTCGAACACCTGCGCGACCTCGCTTCCGAAGCGCCGGTCATCCGCCTGGTGAACCTGGTCATACAGCGCGCGGTCGAACTGCGCGCGTCCGATATCCACATCGAACCCTTTGAGAACCGCCTGAAGGTTCGCTACCGCGTGGACGGCGTGCTGGAAGAAGCCGAATCGCCGCCGGCCAACCTCACCGCCGCCGTCATTTCGCGCATCAAGATCATGGCCAAGCTCAACATCGCCGAGCGCCGCCTGCCGCAGGACGGTCGCATCATGGTGCGCGTGCAGGGCAAGGAACTCGACCTGCGCGTCAGCTCGGTGCCCACCGCACATGGCGAAAGCGTGGTGATGCGACTGCTCGACCGCGAGTCGGTCGTGCTCGATTTCAAGGCCTTGGGATTCACCGATGATTTCCTGTCCAGCTTCATGCGCGTGCTGGAACAGCCGCACGGCATCCTGCTGGTCACCGGCCCCACCGGTTCGGGCAAGACCACCACGCTGTACGCGGCGCTGTCGCAGCTCAACACGTCCGACGTCAAGATCATCACCGTCGAAGACCCGGTCGAATACCAGATCGAGGGCATCAACCAGATTCAGGTAAAGCCGCAGATCGGCCTCGATTTTGCGCACGCCTTGCGCAGCATCGTGCGCCAGGACCCGGACATCATCATGATCGGCGAAATGCGCGACCTGGAAACCTCGCGTATCGCCATCCAGTCCGCACTCACCGGGCATCTTGTACTTTCCACCCTGCATACCAACAACGCCGCCGGCGGCATCACGCGCCTGATGGACATGGGCGTCGAGGATTACCTGCTCACATCTACCGTGAACGGAATCCTCGCGCAGCGGCTCGTGCGCAGGCTCGAGCCCACCCATGCCGAACGCTACGAAGCACCGCCGGAAGTGATTTCGGAATTCGGCCTGCGTCGCTTCAAGCCCGAAGGCACGATCCATCTGTATCGCCCGAAGCCTTCGTCCTTGTCGCTTACCGGTTACCTTGGCCGCGGCACCATCATGGAATTCCTGGTGATGACCGACGAATTGCGCCGCCTGGTGATGCAGCACGCGGGCATGGGCGAGATCGAGGAAGCCGCGCGCGCGGGCGGTATGCGCACGATGTACGAGGACGGATTGATCAAGGCGATGCAGGGCATCACCACGATCGAGGAAGTCCTGCGTGTCACCCAGGAAGCCTGACTAGATGGCCTTGTTCCGCTACAAGGCCTTGTCGGCCACGGGCGAATCACTGGACGGCCAGATGGAGGCGGCCAACGCCGATGAAGTGATCGTGCGCCTGCAGGACCAGGGCTACCTGCCGGTCGAGGCCTTGCGCGCCGACCAGTCCGGCGAGGCCATCAGCCTGTTTTCATTCGGCAAGAAGCGCGAACTCAATGCTGCGCAAATCCTGCAATTCACCCAGCAATTGGCCACGCTGCTCGGCGCCGGACAGCCGCTCGATCGCGCGCTGGGCATCCTGATCGAGCTTCCCGAAACCGCCGAAGCGCGCAAGGTGCTCGAACGCATCCGCGAAACCGTGCGCGGCGGCGCACCGCTGTCGGTGGCGCTCGAGCAACAACATGGCTTGTTTTCACGGCTGTACGTGAACCTGGTGCGCGCCGGTGAATCCGGTGGCGGCCTGGACGATGCCTTGCGCCGCCTGGCCGATTACCTCGAGCGCAGCCGCGAGCTGCGCAGCCGGGTCACCAATGCACTCACCTATCCGGTATTCCTGCTGGGCCTGGTCTTCGTTTCCGTCGCCATCCTGTTGGTCGGGGTAGTGCCCCAATTCGAAGCCTTGTTCGCAAGCCTGAATGCCGAGCTTGCCTGGTACACGCAGGCCGTCCTGTGGCTCAGCAGTGGCTTGCGCAATGGCTGGCCGCTGATTCTTGCAGCCCTGCTGCTGTTCGCCTGGTGGCTGAACAACCGCATCGGCGACCCGGCCTGGCGCCTTGCCATGGACGGACGGATGCTCGCCAATCGCTATGCCGGCCCGTTGATCGGCCGACTCGAAACCGCGCGACTGGCGCGCACACTGGGCACGCTGGTCGGCAATGGCGTGCCCTTGCTGACCGCCCTGAACCTCAGCGGCAACGTGCTGTCCAACCGGGTGCTGGCCAATGCTCTGGAGGCCGCGTCCAGCGAGGTCAAGTCCGGTTCCGGCCTCGGCTATGCGTTGGGCCGGCAGAAGGTTTTCCCGCGGCTGGCGGTACAGATGATCCAGGTCGGCGAAGAATCGGGCGAGCTCGATACCTTGCTGATCAAGGTTGCCGACACCTTTGATGTTGAAACACGCAATGCGCTTGACCGCTTGCTGGTGCTACTGGTGCCTGCACTCACCATCTTGATGGCCGTCATCGTCGCCGCCATCATCCTTTCCGTCCTGCTTCCCATCTACGACCTCACTGGAAATCTTGGCTGATGAAAACCCACCTGACTGCTTCCCCCGGCGGCCGCCGCATTCGCGGCATGACCCTGATCGAGCTGGTGATCGTGATCGTGCTGATCGGCACCGTGCTGGCCGTGGTCGGCGGCAAGATCATCAACAACAAGAAAAGCGCCGAGGCGCGCATCGCGGTCACGCAACTCAATTCGCTCGCCACGCAGATCGACCAGTTCCAGGCCGACGTGGGCACTTACCCTGATTCGCTCGATCAATTGTTGAAGGACCCGGGCAACGTGGATGGCTGGCTCGGCCCGTATGCCAAGGAGGTCGACTTCAAGGACCCGTGGCACAACCCGATCGAATATCGTCGTCCCGGCGCCGATGAAGCGCCGTTCAACCTGGTCAGCCTGGGCGCCGACGGCAAGGTCGGCGGCGAGGGCGTGGACAAGGACGTGGTCGCGCCCTGACCGAGCCAAGGGGAGCCGACAGTGCAACGCCAGCGCGGATTCACCCTGATCGAGCTCATCGTGGTGATCGTGCTGCTGGCCGCTGTCACTGCGATGGCAGCGTCGGTGATGAGTTCGGGCCTGCCCGGCCAGCAACTTCGCGGTGCCGCTCGGGAAGTCGCGGCCCAGCTTCGCTACACGCGCGCCCAGGCCATCGTCACCGGCAAGCCGCAGGTATTCACGCTGGATGCGCGCACCCGCGAATGGCAGGGACCGAACAGGCGCCATGGTGTCTTGCGCAACGGCATCAAGATCATCGCGACCGGCGCGCAGGTCGAACAGACGGCGCCCGACCAGGTCGCCATACGCTTTTTCCCCGAAGGCGCTGCCACGGGTGGCCGCATCGTATTGCAACGCGACAGCGCCGCCTGGCAGGTGGACGTGGAATGGCTGACCGGCGAAGTCCGGCTGGTGCGCGGCAAGGCGGGCACATGATTCGTCCGCGCGGCTTCACCTTGCTTGAAGTGATGCTCGCCTTCGTCATCCTCGCGGTGTCGATGGGAATGTTGCTGGGCATGTTGTCGCGCGGACTCGGCCAGGTGCGCACGTCGCAGGACGAGACCGAGGCAGCGCTGCACGCGCAGTCGCTGCTCGACCAGGTCGGCGTCATCGAAGCCGTGCAACCGGGCGAGCAGGTCGGTGAATTCGCCAATGGCCGCTACCGCTATCGGCTCGAGACGACCGAAATCGAAGATCCGTCGCCTGCGCCGGCCTTGCCGCCGACCGTGGTCGACCCCGGCAACGCCATCAACCCACCCAAGGTCTATCGGATTTCTCTCGACGTTTCGTGGGGGCCGCCCGAATCACAACGGCACACACGCTTCACCACCGTGCGTGCACGCAGCGCGCCCTTGCGAGGCGTGCCGCCATGAAGAACGCGCGCGGTTTCACCTTGATTGAAGTCGTTATCGCGGCCAGCCTGCTGGCGGTCGGCCTGGCGCTGGTGTTCGCGAGCATCCGCGGCGCGATGCGCGCCACCGAGCGCGCCGAGGTGCAGGCGCAGCGCGAGGAACGACTGCGCGCCGTGCAGGGCTTCATGCGCGCGCAAATCACGGCCGCGATGCCAATCGCCTACCAGTTCGATCCGGAAACGGGCGAGGCGAGTTTCTTCACGCTTTCGCCGACCAAACTCGAATTCGTCTCGAACATGCCCGGCTACCTGTCGCGTGGTGGCCCCTACCTGCAGACCCTGGAACTGGTGCCGGGCGAGGGCGGGCAGCGCCTGTTGTTCCAGCACCAGATGTTGAGCAGTGAAGGCCCGTTGCCGGCGGAGCGCGAGGCAGTGGTGTTGTTCGATGGCATTGCCGAGGCCAGCTTTGACGCTCGCACCATTGATACCAGTGCCAAGGACTCGCCCTGGCAGCCAAGATGGGCCGCCTCCGCGCAACTGCCACCGGTGGTGCGCCTGCGCCTGCGCTTTGCCGATGGCAGCCGGCGCTGGCCGGAGTTCGTGGCGGCGCCGAAGCTGGCGGTTGCCGTGGCCGCGCCCCTGGATGCCCTTGCCGATGGACGCTGAGAACCGCGCGCCGCATTCGCGAGTCCGCGATCGGGGCGCAGCCCTGTTGCTGGTGCTCTGGTTGCTCGCGCTGATGACCGGCATCGTTGCCGTGTTCGCCTTGGGCGCGCGCACCGAGGCATTGCAAGGCCGCTTCCTGAGCCGCAGCACTGCGGCCAGGCTGGCAGCCGAAGCGGGCGTGGAATTGGCCGCGCTGCATCTGCAAGGCACGGACCCGGCACAGCGCTGGGTGCCGGATGGGCGACCGAATACGTTCCAGTTCGAGGGCTACCAGATCGAAGTCGCGGTGCTCGACGAATCAGCGAAGATCGACCTGAACGTGGCGACGCCGGACTTGCTGATCGGGCTGATGACTGCGGTGGGCACCGACTACGATCGGGCCAGGCAAGTGGCGGGAGCGATCGCCGACTTCCGCGATCCTGATGACTTGCTGACGCCCGAAGGTGGGGCAGAGGATCCGCAATACGCCTCCGCAGGCCTGCCCTATGGCGCCAAGGACCGGCCCTTCGAATCGGTGTCGGAACTGCGCCAGGTCCTGGGCATGGATTCGACCCTGTACGAACAGCTGCGGCCGCATGTAACCGTGTACACAGGCCTGGCCCGCCCCAGTCCCACCTTTGCCACGCTGCCGGTGCTGCAAGCGATGGGCCTGCCCGCCGACGAGGTCGCGCTGATACTCGCGCAACGCGCGCTGCCACAGCCTGGCCAGCCACCGCCGGACCCGGGGCAGATCGGTTCGCTCGCCGCGCAGGGAACGGGCACGTATAGTATTTCCAGCCTCGCGACCCGAAGTGACGGGACCCGGGCGCAAATCCAGACGGCCTTCCGAATCGGTAGCGGAGGCGCCTTTGGGCAGCTTTATTTGCCTCTGTCGTGGCGCGTGGGAGAATCTGACTGATGGCCGCTACCGACACCCTGTTCCAGGCAATGGAACCGCTACGCTTGCGCTACCTCGACAGTCCGCTGCCGGGTTGGCTGCGCGTGGCGGGCGAAACAGTGCTGGCCATGCTGCCCGATTCGCTGCGCCGCCAACTGGGCGTGCGCCACCGCCGCCTGTTGATGAGCCTGGACGCCGAGGGCCTGCAGCTGCGCGCGCAGATGGACGAGCGCACGCACCTGGTTGGCGTACTGCCCCTGGACGATGCGGTCCTGCTGGAACAACTGCGCGAGCTGCTCGACCACAATGCCGGCAACGTACCGCGTTGGCTGGTGGTGGATGTCGGCCAGACCCTGCGCCCGGTCATCAGCATGCCGGCATCGGCCGAAGCGCGCCTGCGCGAAGTCATGCTGCATGAAATCGACCGGCAGACGCCGTTTTCGCACGACCAGGTCAGCTTCGAGCCGCGCATCCTGACTCGCGATGCGCAGACCCGGCAGTTGCGCGTGGAGCTGGTGGTGCTGCCGCGGGCCCGGCTGGACGCAGCGCTTGCCTTGCTCGGTCCGCTTGCCAATGGCTTGGCGGGCGTGGACGTGGTCGACGCCGATGGCGCCAGGCTGGGCGTCAACCTCTTGCCGCTGGCTGGCCGCAGCGCCCGGCAGGACCGGTCCCGCAACGTCAATCGCTGGCTGGCGCTGATCACGGTCGCTGCCTTGTTCGGTGCGATGTGGATGACGCTCTCCAACCGCAGTGCGGAACTGGAAGCGACCACCGCGCGAGTGGACGCGGCCAAGGCCAAGGCGCGTGAAGTACGTATCCTCCGGAATTCGCTGAAGGGCTCGGCCGATGCCGCCAATTTCCTGGCGCGGCTCAGCGCCCGGCAACCGACTACGCTTGAAGTACTGGCCGACCTGACCAAGCGCATCCCGGACACCACGTACCTGGAGAAGATCGCGATCAACGACGGCAACATCGTGTTGATCGGGCAAAGCCAGCGGGCGGCAGACCTGGTTGGGCTCTTGCAGGGCTCGACACTGTTCAAGACGCCTACCCTGACCGGCTCGGTGCAGACCGACCCGCGCACCGGCAAGGAACGCTTCACGCTGACGGCCGTCGTCACCGGCAGCAATCGCGACAAGGAGGCCACCGATGCGTCCGACCGCAAGCGCTGATCGCTGGCGCATCCTGGCCGGCCTGGCCCTGGCGCTGTTTGTCGTCTACCTGGTGACGGTGCACTGGTGGTTCACCGCGCCGATGCTGGACATGGGCGCGCAGGTCACCGCGTTGCGCGACGAAGAACAAACCCTGCGCCTGCAAATCGCGCAGCGGCCCGAACTGCAGGGAAGGCTGGCGCAGGTACGCCAGTTCGAAACTGCCAATCCCGGTTTCCTGCCCGAAAGCACGCGCGAACTCGCCAGCGCCGGCCTGGTGCAGCGACTGCAGCAAGTGGTGGCCAATGCCAGCCCCAATCCCAATGCCTGCCAGATCACCGCGCAAACGCCCAGCGACATGCCCACCCAGGAACCCTATCCGCGGGTGATGGTGCAAGTGCGCCTGCGTTGCGGCACGGGCGAGCTCGCCGCGGTGCTGCATGCGCTGGAAAGTGGCAGCCCACAATTGTTCATCGACAACCTCGACATGCTGTCGCGTCGCAGTTACCTGGCCACCATCGGCGATACCGGCGGGCTCGATGTAAGTTTCGATCTATACGGCTACCTCAAGACTCCGCGGGAGGCTGCCCGTGGCTGACACCCTGCGACCACTGACCTTGTTGCTGGCGGCCGCGGGCTTGTGGGCCCTGTCGGTGCTGGTCCTTTCGCTGGCCGGGCTTGGCAGCCACTTCCCCGCGCCGACGGCAACGATCGAGGCGCCGGCATTGCCGAAGATCACACTTACGCGCACCGAGCCGCGTTTGGGCGCCTACGCCAACTACATGGACGTCGGGCAGCGGCCGTTGCTGATGCCCGATCGCCGTCCGGGCACCACGCCCAGCGCCGACGGCGAGGGCACGTCCGATCTCGATGTCACGCTGACCAGCGTGATGATCACCTCCAGGCTGCAAGTCGCCATCCTCACAGACAACAAAGACGCCAGCAGTCGTCGCGTGCGCATGGGCGAAACCGTGGCCGGAAGCAACTGGCGCCTCGTGCAACTCGAACCGCGTCGCGCGCTGCTGGAAGGGCCGACCGGGCAGCGCGAACTCTTGTTGCGCGTATTCGATGGCAAGGGCGGCCAGGCACCGACGCCAAGCGTGGTGCGGGCCGAAGGGCAGCCCGAAGCAGACGCGCAGGCCGCGTCTTCCGATGCCAGCCAACCGCAACCACCCCAGCCCGGGCAAACCGCCGAGCGCCGCGTGACAGACACGCAGACCCCTGCTACCCAACCAGGAAGCGCCGGCGCCGCCGTCACCCAGGAACAACAAGTCGAAGCCATCCGTCGTCGCATCGAGGCCCGACGCGCACAAATGCGCGCCGAAGCCGCCGCCGGATCCAGAGAAAAATGACCCAGCACAGAAGAATGCAGCCATGACTTTCCCGATCCGATTCTCGTTGCTAGCGCCGATTTGCCTGGCGGCGGCGCTCGCCGGCTGCGTCACGCCGGACGCGCCGCGAATGCAGCGCAATCCCGATGCGCTCAACGTCGCGCCGGCATCCAGGCCCGCGGATGGATCCATCGCCGGCACCGGTCAAGACAACGCATCGTCGCGCAACGCCCAGCCGACGATTACCCGTGGCACCGGGCAAGTCATCAACGAACGCGCCGCCAACCAGCCGCCGCCGCGCATCGGCTCCAGCGGCGAGGAAGCGACCTTCAACTTCGAAGGTGAATCCCTTCATGCGGTGGTGAAGGTCATCCTCGGCGACCTGCTGCAACAAAATTACGTCATCGCGCCCAACGTCCAGGGTACGGTCACGCTGTCCACGCCCAAGCCGGTTGGCGGCGCGCAAGCCCTGTCGATCCTCGAAATGGTGCTGGGCTGGAACAACGCGCGCCTGGTCTGGAGCGACGGTCGCTACAACATCCTGCCCAACGACCAGGCCGTGCCCGGCAACCTGTCGCCGCGCACCGGCTCGCCGGCCAATGCCCGCGGCTACGAAACTCGCATCGTGCCCCTGAAATTCATCTCCGCCACCGAGATGGAAAAACTGCTCAAGCCCTACGCCCGGCCCAATGCCGTGGTGCAAGTCGACAACTCGCGCAACCTGATCGTGGTGGCCGGCAGCCGCGCCGAACTCGACAACTACCTGCGTACGATCCAGATCTTCGACGTGGACTGGCTGGCCGGCATGTCGGTAGGCGTGTTCCCCCTGCAGTCGGCCGAAGCGAGCAAGGTCGTCACCAGCCTGGAAGCGGTGTTCGGCGAAAACGGCAAGTCGCCGTTGGCCGGCATGTTCCGCTTCATGCCGCTGGAAGGACAGAATGCGGTGATGGTGATCACGCCGCAACCCAAGTACCTGCGCGACGTGGAAGTGTGGATCGAGCGAATGGATGCCGGCGGCGAAGGCGCGCGCCTGTATACCTACGAAGTGCAATACGTGAAGGCCGTGGACCTGGCCGAGCAACTGAGCAACGTCTACGGCAATGCCAGCACCACCAAGACCAGCGCGCCATCGTTGATGCCGGGCCTTGAGCCCGTCGAAGTACGCACGACCGACATGCCGGCTGCCAACAAACCGCTGCCCGCAAGCAATGGCAGTGCGGCAGCGTCGGGCAATAGCGAGTCGACCATCAGCATCGGTGGCGGCGAAGTCGGCATCAGCGCCGTGGAAGAAAGCAATTCGTTGCTGGTACGCGCGAGCCCGGGCCAGTGGGAGTCGATCCGCCGCGCCATCGAACGCCTCGACACCATGCCGCTGCAGGTGCACATCGAGGCGCAGGTGGTCGAGGTGAAGCTCAACAACGCGCTCAGCTACGGCGTGAGCTGGTTCTTCGGCAATGACATCACGGGCGACGATGCGGGCACGGCCAGTTCCATCAACAACTGGCGAAACTCGGGCACCAGCATTCGTCCCGTTGGCGCCAGCTTCACGTTCCTGGGCCCCAGCGCGAAGGCCGTGCTGAGCACCTTGGATTCAGTGTCCGACGTGCATGTGCTGTCGGCGCCGTCGGTGACCGTGCGCAACAATGTCGAGGCCGATTTCAGCTCCGGCCAGCAGATCCCGGTCGCCAGCACCATCCTCAACAACTCGGGCAACTCGAGCACTGAAAATACCTTCAGCCAGGTGCAGTTCCGCCAGACCGGCGTCAGCCTGAAGGTCAAGCCGCGGATCAGCAGCAATGGCATGGTGTTCATGGAAATTACCCAGGACGTCAGTTCGCCCAGCGTCGGCGGTCCGGAAATCGGCGGCAATATCAGCGTGGACAACAATAAGCTGCACACCGAGGTTGCCGTGAAGGATGGCGAGACGATCGTGCTTGCCGGCTTGATCAAGACCGACCAGGGCAAGGGCTCCGACGGTTTCCCCTTCCTGAGCCGGATTCCGGTGATCGGCGGCTTGTTCGGCAGCCAGAGCACGAAGGACAATCGCCAGGAAGTGCTCGTGCTGATTACGCCGACCATCATTCGCGATCCGGGTGAAGCTCGCCGCCTTACCGACGAATACGGTGAACGATTCCGGGGCCTTGATCCCTTGCGCAAGCCCGGCGCAAAGCCCGCAAGGCAGTGACCGAACCCCGGGTCGGTTGCGGCGAATGACGGCACTGCCGCTGCCCCGCGTGGTGGTGCCGGTCGCGCATTCCGTGGCCGCGCTCGATGCCTGCCTCGCGTCGCTGGAACGCTCGCTGCCTGCGGGGGCGCAGGTGTGCATCGCCGACCATGCCGGCAGCGATCCCCTGGCCGAGTCGTTGGCGCGCCGTTGGTGCGACCGTAGCCGACTGGATGCCGAGTACCGGCAAGCGGATAAATCGCTGACCTTGTCCGCCAACATCAACGAGGCCATCGCCGGGGGCGATCGCGACGTGGTACTGCTGCAGGCCGACGCTGTCACCACGACCGGCTGGCTCGAACGCCTCGCCCAGTATTCGCGCAAGGAAGACCACATCGCCACGGTGTGCGCCTGGTCGAATCGTGGCGAACTCGCTTCCTTTCCGCGCCCGGCCGAAGACAACCCCGTGCCCGAGTTTCCCGAAGCCATCGCCGAAGCGGCGGCCGCCGCGCCGTGGAGCGAATGGCCGGAGCTGCCTGCGGCCTCGGGTCCCTGTGTATTGATACGGCGCGCGGCGCTTGGCCAACTCGGCGCGCTGGATGCGCAGAGTTTCGACGGCGAACGCGCCATCGACGACTTCTGCCGCCGCGCGGCGACCATGGGCTGGCGCAACATCCTGTGCCCTGCGGCGTACGTCGTGCGGCAGTCCGCCGTGGCGGGCATCGGCCGCGTGCAGGACGACCTGTCCGTGTTGGTCGCGCGCTGGCCCGATTACCAGGAACAGATCGCGCGTTTCATCCTGTCTGATCCCCTGCGCGCCCTGCGTGAGCGCCTGCAGGCGCGCATGGACGAGCTGGCGAAGAGCGGGCCGCAGCGGGACCTCTTCCACTGACATGACCACCGAATCGCGCCATTCATTCCAGGGCAGGCCGATTGGCGCCGGTCGCGCGCAGTCGGCCACCGACATCGGCGTGGTGGTGGTGACCTTCCAGTCCGCGCGCACCATCCGCCGCTGCCTCGACCTGTTGCTGGCCTCCGATCCCGTGGTGCGCATCGTGGTCATCGACAATGCTTCCGACGACGAGACTCTGGACCTGTTGCGCGATTTCGCCGCGCGCCACGAACAAGTCACCGTGGTGCGCAACAGCGACAACCGCGGCTTCGCGGCCGCCTGCAACCAGGGCGCCAGCGCACTGGCCACGCCGTGGGTCGCCTTCATCAATCCTGATTGCTATGTCGAATCGGGCGCCCTGGAAAGGCTGGTGCGACACGGCGTGCAGCGCGCTGGCGCAGGCATGCTGGGCGTGGACCTGGTGGATGAATACGGACGCGCGGACCCCGCATCACGCCGGCGCGATCCTTCGCTGCGCGAACTACTGGACCGTCGCGGCCGCCGCGACGACCTCTACCTTGGCCGCGACCCGAAGGCGGCGCTGCAGCCGGTGGAAGCCATTTCCGGCGCGCTGATGCTGATGCCGGTGGGATTGTTCCTGCAGTTGGGCGGCTTCGACGAAAGTTTCCGCATGCATGTCGAAGACCTCGACCTGTGCCGACGCACGCGGGAGGCGGGTTACGAGGTGTTGGTGGCCAACGACATCACCGTATTGCATGTCGGCGGCGAATCCAGCCGGGCGCGACCGGTCTGGGTCGAACGGCAGAAACATCTCAGCCTGTGGCGATACTTCTGCAAGTTCGAAGCCCAGGACACCGCAGGCTGGTTGAAGCCGGTCTTGTGGTTGGGTTTGTGGGGGCACTTCGTGCTGGCCGCGGCCCGCGTGCTGGTGCGACGTCCGGCCTAGTTGGAAATCCGGAACCGGTTGATCGAGTCGCGCAGTTCCATCGCGGCAGCGCCTGCCGCATCGGCGAAATCCTCGCCGTTGCCCGCGTACAGGATCGCCCGCGACGAACTGATCGCCAGGCCCTTGCCATCGCTCGTGCTGCCCTGGGTCACCACGGCCTCCACGTCACCGCCTTGCGCGCCGATGCCGGGCACCAGGAAGGGCAGGTCGCCGACGATGGCGCGCACTTCGGCCAGTTCGCGCGGCCAGGTCGCGCCGACCACCAGCAGGCAGTTGCCGTTGCCGTTCCATTCGTCGGCTACTTTCGCAGCCACGCGCTGGTACAGCGGCTTGCCGCCGCAATCGAGGTCCTGGAAGTCGCCTGCGCCCACATTCGAGGTGCGGCACAACAGCACCACGCCCTTGTCGGCGCGGTCCAGGAAAGGCTGCACCGAATCGCGGCCCAGGTAAGGATTCAAGGTCACCGCATCGGCCCCGTAGCGATCGAAGGCTTCCACCGCGTAGCGCTCGGCGGTGCTGCCGATGTCGCCGCGCTTGGCATCCAGGATCACCGGCACATCGGGATGATTGTCGTGGATGTGGGCAATCAGCTTCTTCAGCGTGTGCTCGGCTTCCAGCGCCGCGAAGTGGGCGATCTGCGGCTTGAAGCAGCAGGCGTATTGCGCCGTGGCGTCAACGATGTCGCGACAGAACTCGAACACCGCGTCGGGCTTGTCGCGCAGGTGCAGGGGAAATTTCGACAGTTCCGGATCCAGGCCGACACAGGCCAGCGTATTGGCGCTGGTCCAGCGTGCGCGCAGGGCGGAGATGAAATTCATGGTTACTTCAGCGCCTTGTAGCGCAGGCGATGCGGCTTGCTGCCTTCTTCGCCCAGGCGGCGGCGCTTGTCTTCCTCGTATTCGCGATAGTTGCCCGGGAAGAATTCCACGTGCGAATCACCTTCGAAAGCCAGGATGTGCGTGGCGATGCGATCCAGGAACCAGCGGTCATGGGAAATGACCATCACGCAGCCGGGGAACTCCAGCAGCGCATCTTCCAACGCACGCAGGGTTTCAATATCCAGGTCGTTGGATGGTTCGTCGAGCAGCAGCACATTGCCACCCTGCAGCAGGGTCTTGGCCAGGTGCAGGCGGCCGCGTTCACCGCCCGACAGCGTGCCGACCAGCTTCTGCTGGTCCGATCCCTTGAAATTGAAGCGGCCGATGTAGGCGCGCGACTGGATCTCGACCTTGCCGATGGTGATGATGTCGGAGCCGCCAGACACTTCCTGCCAGACGTTTTTGTTGCCTTCCAACGCCTCGCGGCTCTGGTCGACATAGGCCATCTGCACAGTCTGGCCGATGTTGATCTCGCCCTTGTCGGGTTTTTCGCGACCCGTGATCATCTTGAAGAAAGTCGACTTGCCGGCGCCGTTGGGTCCGATGATGCCGACGATCGCGCCCGGTGGCACGGTGATGCTGAGGTCGTCGATCAGCAGGCGGTCGCCGAAGGACTTCGACACGTTCTTGAATTCAATCACCCGGTCGCCCAGGCGTTCGCCCGGCGGGATGAAGATTTCGTTGGTCTCGTTGCGCTTCTGGTATTCGACCGAATTCATTTCCTCGAAGCGCGCCAGGCGGGCCTTGCCCTTGGACTGGCCGCCGCGCGCATTCGAGCGCACCCATTGCAGTTCGCGGGTGATGGCTTTCTGGCGGGCCTTCTCCGACGACTCTTCCTGCTTGAGCCGTTCTTCCTTCTGTTCCAGCCAGTTGGTGTAGTTGCCCTTCCACGGGATGCCCTTGCCGCGGTCGAGTTCCAGGATCCACTCGGCGGCGTTGTCCAGGAAGTAGCGATCGTGGGTAACGGCCACGACGGTGCCGGGGAATCGCGCCAGGAATTGTTCCAGCCACTCCACCGATTCGGCGTCGAGATGGTTGGTCGGCTCATCGAGCAGCAACATGTCGGGCTTGGACAGCAGCAGCCGACACAGCGCGACGCGGCGCTTCTCGCCGCCGGACAGCTTTCCGCACAGCGCGTCCCACGGCGGGATGCGCAGCGCATCGGCGGCCACTTCCAGTTGCTGTTCCAGCGTGTGGGCATCGCCGCTGGCAAGAATGGCCTCCAGGCGCTGCTGCTTGATCGCGAGCTTGTCGAAATCGGCGTCCGGCTCGGCGTAGGCCTCGTAAACCTTGTCCAGTTCGGCCTGAGCGTGCAACAGCTCGCCCACGCCTTCTTCGACCGCTTCGCGCACGGTCATGTCGGGGTCAAGCCTCGGTTCCTGTTCCAGGTAGCCGATCTTGATGCCGGGCGCCGGGCGCGATTCGCCCTGGAAGTCGGTATCCACGCCGGCCATGATCCGCAAAACGGTGGACTTGCCCGCGCCATTCAGCCCCAGCAGGCCAATCTTGGCCCCCGGGAAGAAGCTCAGGGAAATGTCCTTGATGATCTGGCGCTTTGGCGGCACGGTCTTGCTGACGCCAATCATGGTGTAGATGTATTGCATGGGGGAACCTTGGAGGGTGCTCTTGCAGGAGCGGCTTTTGTGGGAGCGGGGGGAGCGGCGCGTGGATAGGCGCAGGGACAGAGGGAGGGGAGAGCACCCCCACCAAAAGCAGCCAC
>JANNWV010000201.1:0-2811 GCA_031408815.1 Gammaproteobacteria bacterium
CCCGCGTGCTGAACCTGGAACAGGAATCGGGCAAGGACTGGGTACGCAACAGCGTGGGGATGACCAACAGTGAATATTGATTACGTCCGCTTCGCCTACGCGGTGTTTGCGATCGTGCTGGCCTGGGACTACCTGGCCCCGCGCTTCAAGCTGGCACAGGCGCGGCGCAGCATCGCGCTGCGGATCCGTCGTCAAGAAGCGAAGAAGTCGGCATGAACCCTACCCGAAAGCGTCGCCTCGCATTGATTGGACTGATCCTGGCCGCTGCCGCGATTGCCGGCACCTTCATCGTGCTGGCGCTCCAGGAAAACCTCACTTACCTGCACACGCCTACCGACGTGCGCGGAGGGGCCGCGCCGCGTGACGCACGCTCCCGCCTCGGCGGCGTGGTTTGCGAAGGCAGCCTGCGTCGCACCGACGGCACGCTGGACGTGCACTTCGCGGTGACTGACCGCGTGCGCCAGGTGCCGGTGACCTACAGCGGCATCCTTCCCGACATGTTCCGCGAAGGCACCAGCATCATCGCTACGGGCCGGATGCAGGGCAATGAATTCATCGCCGGTGAAGTCCTGGCCAAGCACGATGAAACTTACATGCCCAAGGAAGTCGCCGACGCGATGGCCAAGGGCGCCGCGATGCATACCAAAAGCTGCGGAGCGAACTGAGTGCTTCCCGAACTGGGTCTGGTCGCATTGATACTGGCGCTGCTGCTGGCGCTGCTGCTCGGCGTCCTGCCCCTGGTCGGCGCGCAGCGTGGCATCGACGGCTGGATCGCCAGCGCGCGACCGCTGGCGTTCTCGCAACTCGCATTGATCGGCATCGCCTACGCCATCCTCACCTATGCCTTCGTCGTCCATGATTTTTCGGTGGCGTATGTCGCCACCAATTCCAACACCCTGTTGCCGGCCATCTACCAGTACCCGGCGGTGTGGGGCGCGCACGAAGGATCCCTGCTGCTTTGGGTATTGATCCTCGCGCTGTGGATCGCCGCCGTCGCCGTCTTCTCGAAATCACTGCCCGACATCGTCGTCGCCCGCGTGCTGGCAGTGATGGGCTGGATCAGCGCCGGCTTCCTCGCCTTCCTGATCTTCACCTCCAATCCCTTCGAACGTCTGTTGCCTGCCGCCATCGAGGGACGCGACCTGAACCCGTTGCTGCAAGACCCGGGCATGATCTTCCACCCGCCGCTGCTGTACACCGGCTACGTGGGTTTCGCGGTGGCCTTCGCCTTTGCCATCGCCGCGTTGATCGACGGCAAGGTGGATGCGCAATGGGTGCGCTGGTCGCGGCCATGGACCAATGTCGCCTGGGCCTTCCTGACCCTGGGCATCGCGCTGGGCAGTTTCTGGGCCTATTACGAACTGGGCTGGGGCGGCTGGTGGTTCTGGGACCCGGTCGAAAACGCGAGCTTCATGCCCTGGCTGGTGGGCGCTGCCCTGCTGCACTCGCAGGCGGTGACTGAAAAGCGCGGCAGCTTCACCAGTTGGACCTTGTTGCTTGCCATCAGCGCTTTCTCGCTCTCGCTGCTCGGCACCTTCCTCGTGCGATCAGGCGTACTCACCTCGGTGCACGCGTTCGCCTCCGATCCGGAACGCGGCTTGTTCATCCTTGGCTTTCTCGCGTTGGTGATTGGTGGCTCGCTGTTGCTGTTCGCGTTCCGTGCGCCCACCGAACTCAAGGGCCAACCCTTCGCGCCCTATTCGCGCGAGACCCTGCTGCTCGCCAACAACCTGCTGTTGACCGCCGCTGCCGCGATGATCCTGCTCGGCACCTTGTACCCGCTGCTCGCAGAAGCACTGGATCTGGGCAAGATTTCGGTCGGCTCGCCGTACTTCGGCCTCTTGTTCACGCTGCTGATGGCGCCGCTGGTGATGCTGGTGCCGTTTGGCCCGCTCACGCGCTGGCAGCGCGAGCAAGCCTCACTGCCGATGCGCATGCTGATGCCGTGGGCGTTGGTCGCGCTGGCCGTCGGCGTCATCGCCTTCTTCGCCTGGCCTGAAGGCACCTGGAAGACAGCTGCCGCCTTCCTCGGCAGCACGTGGTTGCTGTTCGGCACGCTGCGCTTCATCCGCCAGCGCTTCGTGCAGGGCAAAGGGCGCTTCACGGCCGAGATGGTCGGCATGTCGCTGGCGCACTTGGGCCTGGCTGTTTTTGTCTTCGGCGTGCTGATGACTGAGAGCACCAGCCAGGAAAAGGACGTCGCCGCCAAACCGGGCCAGAGTTTCGAGATGCGCGGTTATGAATTCCGCTTTGACGGCGTCGAACGCGTGCAAGGCCCGAACTACCAGGGCGATCGCGCCACCGTGCAGGTAAGCCGCGGCGGTAAGCCCGTGGTGACGATGCTGCCGGAAAAACGCGCATACGCCAGTGGCGGTTCGATCATGACCGAGGCCGACATCCATGGCAGCCTGCAGCGCGACCTGTTCGTCGCGCTGGGCGATTCGCTGGGGCCCGATGGCAGCTGGGCGCTCCGCTTGTACGTGAAGCCCTTCATCCGCCTGATCTGGCTGGGCGCATTGATGATGGCCATCGGCGGATTCGCCGTCGTCTTCGACAAGCGCTTCCGGCGCCCGGTGACGCAGGCATGATTCGTCGCTTGTTGCCCCTTTTCCTGTTCCTCGGCCTCGCCGTATTGCTGTTCGTCGGAGTGCGCATGAATTCCGGCAAGGACAACAGTGCCATTCCTTCACCGCTGATCGGCAAGCCCGTGCCCACGTTCTCGCTGCCGGTGCTGGGCGAGCCCGGGCGGATGGTCACCGACAAGGACCTGCTCGGTTCGCCTTATCTGCTCAATGTCTGGGGCAGCTGGTG
>JANNWV010000202.1:0-19539 GCA_031408815.1 Gammaproteobacteria bacterium
CGCCGCCGAAATTGACGGCGCCGCGACCAATATCCTCGTCCTGGCCACCTTCTGGCTCAATTATTCCAGCGTCCGGGGCGACAAGGACGAACAGGAAGCGATCCGGCTAGGCATCGTCCAGGTGATGATGCTGGTCTCGCCCTTCATGCGTGATGAGGAACGACTGCACCTGAACAACCTGAGCAAGGCCTATCTGCGCTAGATAAGCCCTTGGTTTGCAAAGAGTCCCGGGGCCGCCTATAATCTTGCTTCTTTGTTCGCCCGTTCCCAGGAATCCCCATGAAAGTCCTCAACTCCCTGAAGTCGGCCAAGACCCGCCATCGCGACTGCAAGGTCGTGCGCCGCCGGGGCAAGGTCTTCGTGATCTGCAAGTCCAACCCGCGTTTCAAGGCTCGCCAGCGCTAAGCGCAGGCCGCCACGGGTATCGCAAGAACGCCGGCATTGCCGGCGTTTTTCGTTTCAGGTCAGCGCCGCCGCGCTGCCCCGCGGCGTCGGCATCCGGTGGTTCGGGTTCGACCGTGTGCTGGAGAAGCAGCCAACCTGGGGCTGTCCGAGAACATCCGGGAAGATGGCGCCATCCGGGTCGGACGCCAGGCGCTTCTGCATCAGCTCGGTCAGCACGGTCCGGTAATCAATGGTCACGTCCAGGTCGCCGTTGAACAGGTCGACGTCCCGCAGGCCGGGCCAGTCGGCGTAGACCTTGCCGCCCAGCACCCCGCCGCCCATCAGCAACATCATCGAGCCGCAGCCGTGGTCGGTGCCGCCGCTGGCATTTTCGAAGGCGCGGCGACCGAACTCGGTCATCGTCACCACCGTCACGTCGCCCATCGCGTTGCCGAGGTCTGCGTGGAACGCTGCCATGCCGCGAGCCAGTTGGTCCAGCAAAGGCGGCAGCCGCGTGGTGATGCCATCGTGGTGGTCGAAGCCGCCCAGGTCCACGCAGGCAATCCGCAAACCCATGCCCGCCTTGATCAACTGCGCGACTTCTTTCATCTGGTTGCCGAAGGTGCCGGTCGGATAAACGGCATTGTTTGCCACCGGTATCGCGGAGGGCTTAACAGCGGCGATGTAATCGATGCTGTCCAGGGCGCGACGGGACGCCAGGCCGACGTCGTTGTCGCGGCCATACATCGCATAGAGGCGGTCTTCCATCTCCAGCTTCCGGGTGGAGGTGCTGGAGAAGGTGAATGAGGAAAGGGACTGCATCGCGAGCGCCGAGGCATCGCCGCGCACGGCAGCCTGGAGCGCGGTGCCCATGCCAACGGCGAAGAAACCGCCCGGGTCGCCCGCTTCCATCATGTGTCGATTGAGCCAACCCGAATGCCCGGCATGGCCGCCAGCGCCTGCCAGGTCGTGGATACCGGTTTCGATATGGTCCTGGCAGGCGAAATGAGATCGCTCGTCGTGCTTCAGGCCGGTGGCGTGCACGACCGCCAATTGACGTCCCTGGTAGATCGGCAGCAGCGGCGCCAACGATGGATGCAGGCCGAACAGATTGTCCAGCGGCAATGCACCGTTGGCCGCACCCGGTTGCGGAATGGCGATGGTCGGACGCAGGCGGGAGTAGTCGCTGTCGCCGTAGGGAACGATTGCCTGCATCGGATCGAGGCCGCCACGCAGAAAGATGACGACCACGGTGTCGGACGGCGTGCCGTGCCGGGCACCGAACACAAAACGTGGCCCTATCAACCCACCCGCGCCGACGAGCGCACCGGCTTTCAGGAAACTGCGACGGTCGATCTTCATGGCCTGCCTCAGCGGTAATTGAAGTAGGTGGACGAAAGCAGGAGGCCGACCACTTCTCGACCCCGCGCTGAAAGGCTTTGTGCCGCGATCACCCCGTTCGGATCGCTGCCATTCGCGGCGAAAGCGATCAGTGCATCGCGGTCCGCCAGACTGAGCGGACGATGCAGCAGCCGACTGGCCAACTGGTCAACCAGGGTGACTGGCGTATTGGCGTTGGACGAGAGCCCGGGGATGTCGAGCGCCACGCCGGACACCTTGCCCTCGGCTACGGCCACCGCCCAGTTCCAACGATTCAACATCGCCCCGCTATTGACCCAGCCATCCATGTCGTCCGGGTAGCCATCCGGCGTGGGCCAGCGAAACGGCAACTGGCCCAGGGTATTGAGGCGATTGACGATGCCGGTCAGGTAATTTCCGCTGAGGACGGCATCGGTCGCGCGCAGGCAGGCCAGCACGTAGTCCACCGGCCGTCGGACCTTCCGGTCGTAACTGGCAATGAATTCGACCGAGCCGAACAGGGTCATCAACACGCTGGGAATGTGCCCGCCGCTGGAAGTGAAGGTTGCCGCCACGGCATCGATGGCCGTTTGCTGCGGCGCATCGCCGATAAACCTCCGGCACAGCTTGGTTGCAATGTACTTGGCCGTGGACGGATGCGCCGCCAGCAGGTCCAGCACCGTGTTTCCATCCGAGATGCCGCCGCCTGCGGCAATGGTGGTTCCCAGCACCAGCTTGCTGCCGGTGTCGTGCCTGGAAGTCACGAACGCGAACGCCGGCGTGCCTGCGGTCACGCCGGAAACCGTCCAGCCAGTGAAACAGCGTGCCACTTCGCTTACGTCGGTCTCCGTGTAACCGCCATCCACGCCAAGCGTGTGCAGCTCCATCAGTTCGCGCGCGTAATTCTCGTTCGGTCCGGTATTGCGATTGCTGACATTGTCCAGGTAATACAGCATGGCCAGGCTTCGGGCACTGGCATGCAACATGCTCTTGAACGTACCCAATGCATTGGCGCGGATCACTTCGCGATCGTCCACGCATTTGTAGTAAGACTCGGGACTGGCCGTCGTCGAAATGTTGAAATGGTCGCTCCAGAACTCGACCATCGTTTCGAACAGTTGCCGCTTGCAATTCAACTGCCGCACCAGGCTGGCGGCACGCAAGTCGCCCGCCGCGATCTGCGAGTTTGTAGTGGCCCTCACGTCGGCAAGCAACTCGGCAGCATTCATTCCGACCCGCGGCCAGGTGGTGGCAACCAGTGATTCCACAACCGAGTCGACGCTAGGGTCCATGCTGAGTTGTTCGCTGAGCCAGCCGGTGTAGTCGAGCGTGGTTCCGCGCTGCCAGTCATAAAGGCGGATGCCGTAGCAACAGCGACTGAGCAGTGTGTGCAATGGATCCGGCGCCGGAAGCGTCGGATCGTCGGGATGTGGCCCGGTATGCCCGGGATTTACCGTTCCGCCGCCCGCCTGGGCTGTCAGTGTCGCGCCTGCCTGCCCCATGACCGATTCCCCCAGACACCCATGCCCGTGCCTATCTTAACGCCTGCCAGCCAACGGCGTTGACAACGAATGGTCAAGGTTTTTTCCATCTGCGACAATTGCCTGCCCCCTGGAGGACCCTGACATGAAGCCCATCCTGCTTGTGCTCGCCTGCGCGCTTGCCTTCACATCCACCCTCGCCCACGCCGACACCCTGCTGATCGAACGATCCCAGGTGGCCCAGAACAAGGACCTGCCCAAGCGCGGCAGTTCCATGGTGCAGGTCCAGGCCCGCTATGGCGCGCCGCAGCAAAAGTTTCCGGCCGTTGGCGGTGGCAGTCCCCGCACCCCGCCCATCACCCGCTGGCAGTACGAAGCCTTCAGCGTCTATTTTGAGAACAGCCATGTGGTGAACGCCGTGCTCACCAAGGCCAGTCCGCTCGAGATCGGCCCCGCGCCAGTGCGCCCTTGATGAGCGATGTCCTGCGCTTCCCCGCTGAATGGGAGCCCCAGTCAGCCATCCTCGTGGCATGGCCGCACGCGGGCACCGATTGGGCGGATCGACTTGAATCGGTCGAGACGACGTACGTCGCGCTGGTCGCCGCCATCACCCGTTTCGAGCAGGCGCTGGTCTGCGTAGCCAGTGAGACTGTGGAGGCGCGTGCGCGCGGCCTGCTCGCTTCGGCCGCTGACCTGTCGCGCGTCCAGTTCGAACGAATCGACTACGATGACACCTGGTTGCGCGACTCCGGTCCCATCACCCTGCGCGACGGCAATCGCCTGCGCCTGCTGGATTTTCATTTCACTGCCTGGGGTGGCAAGTTCGAAGCCGGGCTTGACGATCAGATTGTCGCCACGCTGAGTGATCGGGGTCTATTCGGCGAAGCAAGGCGTGAGCGCATCAACTTCGCGCTGGAAGGCGGCGCGATCGAGACCGATGGCGAGGGCACCCTGCTTTCGACCTGGCGTTGCCTGCATGAACGTCACCCCGACCTCGATCGCCAGCAGGTGACCGAGCGACTGCAGGGGTGGCTGCAGCAGCATCGGACGCTATGGCTCGACCACGGTTACCTGGAAGGCGACGACACCGACGCGCATATCGATACGCTCGCGCGCTTCGCCTCGGTGGACGCCATCGTCTACCAGGGCTGCCAGGACCCGACCGACGCGCATCATGCCGAGTTGCAGGCCATGGCGCGGGAACTGGCCGCTTTCGTGCAGGAAAATGGCAAGCCGTACCGATTGTTTGAACTACCCTGGCCGCAACCGATCATGGACGGCGAACGCCGGCTGGCTGCGTCCTACGCCAACTTCCTGATCGTCAACGGGGCGGTGCTTGCACCCGCCTACGGCGATCCTGCCGACGAAAGGGCCATGGCGATCCTGCGAGAAGCGTTCCCCGGACGCGAGATCGTGGCCGTGCCCTGCCGGCCGCTGATCTGGCAGAACGGAAGCCTTCACTGCCTCACCATGCAACTGCCGCAAGGATTGATCGCATGAGCACAAGAACCTTGAAAGTCGCGTTGGTGCAAGAGCGCGACCACGGCAGCGCGGAAGCCAATCTCGCCGTCATCGAAGCCCGGGTCGCTGAAGCCGCGGCGGCCGGCGCCAGGCTGGTCTTGCTGCAGGAACTGCACAACGGCGCGTACTTCTGCCAACACGAAAGCGTGCATGAATTCGATCGCGCCGAGCCGGTCCCCGGCCCCACCAGCGACCGGCTTGGGCGACTCGCTGCAAAGCATGGCGTCGTCATCGTCGGCTCGGTATTCGAGCGGCGCGCCGCAGGCCTCTACCACAACACCGCCATTGTCCTGGAATCCGACGGACGCCTGGTGGGCAAGTACCGCAAGATGCACATTCCCGACGACCCGGGCTTTCATGAAAAATTCTATTTCACGCCCGGTGACCTTGGATTCAACCCCATCGACACCAGCGTTGGCCGGCTCGGCGTGCTGGTTTGCTGGGACCAGTGGTATCCCGAAGCGGCGCGTCTGATGGCGCTGGCCGGCGCAGAGCTGCTGTTGTATCCGACTGCCATCGGCTGGGATCCAGACGACGCCCAGGACGAGAAGGATCGCCAGCGCGGCGCGTGGATCCTGAGCCATCGCGGCCACGCGGTGGCCAATGGATTGCCGGTGCTCAGCTGCAACCGCATCGGCCACGAGACATCGCCCCTGGATACGAGTGGAATCACCTTCTGGGGCAGCAGCCATGTGCTGGGCCCGCAGGGCGAATTCCTGGCCGAAGCGTCGACCGACGCTGCCCAGGTCCTGCTAGTGGACATCGACATGGCGCGCAGTGAAAACGTGCGCCGGATCTGGCCCTTCCTTCGCGACCGTCGGATCGATGCCTATGCCGATCTGCTGAAGCGGTATCGCGACTGATGGACACCTCCATTGAAGCGCACCTACAGGACCAGCCCCATGCGATCGTCGAACGCGATGGCGTGCGCTTCACCCTGCTGGGTACCGCGCATGTATCCCGGGCGAGCATCGATGCGGTAAAGGCCGCGATAGCCAGTGGCAGCTACGACACTGTCGCGGTGGAACTCGATGCGCAGCGCCACCGCGCGCTGACCGATCCGCAAGCCATGGCCAAGCTCGACCTGTTCCAGATCATCCGCGAGGGCAAGATCGGCCTGGTCGCCGCCAATCTCGCACTCGCCGCCTACCAACGCAGGCTGGCCGAACAACTCGGCGTCGAACCAGGCGCAGAACTCAAGGCCGCCGCCATCGGCGCCACGGACAGTGGCCTGCAGCTGCAGCTGATTGACCGGGACGTCGGCACCACGCTCAAGCGCGCCTGGTCGAGCCTGGGATTTTGGGGCCGCAGCAAGCTGATGGCGGGACTGGCGGGCAGCCTGTTCGTGAACGAACAGGTCGACGAGGAGGAAATCGAGAGGCTCAAGCAGGGCGACATCCTTGAAGCGAGTTTCGGCGAATTCGCGACACAGACGCCGCAGCTGTTTGAAGCCGTCATCGCCGAACGCGACCGCTACATGGCCGCCCGCTTGCGCGAGGGCGCAAGCGAAGGCAAGTCCCGCGAAGTGTTGGCCGTGGTCGGGGCCGGTCACCTGAAGGGCCTGGCCGTCGCACTGGCGGAAGGCCAGGCCGATCCGGCGGCGACCGTCGCTGAACTCAATCACATTCCCGAAGGCAGCCGCGTGCCCTGGTTCACGCTGATCTTCGCTTCATTGCTGCTGGCGGGTTTTGCCTGGGGTTTCCACCAGGGCGGCATCGACTTCGGCGCCAAACTCGTGCTCGACTGGGTGCTGATCACCGCCATCGGCGGCGCCATCGGCTGTGCAGCCGCAGGCGGACATCCCCTGTCCATCTTGGCAGCCGCCCTCGCCTCGCCGATCACTCCCCTGGTGCCAGCGCTGAGCTCGGGCATGGTCAGTGCGTTCACCGAGGCCTGGGTGCGCAAGCCGACCTATCAGGACATGTTGAACCTTCGTCAGGACACCGACACGCTCAAGGGTTGGTGGCGGAACCGGTTTGCGCGGGTGTTCGTCAACTTCGTGCTGGCCAATGCCGGCACGTCCATCGCCGTCTGGATCGCGGGCGCGAACCTGCTGCACAAGCTCGGCTGAGTCAGCCCGCAGTTTCCACGTTGGCGGGCGCGCGGCCCCAGAGCGCCTTCTCGCGCGCCCGTTTCAATACCCGACGCGTGCTGGCGTTCAAGTCGTCCAGCATTGCGTAGATGGTCGGCAAGAACAGCAAGCTGACCACGGTGGAAAATGCCAGTCCGCCCGCCACTGCGCGTGCCATCGGGTAGTAGGGCGGACCGTCGCCACCTATCTGGGCGCCACCAAAACATAGCGGCAGCATGCCGAGGATGGTGGTTCCCATTGTCATCAGGATCGGCCGCAAACGCTCCCGGCTGCCTTCCACCAGCGCATCGGTGCGGTTCATGCCGGCGCGGCGTAGTGAATTGATGTGCTCCACCATCACGATGCCGTTGTTCACGACAACGCCCATCAATACCAGCAGGCCGATCATTGCCATGATCGAGAAACTGGTGCCGGTGATGGCGAATAGCCAGAACGCGCCCAGGAAAGAGAAAATGATGCTGCTCAGGATGGCGAGCGGGAACAGCAGCGACTCGAACAAGGCCGCCATCACCACAAGAATCATGAACAAGGCGATGAGCATGTTGATGCCCATCTGCTGTCCGGCTTCGTCATCCCCGCGGAAAGTCTGGCCCCAGCTCCAGCCAAAGCCTGCCGGGAATTGCGAAGCATTCATCACCTCTTCCACGGCCTTGCGCGCATCCTCCTTGGTGAAGCCTTCCGCGATGCCTGCGGTGATGGCCTGCGAGGTGCGCCGGTCCTGGCGCGAAATCTGCGACGCGCCACGTTGCACATTGACGTCCACCAGCGACAACAAGGGCACGCTGGTGCCATCCTCGCGGCGCAGGTTGAGGCTGGACAGGTCTTCGACGCGGAAGGATTCGGATCCCGCGAACCGCACGGTCATCGGCACTTCGGCGTTGTCGCTGCGAAACTCGCGCAACGGTGAACCTCGCAGCGCGATGCCGATGTACTGGGCGACGTCCTGCGCGCTGAAACCATAAAGCTTGGCGCGCTCGCGGTTGACCGTCACCTTGATCTCGCTGCTGGCATCGCCCGAATCCACGCGGACGTCACGCAGTTCCTTGCGCTGCGCCAGCACCGGCACCATGCCCTCGCCCAGTTCCACCAGCGCTTCGTTGGAATCGCCGTTGACGTAGACCGAAATCTGGGTTGACTGCATACCGCCACTGTTCCCGTCACCATTGAACCCGACTTCGGCCCGCGCGAGCTTTGGCAGTTCTTCGCGCAGCATCTCCTGGATCTTCTTGGCCTTGGGCGCCGATCCTTCCTTCAGCGTCAGCCGGATTCCGCCCCAGCCCTGTTCGGCAAACCAGACGTAGATCTGTTCAATCTCGTATCGCTCACGATTGGCTTCCAGGTGCGTTTCAAGCTTTCCAATTTCATCCGACATCTGCTCCAGCGTATAGGCGCCCTTCCACTTCATGAACATGTTCATCTCGACGCCCGGCTCGGAGCCGAACATATCTATCTTGGTCATCGTCACGGGTACCATGCTGACTGCCACGATCAATCCGATCGAGAGCAGTGCCTTGCCACGGTGTTCCAGCGACCAGCGCAGCAAGCCGCCATAGCGTCGGCTCAGGCCCGGTATGAATCCGTGCGCGGCCGTCACCGCGGGCGGCGTGGCCAAGCGGGCGCTGATCATCGGGATGAGGCTGACCGCCACCAACCACGAGCAAAGCAACGCGATGGTGATGGTCATCGCCACTTGGGAAAGGTAGATGCTGACCATGTTGCTCGCGCCGAACAGGTTCGGCAGGAACACGATGATGCTGGTGAGCGTGCCGGCGCTGATCGCGATCTGCACCGCGCGCGTGCCTTCGATCGCGCAGCGCATCGGATCGTTCGGATACTTTTCCCGGTACTGGTAGATGCTCTCGACCACCACCACGGCGTTGTCCACCAGCATGCCGATACCCAGCAGCAAGCCCATCATGGACAGCACGTTCAAGGTGATGCCAAGGAAATACATCGCGCCCAGGGTCATCACGATGCAGATTGGAATCGCCAGGGTCACCATCAGCGTGCTCGGCCAATGGCGCAGGAAGTAATACAACACGAACACCGACAGCAGGGACCCGACCGTACCGGCCAGGACCAGTTCCTTGATCGATTCGGTGACGCTGTCCGCTTCGTTGTTGAAGACCAGCACCTGGATGCCCGCGAGCTCGGGCGAGCTCTTGATCTGCTCGATTTCCGCGAGGACGTCGCGTGCCGCGGTGACGAGATTGGCCGATTGTTCGCGATAGACATCCAGGCCCACCGCCGGACGTCCATCCAGACGCCGGCCCATGCCCTGCCGTTGCGGCTTCAGCCGCACCTCGGCAATGTCCAGCAGCTTCAGGCCTTGGTCGTTAAGGACCAGGTTGCGGATTTCATCCAGGTTCTTCACCTCGCCCACCGGTTGCACGCGCAGTCGACGCTTGCCTTCGTTTATCTCTCCCGCCGACAGCGAAAAATTGATCGCCTGCAGCTTCGCGGCCAACTGGTTCAGGCCGACGTTGTGTGCGCCCAGGCGGATCGGATCGATCGAGATCTCGACCTCGTTGGGCGAGGCACCCTGTATCTCGACCCGGGCAACGCCGGGGATGCGTTCTATCCGCTTCTGGACTTCGCGTTCCAGCAATTCATATTCGCGGCGCAGGTCCCGGTTGCTCGAGAACCGGATCCGGATCATCGGCTGGTCGCTCGGCGAGAAATTGAAGACCTGGTAGCGCAGCATGTCGTCCGGCAATTCACTGCGGATCGCATCAATACGATCGCGCGCTTCGCTGGAGGTGATGTTGATGTCCCGATTCCAATCGGTGAACTGGATCTGCACGCTGGCGCCGTCGGCGCGACTGGTGGAGTTCATGGATTTGATGCCAGGCAACGTGGACAGTGCTTCCTCGGCTGGGCGGGTGATGCTTCGCTCCACTTCCTGCGGCGTTGACCCCGGGTAGGGGAAATTCACGGAGATGAAGGGGAAGTTGGCCTCCGGGAATTTTTCCAGCGGAAGACGGAACGAGGCGATCAGCCCGATCACCACCATCGAGACAAAGAACATAACCGCCGTTACCGGGCGGCGAAGGCTGAGCTCCGCAAGCGTCACGAGGTCGCTCCCTCGGCATCGCCGACCGGCATGATCGGCTTCGCGCGGGCCACGTACGAAGCGTCGGTCTTGCGATCGAGCAGGTTGTACATGATCGGAATCACGACCAGGGTCAGGATGGTGGAGACCGCCAGGCCACCAATCACGGTGATCGCCATCGGCGCCCGGACTTCCGCACCGTCACCACCGAAGAAGGCCAGCGGCGCAAAGCCGAACAGCGTGGTCAGCGTGGTCATGATGATCGGCCGCAGGCGCGACGCGGCGCCCTGGCAGATGGCGTCCTTCTTTGCGACGCCTTCCTCGCGAAGCTGGTTGACCTTGTCGATCAGCACGATGGCGTTCTTGACCACGATGCCGACCAGCAGGATCAGGCCGATGAAAACCACCACCGACACCGGCGAGTCGGACAGCCACAGCGCCGCCACGGCGCCGACCATCGCCAACGGAATCGAGAACAGGATGACGAACGGATGCAGCAGCGATTCGAACTGCGAGGCCATCACCAGGTAAACCAGGAAGATCGCCAGGCCGAAGGCGAACAGCAGCGAATTGATGGAGCTCTCGAGCTCCTCGCTCTGGCCGCCGAAGGCGAGCTTGATGTCCGTGCCCAGCGGGTTCTCGGCCACCAGTTGCCGGACTTCGGCCACGGCGGTGCCGAGGTCCACGTCGCGCAGGTTGGACGAGACGATGGCGACGCGGGTCTGGTCGGCGCGATGGATCTCGCTGGGACCTTCGGTTTCCACCACTTGGGCTACCGATTCCAGTGTGACCGGTCGGTCGCTTTGCGGGTTGACGATGATCCGGCGGATGTCGGCGACCGATGCGCGATCCTTCTCGCGTCCGCGCACCAGCACATCGATCTTGCGGTCGCGGAAGCTGTAGCGGGTCGCCACTTCGCCGCGCACCTGGCGCACGACCTGGTCGGCAATCTGGCGTGAGGTCAGGCCCAGTGCCGCTGCGCGTTCCTGGTCGAAGCGAATCTGGATTTCGGGATAGCCCTGCTGCACGGAGGACTTCACGTCGGCGAAGTGCGGCGATGCCTGCAGCAACTCGGACAGCTTGCGCCCGGCCTTCTGGATGGCTTCGAGGTCCTGGCCGCGCAGTTCGATTTCAAGCGGCGTCGAGAAACTGAAAAGCTCCGGGCGACCGAACTTGACCTGGATATCCGGGTAGGCAGCCATGGTGTTGCGCATGCGCTCGGTAACGGCCGATTCGGTGTCCTTGCTATAGTTTTCGCCGAGTACGACGCTCAGCTTGGCGACGTTCTCGCCAGATTCGGTCGGGTTGGCATCCAGTCGCGTACCGGTGCCGCTGACGCCGTAAAGGGCTTCGACGTCGGCATCTTGCGAATGCGCCTGCTGCACCGCGCGAACCAGCGCATCGGTTTCGCGAAGTTGCGTGCCGGGCGGGAGCTTGGCCGTCATCTCGAAGCGGTCCTGCGCAAGCTGCGGAATCAGGTCCGTGCCGAGCGTGCTGGCGACACCCAAGGCGAGGACGAATGCCGCTGTCGCCGTGCCAAGGATCAGCCAGGGTTTGTCCAGGGCACGTGGGAGAATGCGCGCATACCACTTCGCAGCGCGTTCGTAGGGACGCAGGATGAACTCACCGACTTTCGCCAACACGAACCCCACCCCGCCAAACACGGCGCGGAACACGGTCAGGAACCCTACCGCCAGGCCGAAGCTGCCCCAGCGCACGCCGCTGCGCGCGCCCCGACCCGCCACGGCAACCGCATTGGCAACCTTGTTTTTCGGTGTCCAGTCCGGATGCGGCTGTTCGGGTTTGAACGCCATCGGCGCCTTGCCGGCGATCGAGGACAACATCGGGATCAGCGTCAGCGATACGACCAGGGAAATCATCAGCGCGATCGAAACGGTCATCGCCTGGTCCTTGAACAACTGGCCCGCGACACCCTGCACGAACACCAGCGGGAAGAACACCGCCACAGTGGTCAGCGTTGACGCAACCACCGCCATGCTGACTTCGCGCGTGCCGGTGATGGCCGCCTGAAGCACGCCCAGCCCGCGCTCGCGCGCCTTGGCGATGCTTTCCAGAACAACGATGGAGTCGTCCACCACCATGCCCGTCGCCAGCGCCAGGCCCGCCAGCGACATCACGTTGAGGCTTAGTCCCAGGCGATCCATGAAGAAGAAGGTCGCGATGATGGATACGGGCAGGGAAAGCCCGATCACAAACGTGCTCCAACCGTTGCGCAGGAAGAAGAAGATGATCAGGATCGACAGCACGCCACCAATCAGCGCCTCGAACTTGACCTCGGCGAGCGCATTGCGGATGAACTTTGACTGATCCTCGATGGTCTGCACCGGAATGCCGTCAATCTTGTAGGTTCCCGGCGTACCCGGGCCAGCTGCGCCGGGCTGGCCAGCCTGGTTCGCCGTTTCCATCGCACGCAAGGCCTTGCGCACGGCATCGGCGGCGGCGACGGTGTTGGCATCGCCTTCCTTGTAGATCGCCAGCTCGACCGCCTCGCGGCCCTTGAAGCGGATCACCGCTTCGCGTTCCTTGTAGCCTTGTTCGACCGTCGCGACATCGCGCAGGCGAATCGGCACGCCATTGAGGTTGGTCACCAGCAAATCGCGCATCTGGTCCAGGTCACTGAACTGGTTGACGGTTCGAACCAGGTAGCGCTCGCTGCCTTCCTCGATGCGTCCACCCGAGATGTTGACGTTTTCCTGGCGCAACCGGTCAATCACCAGGTTCACGGGGATATTGAGTTGCGACAAGCGGTCGGCGTCGACCAGCACCTGCACTTCGTCCTCGAGGCCGCCGCCAACCTTCACGGCAGCGACGCCATCCACCGGCTCGAGCCGCTTCTTCAGTTCGTTGTCTGCGTAGCGTCGCAGGCGCATGAGTTCCGCCCGCTCGCTGCCCGTGGCGTTCTCGGGCGTGGTCAGCACCAGGCGCATCACCGGTTCGGTGGACGGATTGAAGCGCAGCACCACGGGCGCCTTGGCTTCCAGCGGCAGGCGCAGGATGTCGAGTTTGTCGCGCACCTCGAGGCTTGCCTGGTCCATGTCGGTGCCCCAGGCAAACTCCAGCACCACGTCGCTCTGGCCGGTGCGGGAAATCGACTTGAGCTTGCGCAGCCGCTTGACCACACCCACGGCTTCTTCGACGGGCTCGCTTATCAGCGTTTCTATTTCAGCGGGCGCGGCACCGGTGTATTCGGTGCGCACCGTCAGGGTCGGGTAACTCAGGTCGGGCAGCAGGTTGACCTTCAGGTCGCGCAGCGCGATGAAACCGAACAGCACGAAGGTGAAGGTCACCATCGCCACGGTTACGCGGCGGCGGGTGGCGAACTCGACGAGATTCATTTGCCGGCGGTCTCGAGGGCGACGCCGCGGACGGCAGCGGCACCGGCAGTGTTGATCACCTGGACCTCGGTGCCGTCGCGGATGGCGACCTTGCCCGCAGTAACCACCAAGTCGCCTTCCTTCACGCCTGACAGGATCTCGGCCAGCTCGCCGTTGCTGTAGCCCACTTTCACCGTCGTGCGCTTGGCATTCTTGCCGCGGACGATATAAAGCGCAGGCTCGCCCTCGTCTTCAAGCAAGGCGATGCGCGGTACGGTCAACGCGTCCTGGCGCTGGTCGTAAACCACTTCGATGCGACCAAACATGCCCGGTCGCAATTCGGGGGCATTGTCAAAGGCGCAAACGACGCGGAACGTACCGCTGCCGGAATCCATCACGGGGCTGACACGATCCACCTTGCCCTCGAAAATCCTGCCGGGCACGGCATCGACCACCATGCGCAGGGGCAGTCCCGGCTTGAGCCGCGACATCTCGCGCTCGGGCGCGTTCAACACGCCTTCCAGATGCGAGTTGTTGACGATGCGGAAGACCGGCGCGTTCAAGCCGATCAGGTTGCCCGGCTTGACCATGCGCTGCGCCACGACGCCGCTGATCGGCGCGGTGATGTTGGTGTAGGACAGCTCGAGCTTGGCCAACGCGTAGGTCGCGCGGGCCGATTCGAGGTCGTACTTGATCTGGTCGCTGGCCTCGGCGCTGACCAGCTTGCGCGCCGCCAGTTCCTGGGAACGACGATAGTTGTTTTCCAGCTTGCGCACAGTCGCCAGTTGCCGCTGCGCTTCCAGGCGCACGCGATCACCGTCGATGCGCGCCAGCACCTGCCCGGCCTTGACCTGGTCGCCCTCCTCGGCCAGCAACTGCACCATGACGCCGGAGGTCTTGGCGACGACCTGGGCTTCGCCCGGCGCTTCGAGGTTCGCCGTGCCCGAATAACTGGCGGCAATGGGCTTGCGCTGGGCCTTGGCGACTTCTACCGGAACCGCCTGGATCTTCGGGACCGGCTTGCCGTCCTTGCCCAGCTCGACCTTTTCGCCGGGCTTGCCGCCCTCGGCTCCCTTTTTTCCGCCGCCGCAGCCACCCAGGGCCACGCTCGAGATCACGAGGGCCAGGATGCCGGCGCGAAAAATGCCGGTCTTTTTGGAGGCAACGAGGAAGGCACTCATCAGGGCTCACTTGCAGGGTGTGTTAGTTGAATAGAACAGTAACGCAAGGGCCGGGTCCGGCGCATATGCCGAAAGTCTCTATGCCCGATCACCGCCGGCTCACGGTACCCCCTGTCTCAGTACTGCATGCGCACGTTATAATTTCGCGTTGCTTCACCCGTGTCCCAATCCGCCGGAACCCAATGATGAAACCTGCCGTGTTGTTCGTCACCTGCCTCGCCTTGTCCGCGCTTGCCGGTCCCGTGTTCGCCAAGGGCGACATCGCCAAGGGCAAGACCATCGCCTACACCTGCACCGGTTGCCACGGCATCGCCGAGTACAAGAACGCCTATCCCAGTTATCGGGTGCCGAAGATCGGCGGTCAAAACGAGCAATACCTCATCGCCGCGCTGACCGGCTACAAGAAACGCGAACGTAACCACCCGACGATGCAGGCCCAGGCGCAGAGCTTCTCCGAAGAAGACATCGCCAACATCGCAGCCTACCTCGCCAGCCTGAAGACCAAGTGATGGGAACCATGAGCATGACCCTGCGTACCGCCACCTTTCTGGTCGCCCTGGCCTTCAGCGCCGCCGCCACCGCCGCGCCGAAAGGCAATGTCGCGGCTGGCAAGAAAGCTTACGAATCGACAGTGAACGCCAAGGGCGAGACCAAGGCCGCGTGCACCAGCTGCCATGGCAAGGGCGCCAACCAGCCGCTCGACGGCATGCCCAAGCTTGCCGGCCAGTATCCCGAGTACCTTGCCAAGGCCTTGAACGAATACCGGTCGGGCAAGCGCAAGAACGCCATCATGGCCAGCCAGGCGGTCGATCTCACCGATGCCGACGTGGCCAACCTGTCGGCCTACTTCGGTTCGCTGAAGGGCGACATCCACGATCTGAGCGGCCACGCCCGCTAATCGTCGATCAACCGGCCGGAACCCGCTCGAGCGGTTTCCGGCACTGGGCTTCGTACAACTTCCGCGTCTTGCGCCAGGCATCCTGCGTGCTGGCGCCCACGATCTGGTCCCACCACGCCTTGCACTGCCTGTCCTCTTCCGGACTCAGCGTGTCCGGGTCATCCAGCGGACCCACGTAATCGGATCCGTTGGTCAACACGCCGCAGCCGCCACCGAGCGCGAGCAATGAAATCGTACACACCATCTTTGAATCCGGTCGCCCTGGAACAGGAATCTTGATCTGCTTGGTGGTCTTTTCCACCATCTCGCTGAGCAAACCCGTCAGCAAGTCCTGGTCTGGTTTCCAATATTCATCGAATCGCGTCTTCTCGTAGATGATGGCGGGATTGCGATAGAACTCCTTCTTCGCGTCATCCAGCCTGGGCACCTGGTAACTGAAAACGCGCTTGTCGCCAACCTTGCGGTCGATCTGGTCGAGCATGTCCGCGGGCACATTCATCCGACCGTCCGCGTTGTAGAGTTCGAGCTTCGCTTTTTCAGCCGGCGGGGACGGCAATGCCTGCAGAGGCCTATCCGACGGGATGCGCGGACGCTTGCGAACCGGCCTTGCGGGCTTCGGAAGCTCGACATCGTCGATCGTGCGGATTTCTGGTTCGAGTGGAATCACGACCGGCGGCGGCGAATCGCGGATGAACTCCACGCGAATCACAGTCTGGTCTTCAGCCGGGTGGCGGGGCGTGGCTAGTCGCGGAAGCCACCAAACCAGCACCAGCCCATGCACGACCACCACCGCGGCAAGGATGGAAGCCCGCACGGGCCGCGGCAGCCACGGCGGAGACGCTGCCCGCAGCGATTTCGGTCGCCAATCCGGATCCGGACCGATGTCGGCAAGTTCATCGGTCGTCTGGTTCATTGATAGGTTGCGCCCTGGCCGATGCCAGCCTTAGTGCGCGCCTCGCGAAAAAAGTTCAGCGAGGTATATACGGCGCCGCGCCCGTCGCGTGGTCGGTGGCGTCACGCACCGCCGTGATTTCCGGAATGCGCTCGCACAGCGTCTTCTCGATGCCGTGCTTCAGGGTAACGTCCACCATGCCGCAACCATGGCAACCGCCACCGAATTGTAGCCGGACAACACCATCGGCGGTGACCTCGACCAGCGAGACCTGGCCCTTGTGCGAGGCCAGCATCGGATTGATCTCCGAATCGATCAGGTACTGCACCCGCTCAATGATGGACGCGTCGGTGCCAGGGACCTCGCCCTTGATGCGCGGCGCGCGAATCGTCAATTGACCGCCCGTCGCCTGGGTCACGTAGTCCATCTTTGCCCCGTCCAGATAGCGGACGCTGGGGGCATCCACATACAGGGTGAAGCCTTCGCATTCCAGCGACCATTCGTCGCCAAGCAGGTCGCCGCTCTCGCAAAATTCAAGCCGGGCGTCTGCCTTTGGCGTGCCCGCATGCACCGCGCTGACGCGAATGCCGACGGCGTCGCCGCCTTGAGACTGCAGGAGATGGCGAAAGTAGGTTTGTGCGGATTCGGAGATATCGATCATGGGAGTATTCTACTCGCGCCAGGCCCGTGCCAAACAGCGAGGATCGTCATGCCCCAGCTCACTGAACTCGCGTCACGCCACTGCGTCGCGCTGCGTGGCCCCGGCCATCGCCTGCCCTACGAAGAAATACAGGCGTTCCTGAATGTCCTGCCTGGCTGGGTGCTGGTCGAAAACGGCCAGGCGATCCGCAAGTCCTACAAGTTCGATGACTACTACCGGACGATGGCCTTCGTGAACGCCCTCGCCTTCGTCGCCCATCGGGAGGACCACCATCCGGACCTGAGCGTGCACTACAACCGGGTCGAGGTTCGGTATTCGACGCATGATGTTGGCGGACTCAGCACGAATGACTTCATCTGCGCTGCCAAGGCTGAGCAACTGCAACTCTAGGCATTTCTGCTGCGTCCAGAATTGCCGTGTTTCGATGCTGAATGTCGCCGGGGAGGGGAGCCGCCCTGGTCGACACGGCGTAGCCGCTCCCTGCGGACTCAGTGTCGACCGGTCGGCCATCCATGGCCGACCTCCTGTGCGACTCCCCTCCCCGTCGCCCTTCAGCATCGCTCGCGAATTGGGCACGGAAAGACAGGAATGGTCTTGAGGCGGAATTCCGGTGCAGCGCGCATTTCGTGAATTGAGAAGATAAGTTTTCGTGCTAACGACCTTGGCACAGCGAGTCAACAAGGCTGAGCGCTTGACCGATCTTCCACTAGGTGGATGGTGTCGAACTTCGGCGCGCTGCTGGACGGCGACGAGGGAGGGGTTCGCGCAGGAGGCGGGCCATGGATGGCCCGCCGGTCGACCCTGAGTCCGCATGGAGCGGCTACGCCGGGGCGACCAGGGCGAACCCCACCCTCGGCGACGTTCAGCATCGCAACGCGGAAATTCCGGAGCTAGAGTCGGTCGAGGACGTTGCGTAGATCGTCGGCGAGCGGAGCGCTGATCAGGTACGGGTGTTTGTCGCGTCCCTGCCCCAGTTCAAACGCCATGGAGGACGCGTGGAGGAAGAGGCGTTTCAGTCCGGCTTGTTCCGACAGGCGCTTGTTGGCTTCGCGGTCGCCGTATTTTTCGTCGCCGGCGACGGGATGGCCGATGTGCGCGGCGTGGACGCGGATCTGGTGGGTGCGGCCGGTTTCGATGTGCACTTCGCAAAAGCTGTGGCCGCCGCGGCGTTCGATCAGCTTGAAATGGCTGGTGGATGCCTTGCCCGAAGGATCGACGCGCACCATGCGCTCGCCGCCTTGCATGACCGAGCGCAGCAAGGGCGCTTCCACGGTCATCGTGCCCTGCGGCATGCGTCCGACCAGTAGCGTCAGGTAGCGCTTGTTTGGCGCTTCCTCGTCGTCACCTTCGCGCATCAGCGCCTGCAACTCGAGCAAGGCCGAGCGCTTCTTCGCGATCACCAGCACGCCGGAGGTATCGCGATCGAGGCGATGCACGAGTTCCAGGGGTTCACCCGGGCGCAGCGCACGCAGGCCTTCGATCACGCCGAAGCTGACGCCGCTGCCGCCATGCGCGGCGATGCCGCTGGGCTTGCTCAGCGCCAACAGCGCCTTGTCCTCGAAAATGATGCTGGCGGCCAGGCGCTCGAGCATCGACTTCGGCGGCGTGCGCGGTTCGCCCGACTCTTCCAGGCGTACGGGCGGAATCCTGATCTCATCACCGCCAGAGACGCGCGAGTCCGGCTTGGCCCGCTTGCCGTTGATCCGGACCTGGCCGCTGCGAACGAGCTTGTAAATAAGGCTGCGCGGGGCGCCTTTAAGTTGCCCGAGCAGGAAATTATCGAGGCGTTGACCGTCCCGATCCTCGGGCACTAGCACCTGTTTCACGCCCCCTGAGACTTCGATTGCCGCCATGGGCGCTCCACTGATACACTCGATTTGCGAGATAACGTCCTGATTTCCCTCGTTCGTCGGCCGAAAACCTGCGAATGGAGAATCCCGACAGGCCGCTACCACACCCCACGGGGGTGACCATGTTAGCCGGTCTCGAAGGCAGACGGATATCGCCTCGTGCTTACAACACGTGCCATACCGAAAGACGCTCGGCGTCCTTCGGGCCCTTTAATGAAACAAACAATCAAGCGCTCCCGTGGGTCGGTGATCCCGGTTTTTGTAGCGCTGGAAGTTCCTGGCAAGCCTGAATGCGCGTGCGCTTCAGGTCGTTTACATGGCCGTGGACCACCGGCGTTCCTCGCGGTTGAGCGCGTGAGGAATCCACCATGAAGCGTATGTTGATCAACGCCACGCAGGCAGAAGAGCTGCGCGTGGCCATTGTCGATGGCCAGACCCTTTACGACATCGATATCGAACAACCCTCGAAAGAGCAGAAAAAAGGCAACATCTATAAAGGCCGGATCGTCCGGCTGGAACCCTCCCTCGAAGCCGCGTTCGTCGATTACGGCGCTGAACGCCACGGCTTCCTGCCGCTGAAGGAGATCTCCCGCGACTACTTCGTTCCCGGCGTCGACCCCAACAAGGCCGGCATGAAGGAAATCCTGCGCGAAGGCCAGGAAGTGGTCATACAGGTGGACAAGGAAGAGCGTGGCAACAAGGGCGCCGCCCTGACCACGTTCATCTCCCTGGCCGGCCGCTACATGGTGCTGATGCCGAACAGCCCGACTGCCGGCGGCGTCTCGCGGCGGATCGAAGGCGATGATCGCGCCGCCCTGAAGGAAGCACTGGAC
>JANNWV010000203.1:0-13394 GCA_031408815.1 Gammaproteobacteria bacterium
CCGGGGCTGGGGTGTGCGGGGTTCCACCCGGGTTGCATCGGCGCTAGCGTCCGCGCGGCTCACCCCGCTCCCACAGAAGCCGCTCCCACAGTGGCATCCTAGGCAGCCATGGCCCGCATCCCCGACGCTTTCATCGACGACCTGCTTGCGCGCTCGGACCTGGTCGAGATCATCGGCTCGCGGGTACCGCTGAAGCGGCAAGGCCGCGAGTATTCGGCGCGCTGCCCGTTCCACGACGAACGCTCGCCCAGCTTCACCGTCAGTCCGACCAAGCAGTTCTACCACTGCTTCGGTTGCGGCGCGCACGGCACCGCCATCTCCTTCCTGATGAATTACGACCGGCTCGAGTTCATCGATGCCGTGGAAGAACTGGCCAAGCGCGTCGGCATGGAAGTGCCCAAGGACACGCAGGTTCGCAATGAAAACCCTGACGGCAAGGACCAGTACGCTGCGCTGGAAGCCGCGGCGCGCTTCTTCCAGAAGCAATTGGAATCCAGCGACAAGGCACGCGCTTATTTCGACAAGCGCGGCGTGGACGCGGAAAATCGCGCGCGCTTCATGCTCGGCTATGCACCTGATTCCTTCGATGGCTTGAAGAATGCGCTGGGCACTGACGACCGCCGGCTCGCGCTGCTGGAAAAAACCGGCATGTTCTCGCGCAGTGATTCCGGGCGCGTCTACGACAAGTTCCGCGACCGCGTGATGTTCCCCATCCACGATCGCCGCGGCCGCGTGATCGCGTTCGGCGGCCGCGTGCTGGACAAGGAAGACGGCCCGAAATACCTCAACTCGCCCGAGACGCCGCTGTTCCACAAGGGTCGCGAACTGTACGGACTGTGGCAAGTGCGGCAGGCGCACGCCAAGATCGCGCGGCTGATCGTGGTGGAGGGCTACATGGACGTCGTCGCCCTGTTCCAGTACGGAATAACGCAGGCGGTGGCGACGCTGGGCACGGCCACCACGCCCGACCATGCCGAGCTGTTGTTCCGCAATGCGGCCGACGTGTATTTTTGTTTCGACGGCGATCGCGCCGGTCGCGGCGCCGCGTGGAAGGCGGTCGAGTCGATCCTGCCGCGCATGCGCGACGGTCGACAGGCCTTCTTCCTGTTCCTGCCCGAGGGCGAGGACCCGGACAGCATCGTGCGCCAGGAAGGTGCTGCGGGTTTCGACGCGCGATTGAACGATGCGACCTCGCTCAGCGAATTCTTCTTCAACGAATTGTCGCGCGACGTCAACCTCAACTCGCTCGAGGGCAAGGCGCGCCTGGCCGAACGCGTGAAGCCTTATATCGCGAACATTCCCGATGGTGCGTTTCGCGACCTGATGCAGCAACGGGTGACCGAACTGACCGGCGTCGGCGCCCGCGCCGAGCAGGCGCCTGCCGCGCGCACGCCATCGATGCGGCCCTCGCGCGGTTCGCCGGCGCCGAAGCAAAGCCTGGTGCGCGCCGCCATTTCATTCCTGCTGCTCGATCCGTCGCTGGCCCGGGCGATGGAGCCGCCGTACCTGTTCGGCGTCCTGCGCCAGCCGGGCATTTCGCTGCTGGTGGAAATGATCGCGATCGCCCAGGAACGCCCGGGCATAGGCACCGGCGCCATGCTCGAACATTTCGAAGGCCGCGAAGAGGAAGCCGCGTTGCGCAAGCTGGCGGCGATGGACCTGCCCGGGGATGCGAGCACGCGCAAGGAGGAATTCCTCGACGCCCTGCGCCAGCTCGACAAGCAGACCCGCATGCAGCGCATCGAGGAGTTGCAGTTGAAGGGCAACCTGGGCGAACTGGAAAAAGCCGAACTGCGCGACCTGCTCAATTCGCGGAATCGCTGAAGCCACTGGCTTTCGCGCCAGGCCTCGAAACTAGTTGCCGGAGCGGATGAACTCCAGCGCCTGCGCCGACATTTCCGGCGCCGGCATCAGCCAGTGGTCTATCAGCAGGAAGGCGAACAATGCCATCAGGTACCAGATGGAATAGCCGAACACCTGCATCGCGAATGCTTCCGACGGTGGCCGCATCAACCGGACCGCGTAGTAGAGGAAGACCATCCCCAGCACCAGCGCGCCGCCGAGGTAGAACACGCCGCTCATGCCGGTGATGACCGGCAGCATCGTCACCAGCACCAGCAGCACGGTGAAAAACAGGATCTGCCAGCGCGTGTATTCGACGCCATGGGTGACCGGCAGCATCGGGATCATTGCGCGGGCGTAATCCTCGCGACGGAAGATCGCCAGTGCCCAGAAATGCGGCGGCGTCCAGACGAAGATGATCAGCACCAGCAGCAAGGCGTACGGATGCAACTGGTTGGTGATCGCGACCCAGCCCAACGCCGGTGGCGCGGCGCCGGCCAGGCCGCCGATCACGATGTTCTGCGGTGTCGCACGCTTGAGGTAGCCGGTATAGATAATGGCGTAGCCGATCAGCGAGGCGAAGGTCAGCACGGCACACAGCGCATTGACGAACACGGCCAGCAACCCCATCGACAGCGCGCCCAGTACGATCGCGAACACCAGCACCTGCCGCGAATTCAGCGACCCGGTCGGCAGCGGGCGATGCGAGGTGCGCACCATCAGCGCATCGATGCGCTGGTCCAGCAGGTGGTTGATCGCGGCGGCCGAGGCGGCCGCCAGCCAGATGCCGAGGCTGCCGACGAGAATTTCCTTCCAGACACTGGCGAGCGCGGGCGAGGACAACTGCGATTGCGACATGTCGCCGCTGCCGGACAGGCCCATCAACCACGCCACCGACTGGAAGCCTTCGGGGATGCGTGCGTCAGGCGTGGCGAGCAGCATGCCGATGATCGCCGTGAAGACAATCAGGGCGACCACGCGCGGTTTGGTCAATTGCCAGTACTGGCCGAAGGAAGGAGGCATCGGTCTATTGTATTACTCCGGGGCGCGCAGCCGGGCCAGCAGCCCGATCACGACGAACAACAGCAGCGCGGCCCCGGCGGTATGTGCCGTGGCGACCCACAAGGGCAAGCCGAGCATCACGTTGGCGATGCCCAGGCCGACCTGGGCCAGCAACAGCAGCAACAGCGCGCTGCCCCAGAACACCAGGCCGGGCGTGCGCAGCATGCGCATGGCCACCACCAGGAAGTGCCCGAACACCAGCAGCGCCATCATCCGGTGCGCCAGCTGGATCGCCACGCGCGCCGGACCATCCAGCACCCCGCCCTCATAGTCCACGCCGATGCCGCGCCACAGCACGAAGGCTTCGCGAAAATCATGAGTCGGCCACCATTCGCCCAGGCACTTGGGGAAATCAGCGCCGCACGACAGCGCAGCATAGTTGCTGCTGGTCCAGCCACCCAGCGCGATCTGCGCCACCAGCAATGCCAGGCCGATCCAGAGCAGCCGGCGCAGTTTCGGGGCGACTGCCTGCACCAGCGACGATCCCGGCGTCGTGCCCCAGGCCAGCCAGGTCAGCAGCGACAAGGTCGCCAGGCCGCCCAGCAAGTGCGACATCACGACTACCGGCTTCAACAGCCAGGTCACGGTCCACATGCCCAGGATCGCCTGCACGATCACCAGCATCAGCGTGATGGTGGACAGTCGCGATGCATCGGTGTTGGACCAGCGGATTGCGTTCACCAGCAAGATCAGTTGCCCGGCCAGCACCAGCGCCGCGGCTGCGACGTAATGCGCGCCGATGTAGGCGGGAATCGATGCCGCGACCAGCAAGGACGCCGCCACGATGGCGGGAATGCCCCAGGCGCGCTTGCGGGCCGCCAACAGGCTGAGCACCAGTATCAGCAGGCCCAGGATTGCCGCGAGATGGCGATGGAATTGTTCGCGCCAGGTCTTGCTGCTTTCCACGGCGCGTTCGAAGCTGGCGTTGGCCTGCGCGATTTCGTGTTCGTGCACCGGCCAGGCGGCGCGGCCGTAACAGGTTGGCCAGTCGGGACAGCTCAGGCCGGCATTCGACAGGCGCACGAAAGCGCCGAACACCACGATGCCCAGGGCCAGCAATACCGCGATCCAGGCCAGGCGATGGAAGTGCTTGTGCGGACTATTCATTTGACGAGTTTTCCGAGGTCTTTCTTCATGCCGGCGGGATCGAAGCCCGGGTGGTACTGCAACGCGACGAAACCACCCGGATCAACGAGGTAGACAGGCACGGCGTCGGCTCGCGCGGCTTCGGGCAACAGGGCGGCAAGTTGCGCATCGGGTTGCATGCGGATGAGGCGGCGGAACGTCACGTCGCCGGCCGGCAGCTCGCCGAACCAGAGCACGTCGATGCGATCGGCCTTGCGGCCCTGGGTCAGCCAGAGCCGATGCAGCTGATCGAGCACCTTGCTGCACTCGCTGCTGCAGGCGGGGTCGGGCAGCACCACGATGCGCCACAGATTGAGCTCGGGCTGCCAGGCGTAGTCCTTGCCATCCGCAGTCTTCAGCGCCAACCCGCTGAGGTCGATGGGTGGTTGCAGCAGCGTGCCGACGTTGCGGCTTTGCGGCGGTGTCCAGCCGGTGAAGCGCAGCAAGGCGGCGATGGAGAACGGCGCGAGGAACATCAGTGCGATCAGCAGCAGGGTAAGCCGGGACCGGGTTTGCGAAGGACGCGAGGGAGTACTCATGGGAGGCGGCGGAAAATTCCGAAATAGAGGGAGATGAACAAGGTCGCCAACGCCAGTCCGAACCATTGCACGGCATAGCCGCGGTGGCGTTCGGGGGGCAGTGTATTGGGCAGCACGTCCAGGTCGCGTGCGTATCCTATCGGCAATGCCGGATCCAGGCGCAGCACGCGCGGCGCGAGCTTCATGCGCAGGCCCCCGGAAAGCGCAGGCAGGTCAACCCGGGTCAGCAACCAGCGCTGCGGCGCCGACTCGGTGTAGGCCGGGCCCAGGGCCAGGCCGGTGGACGGCGGTGGGCTGAGCAGGCCCGACAGCGCTTGCGGTCCCTTCGGCACCGAAACATCGGGAAGCTGGCGATCGCCGGGCAGGGCCAGCCAGCCCAGGTCCACCAGCAAGGGTGCGCCTTGCGCGGGCTGGAACACAGCGAATACGCGCACGCCCACGCTGGGCCCGCGGCGCTGGTTGTCGAGCAACAGGACGGGGCCGTCCAGGAAGCGACCGGAGCCTTCCGACCAGTCGTACCCGAGCGGCTTTGCGGCTGCCGACAGCGGCTGCGACTGCTTGCGCGCCAATGCTGCCTGCACGTTCAGGAGCATCCGCTGCTTCTCGATGCCACGGCCCAGTTGCCACTGGCCCAGGCCGGCAAATCCGGCGGCAAGCAGCAGTCCGGCCAACAGCAGGACGAGCCGTGTTTTCACGACAAGCTGTCACTGCGGGGGGATAATGGACGCATCGAAACGCCCTGGACTCCTGACATGCAAAAACTCCTGATCATCGCGTTCCTCATCTTGATCCTGTGGAACCTCGGTGCCGGCCTTTACTACATGATGGTGGACAAGGGGACCACGAACCGCACGGTTCGTTCGCTCAGCTGGCGCATCGGCCTGTCGGTGGCGCTGATCCTGCTCGTCGCCGCCGGCATCTTCACCGGCGTCATCAAGCCGCACGGCATCTATCACTGAAGCCCGGATCTTTTCGGAAAAAAAGGCCGGCAATGCCGGCCTTTTTCATTTCCGTCCTCGACCCGCCCCGGCCGTGGCCGGGCGGCAGTCAGAGCACGTAGACGAACAGGAACAGGCCCAGCCAAACCACGTCGACGAAGTGCCAGTACCAGGCCACCGCCTCGAACGCAAAGTGATGGTCCTTACTGAAGTGGCCCTTGGCGCAACGCAGCCAGATCACCGACAACATGATCGCGCCAAGCGTTACATGCATGCCGTGAAAACCGGTGAGCATGAAGAACGTCGAACCGTAGATGCCCGAACCCAGGGTCAGGTTCAGCTCGGTGTAGGCGTGGTGGTATTCCTCGGCCTGGAAGAGCAGGAACAGCGCGCCAAGCACGATGGTCGCGCCGAGCCAGAACAGCAGGCGGCCGCGCTGCGCGGCGCGCAAGGCATGGTGGGCGAGAGTGATCGTGACGCCTGAGCTGAGCAGCAGCATGGTATTGATCAGAGGCAGTCCCCAAGCCGGGATGATTTCGAAGTTGCCGCCGATGAAGGCCGGGCCGTTCGCGGGCCAGCCAGCGGTGTAGCCGCTCCACAGGAACTGGTTGGTCAGCGCGCCGTCGCCTTCACCCGACAGCCACGGCAACGCGAACTGGCGGGCATAGAAGAGGGCGCCGAAGAAAGCCGCGAAGAACATCACTTCCGAAAAGATGAACCACATCATTCCCATGCGGAAGGAGGTGTCCACCTGCGGGTTGTACTTGCCCTGCAGCGACTCGGAGATGACATCGCCGAACCACATGCCCAGCACGCCGAGGATCATCGCCAGGCCGACGTAAAACAGGTTGTGGCCCCAGTCGTGGCCGTTCATCCAGTTGGCCACGCCGACCATCAGTACGAACAGCGCGATCGAACCCAGGAAGGGCCAGCGGCTGTGGTGCGGGACGTAATAGACGTCTTGGTCCGCGTGGTTGTCGTCGTGTGCTTGCGCGTGTGCCATGGGATTTCCCGGATCGTTGGGTTCTGGATGCGTTGGTCAGGGGGCCGAAGGGCTGGCCGCGACCGTGCCGGGCGCGATGAGCTTCGCCGTGGCCGAATCATTGATGTAGAAAGTATAGGACAGGGTAATGGTCGAAACGTCGCCAGGCAGGGACGGGTTGACGATGAAACGCACCGGCATCTCGCGCTCTTCGCCGGCCTTGAGCATCTGCTCGGTGAAGCAAAAGCATTCGGTCTTGGCGAAGAAGCCGGACGCTTCAGTGGGCGCGATGGACGGTGCCGCATTGCCGACAATCGCCGTGGCCGCCTTGTTGCGGGCGATGAACATCGCCTCATATTGCTTGCCCGGCTGGACCACCATCGATTCCTGCACCGGCTTGAAATCCCAGGGCAGCTTGGAATTGACGGTGCCGTCGAACTGGATGCGGACTTCGCGCGCGACCTGCGAGCTCATGCCGGCCGCTGCCTGCGCGCCAATGGCGCCGCGCTCGAGCTTTATGCCGAACACCTTTTCGCAGGCCACGTTGTACAGCGGCACCAGCGAGAACGCGAACACGAACGAGCCCGCCGAAATCAGGGCGATGCGCTTCAGCGTACGGGCGAGGTCGGCGGTCATTTTCCGCTCATCATCGAAACGAGGAACAGCACGTACGACCCGACCGCGCACGCGCCCGCAATCCAGGCGGTACGCAGCACTGCGGAACGGTTGTTGCCCGGGGCCGACTTGTCAGCCATCAGTGGGTGATGTCGCCGTGGGCCAGGTCGCCGTCCTTGATGACCGGCGGCGTGGTGAAGGTATGGTGCGGCGGCGGCGACGGCAGCGTCCACTCCAGGCCGCGGGCACCTTCCCAGACGCGGTCGGTGGCCTTGACGCCACCCTTGGCCGCCTTCCAGACGATGTAGACGAACAGCAGTTGCGAGATGCCGAAACCGAAGCCGCCGATCGACGACCACATGTTGAAGTCGGCGAAGGCCGGGTTGTAGTCCGGAACGCGGCGCTGCATGCCGGCCAGGCCCAGGAAGTGCTGCGGGAAGAACAACAGGTTCACGAAGATCGTGCTGAGCCAGAAATGCCACTGGCCGAGCTTTTCGTTGTACATGTGGCCGGTCCACTTCGGCAGCCAGTAGTAGACGCCGGCCATGATGCCGAAGATGGCGCCGGTCACCAGCACGTAGTGGAAGTGGGCGACGACGAAGTAGGTATCGTGGTACTGGAAGTCAGCCGGCACGATCGCCAGCATCAGGCCCGAGAAGCCGCCGATGGTGAACATGATGACGAAGCCGAGCGCGAACAGCATCGGGGTTTCAAAAGTCATCGAGCCGCGCCACATGGTGGTGGCCCAGTTGAACACCTTCACGCCGGTCGGGATGGCGATCAGCATCGTCGCATACATGAAGTACAGCTCGCCGCCGAGCGGCATGCCGACGGTGAACATGTGGTGCGCCCAGACGATGAAGCTCAGGAACGCGATCGAAGCGACCGCGTAGATCATTGCCTGGTATCCAAAGAGCGGCTTGCGGGCGAAGGTCGGGATGATTTCCGACACGATGCCAAAGGCCGGCAGGATCATGATGTAGACCTCGGGGTGGCCGAAGAACCAGAAGATGTGCTGGAACATCACCGGGTCGCCGCCGCCGGCCGCGTTGAAGAACGAAGTGCCGAAGAACTTGTCGGTCAGCAGCATGGTCACGGCGCCGGCGAGCACCGGCATCACCGCGATCAGCAGGAACGCGGTGATCAGCCAGCTCCACACGAACACCGGCATCTTCAGCAGGTCCACGCCCGGGGCGCGCATGTTCAGGATGGTGGCGATGATGTTGATCGCGCCCATGATTGAGCTGACGCCCATCAGGTGGATGGCGAAGATCGCGAACGCGGTATTGTTGCCACCTTGCAGCGACAGCGGCGGATACAGGGTCCAGCCGCCGGCCGGGCCACCGCCGCCAATGCCGAAGGCTTGCAGCATCAGTGGCGTCAGCAACAGGGTGAAGGCGAACGGCAGGATCCAGAACGACCAGTTGTTCATGCGCGGCAGGGCCATGTCCGGCGCGCCGATCATCATCGGCACCATCCAGTTGGCGAGGCCGACGAAGGCCGGCATGACCGCACCGAAGATCATCACCAGCGCGTGGGTGGTGGTCATCTGGTTGAAGAACTCAGGGGCCACGAACTGCAAGCCGGGCTGGAAGAGCTCGGCACGGATGACCAGGGCCATGCTGCCGCCGATGAAGAACATCACCAGCGAGAACACCAGGTACAGGGTACCGATGTCCTTGTGGTTGGTGGAGTGGAACCACCGCTGGAAGAAGCTCTGCTGGTGTCCATGATCATGGGCATCATGGGCGGCGCTGTAGTTAGCCATTTCGCTTGCCTCTAAGAGTGTTTCGATTCGAATTCGGTGGATTACTGGACGGCGACGACTGCGGCGGTTTCGCCGTTTGCAGTCTTCTGTTCGGCCAGCCAGCTCTGGTACTCAGCCTTGGGCAGGACCTTCACCACGATCGGCATGAAGCCATGGTCCTTGCCGCACAGCTCGGCGCAGACGCCGCGGTAGGTGCCGGGCTCGCTGACTTCGGTCCATGCCTCGTTGATAACGCCCGGAACGGCGTCCTGCTTCCAGCCCAGGGCCGGAACCCACCACGCATGGATGACATCGTCGGCGGTGATCACGAAACGGATACGGGTATCGGCCGGCAGCACCAGCGGTCGGTCCACGTCGCGCAGGTAGTGCGGAATGACCTTTTCGTCCGGCATCGAGCCGGCCTGGCGGATGCGATCCGATTCGCGATCCAGGCGGCTGATGTAGTTCACGTCCTGGCCCACGTATTCGTAGCGCCACATCCACTGGTAGCCGGTGATCTTGATGGTCATCTCGGCCGGCTTGGCGTTGTGGTCGGCGTTGTACTGGGCCACCACCATGCGCGTGGCCGGGATGGCCGAGCCAATCAGGATCAGGATCGGAACGACGGTCCAGATGGCTTCGAGCACCGTGCTGTGGGTGAAATTGGTGTCCGGCACTGCGCCCTTGGACTTGCGGAACTTGAACATCGCATAGGCCATCGCACCAAAAACGATAATGCCGATGACCACGCAGATCCACAGCATGATCATGTGCGCGTGGTAGGCATTTTGGGAGGTGGCGGTGACGCCGGGCGTCAGGTTCAGCTGCCAGCGTGCCGGGTCGGTCGCGTTGGCCCAGGCGGTGGAACTGGCCAGGACCAGCACGCCAGCGGCGTAACGGGCCAGGCGCGGGGCTTTCATCACTGCATTCATCGGACCTACCTCGAACTGTGATCTGTGCTGGGCAGCGGCCTGTCGGCCGTCGCCATGAATTGTTTCAATGGGGTCGGAGCTGCCGCGCGCCGGGCGCGCGCCGCGCAAAAGCGCGATGCAGGCAGGACGGGGCCGCAAAACATGCGAATTTTACGCTCCCACCCGGCTTGGCGGCAAGCCGATGTGCGTAGCGTACCGCCCGGCTCGTGAAGGAATCCTCGTGGGCGCGGCCCTTTCGGCGACGGGATTTCTTTGCCCGCCCGAGCCCCGGAGACTAGAATTGCGCTTTGCCAGCGCCACTTGGCCGCCGCCGGGACCCCCGTGACCCTTATCATCAGCCCAGAACTGCCGACGGCGATGTCGCCGCTCCGCCGCCGCATCACCGCCGCCTACCTGCGCGACGAAACCGAGCACCTGGAAGAATTGCTCGACCAGGCCCGGCTGCCCGAGTCCGAACAGCGTCTCGTGCAAGCCACGGCGGTCGCCCTGGTGCAGCGCACCCGTGTGCGCGCTGCCGATCCGGCGATGGTCGAGGCCTTCATGCGCGAATACGACCTCAGCTCCGAAGAGGGCGTGCTGCTGATGTGCGTGGCCGAGGCCTTGCTGCGCATTCCCGACCAGGACACCGCCAACAAGCTGATCCGCGACAAGCTCGGTGATGCCGACTGGGACGCGCATGTCGGGCGCTCGAGTTCGGTGCTGGTCAATGCCTCCACCTGGGGCCTGATGCTGACCGGGCGCCTCGTCGGCCTGGCGGGCGAAACCCAGCGCGATACCGCCGGTGCCTTCCGTCGCCTGGTCGGCCGCATGGGCGAACCGGCGATCCGCCTGGCCGTGCGCCAGGCGATGCGCATCATGGGCCACCAGTTCGTGATGGGCCGCACCATCGCCGAAGCGCTGGAACGCTCGCGCAAGGGCGATAACGCGTCGTACCGCTACTCCTTCGACATGCTCGGCGAGGGCGCCTTCACCGCCGCCGACGCGGCGCGCTACCTGGAGGCCTATCGCAAGGCCATCCTGGCAATCGGTTCCGGCGGCCCCTATCCCGATGTCTTTGCCGCGCCCTCGATTTCGGTGAAATTGTCGGCGCTGCATCCGCGCTACGAATTCGCCAAGCGCGCCCGCGTGCTGGACGAACTGGTGCCGCGCATCGTGTCGCTGGCGCAGTTGGCCAAGGCGCAAGGCATCGGCTTCACCATCGACGCCGAGGAATCCGAGCGACTCGAGTTGTCACTCGATGTCATCGCGGCCGCGTTTTCCGATCCATCGCTGGACGGATGGCAGGGATACGGCCTTGCCGTGCAGGCTTACCAGAAGCGTGCGCCGTTCGTGCTCGATTTCCTGATCGACCTTGCGCGCAATTCCGGCCGGCGCATGCCGGTACGCCTGGTGAAGGGCGCGTACTGGGATTCCGAGATCAAGAAGGCGCAGGTGGACGGGCTGGCGGGCTATCCGGTCTTCACCCGCAAGGCCAATACCGATGTCAGCTACCTGGCCTGCGCGAAGAAGATGCTTGAGGCGGGTGATGCCCTCTATCCAATGTTTGCCACGCACAACGCGCAGACCATCGCGGCCGTGCACCAGATGGCGCAGGGCCGCGATCTCGAATTCCAGCGACTGCATGGCATGGGCGACCACCTGTACGCCGAAACCATCGGCGAGCAGCACCTGGGCGTGCCCTGCCGCGTGTACGCGCCGGTGGGTTCGCACGAAGACCTGTTGCCCTACCTGGTGCGGCGCCTGCTCGAGAACGGCGCCAACAGTAGTTTCGTCAATCGAATCACCGATGAAACGCTTCCGCCCGCCGACTTGGTGGCTGATCCCGTTGCCACGGTCACCGCCTACCCGACCAAGCCGCATCCGCATATCCCGCAACCGCTTGCCATCTTTGCAGACAGGAAGAATTCCATGGGCGTCAATCTAGCCAACGACCAGGAACTGGGCGTGCTCGCCGACAAGGTCAATGCCTCCATCAAGCCCTGGCATGCCACGCCGCTGATTCCTGGCAGCGAGAACCATGGCGCCACCCTTGCCGTCACCAATCCCGCCGATCGTCGCGAAACGATCGGGCGCTGGCAGGCCACGGATGCCTCGCAGGTGGAACAGGCGCTGAAAAACGCGCAGTCCGCCTACGCCGGCTGGGACAAGTTGCCCGCCGCATCGCGTGCCAAGATCCTGGAACATGGCGCCGACCTGATGGAAGAACGCATGCCGGAACTGATCGCGCTGTGCGTGAAGGAAGCCGGCAAGTCACTGTCGGCATCCGTGGCCGAAGTGCGCGAAGCCGTGGACTTCTGCCGCTATTATTCGCAGCAATCGCGCAAGTTGTTCGGCCAGCCTGAGAAGCTGCCGGGTCCCACCGGTGAATCGAACGAACTGCAACTGCACGGCCGCGGCGTCTTTGTCTGCATCAGTCCGTGGAATTTCCCGTTGGCCATCTTCATGGGCCAGGTCGCCGCCGCGCTGGCGGCCGGCAACAGCGTCATCGCCAAGCCGGCCGAGCAAACCAACCTGACCGCATTCTTCGCGGTGAACTTGTTGCACGAAGCTGGCGTTCCCAAAGACGTGCTGCAATTCCTCCCGGGCGACGGCGCCACTGTCGGCGCGGCGCTGACGCGCGACCCGCGCGTTACCGGCGTGGTCTTCACTGGTTCCACCGACACGGCCTGGGCCATCAATCGCGCGCTGGCTGCGCGCCGCGCGCCTTTGGCCACGCTGATCGCCGAGACTGGCGGCCAGAATGCGCTGATCGCCGATTCGTCGGCGCTTCCCGAGCAACTGGTGAAGGATGCGATGACGGCGGCCTTCGATTCCGCCGGCCAGCGTTGTTCGGCCGCGCGCATCCTGTTCGTGCAGAGCGACATCGCCGACAAGGTCATCAACATGCTGTCCGGCGCCATGGACGAGATCGTGGTCGGCGACCCGGCGTTGCTGTCCACCGACGTCGGCCCGGTGATCGATGAGGACGCATTGGGCGTACTGGTCGCCCACGCGGTGCGCATGGACAAGGAAGCCAGGCTGATCAAGGCGGTGAAAATGTCCGAGTCCTGCAGCCACGGCAGCTTCTTCGCGCCACGCGCCTATGAACTGGACTCGCTGTCGCAGCTCACGCAGGAAGTCTTCGGCCCGGTCCTGCACGTGATTCGCTACGAAGCCCGCGACCTGGACAAGGTGCTCGACCAGATCAACGCCACCGGCTATGGCCTGACCCTCGGTATCCACTCGCGCATCGACGCGACGGTGCAACACATCGTGCGCAGCGTGCGCGTCGGCAACTGCTATGTAAACCGCAACCAGATCGGCGCGGTGGTCGGCGTACAACCGTTCGGCGGCGAGGGCTTGTCCGGTACCGGACCGAAGGCGGGTGGCCCGCACTACCTGCTCAAGTTCGCCAGCGAGCGGACGCTCACGATCAACACCACGGCGGCTGGCGGCAATGCATCGTTGCTGACGTTGGCTGAGTAAAGGTCAACGGCGCTGATTGTTGCGAGGGGCGATCGCCGGCTTTCATTTTTAGTCGCCGCACGATACCGGCGTGGTCAAAATGAAATACGGCGCTCGCCAGCAACATCCAGCGCGGTCTGATTCTTAAAAGCAAAACCCAGACGTACC